>JBKDUV010000342.1:0-15014 GCA_046339335.1 Planctomycetia bacterium | reverse complement strand
GGGCGGATCGCCGTCAGTTCGAGGTCGATCGACGCCTCGTCGTCCCGGTGGAAGAGGCTGGAAAACAACTCGCGCACCGAGTCGCGGCCGGAGGCGGTGACGAATCCCGCGTCGATGTCGTGGTTCTCCGCCGTCGGGCTCCAGTGGGCGGCCAGCGCAGCGGCGTCGTGCCGATTGAAGGCCCGGAGGTAGTCGCGCATCATGCCGCGAATCTCGCCGGCCGACGGGTGCTGGGCCGTCTGCGCCGGGGCGGCCGGCTTGAACGGGCCGTCGGGCAGGGCCGCGGCACCGCCCGGCGCTTCGGGCCGAGCGACGGCGGCGGCCTCCGCGAGGCGGAACGGACGAGGACGGCCGATCACGTCGGGCGCGCGGCGCGATTCGCGGGCGAGCGTCGCGGACCGCTCTCCGCCAGCGGCGGGCACGCCGCGACTGGCGTCCTCGCGTCGGCTCGTGGCCGACGAGCAGCCGGCGACGACGGCGATCATCGTGACGACGAGGCATGGTGCGCGGAAGGTGTGCATGGTCATCGGCGACGCTCCCTGTCGTGTGCCCCGGGGGGCTTGAAGTGCCGGTCCCCGAAGCGACAGATCGTAGTCGCTGGCGTCCCTGGCGCACAGGGTCGCCGAGAGTGCTGGCGCCGCTGTCGGCCGGGAGCCGCGCCGAGGCTCACTCCTTGCCCACGGTGATTCCCGGGAAGTCGTCGGTCCGAAATGGCGTCAGCGGCAGGCCGGCGGCCGAATACATGTTGCAGACGGGGTTGTTGGCCCAGGCGTAACGGACGGCGACCGGCTCGGCCACCGCGTCGCTCCAGACCTCGATCCGGCCGTCCTTGGCGATGGCCGCGGTGGCGGGCACGAACTTCCGGTCGGCGCCCGCGATCGTGAAGCCGCGCGGCTCGGCGACGTCGAACGGCCGCCAGCTCGTCACGTCGGCGAAGGAGAGCACCATCTTGCTCCCCACCTTCTCGTGTGACTTGTACCGCGGGCTGCGGCAGGCGATGCCGGGCCGGTTGTAGGTTTCGGCGAGGGCCCAGCGGGCCAGCCGCTTGGCGACACCCTGCTTGTTCTTCGGGTGGATGTCCTTGCCCTCGCCGAGGTCGATGATCACCGCCTCGCCCGTATTGGGCACGGCCTCGAGCGTCATGGTCTGGGCCTCGCGCAACTCCGCCCAGTCACTCTCGCCGGGCTCGGGCTTCTCCGCCTGGTAGTCGGCGAGCTGCACCCAGTAGAAGGGGAAGTCGCCGATCCCCCACTCCTCGCGCCACGAGCGGATCAGGAACGGAAACAGCTCACGGTACTGGTGGGCCCGGCCCGTGTTCGACTCCCCCTGGTACCAGATCACGCCCCGAATCCCGTAGCCGATCGACGGGGAGAGGACGCCGGAATGGATGTTGCCCGGCCGGCTGTTGCCCTTCATAGAGGCGTCGCCGGGCTTGTCGGCCTCCGCCTTCAGCCAGCGGTCGTGGATCGCCTTGAGCCGCGGGTGCGCGGCGAGCTTGTCGCGGCGCACCCAGGCGTCGGCGGCGCTGCCTCCCCAGGCGTTGTCGATCAGGCCCACGGGAACGCCGAGCGTCTGCTGGAGCTGGCGGCCGAAGAGATAGCCCACGGCGGAGAACTCGGCGACGGTCTCGGGCGTGCAGGGCTGCCACGCGCCCTCGAAGGTCCACTGCGGTTCCTGGGTGCCCACGTGCGGCACCGGGATCAGGCGGATGGCGGGGACGTTCGCGGCCGCCTTCTCGATGTCGGGGTCGGCCGACTGATTCACGCTCCACTGCATGTTCGACTGTCCGGCGCAGATCCAGACCTCGCCGACGAGGACGTCGTTGAAGACGACGGTGTTGTTGCCCTTGATGGTAAGCGTGTGCGGCCCGCCGTAGTCGGCGACCGGGTCGAGCAGCACATGCCAGGTGCCGTCCGCGCCGGCGGTCGTGGCCTTGGTCTGGCCGGCGAACGTGACCGTCACGGCCTCTCCGGGAGCGGCCCGCCCCCAGACCTTGTTGGCGATTCCCTGCTGCAGGACCATGTGGTCGCCGAACATGCTGTTGAGTTCGACGTCGGCGGCGCCGGGAACGGCAGACAGCAGGGTGACGACGAGCGGCGCCGCGAAGGCCAGACGACGATGCGGGCGACGATGCGACATGAGACGTTCTCCCGTGGACGAGCGGCGCCATGGATGAGCGGATGATCCGCAGGCTGGACGAGCGGACCGGCGCCGAGTCGGAGTCTATCACCCGGCCGCCGCGGCGTTGCTCGCGTTTCGCCGCGGGGACGGTAAGGTGGAAGCTCCGGTCAGCGGCAGGCAGGGCGTCGGGCCGCGAGGTGTCCAGCGAGGAGTCGAGGCATGTCGGCACACGGTTCAGCGTCCGAGCACGAGGAGATCCGGCGGCGGCCGGAGAAGCAGGCCCGCAGCGGCGAGGGGACCGGGGCATCGGCCCTCTGGGTGCCGCTCGTGGCCCTCGGGCTGCTCGCGGCCGCGATCTGGTTCGGATCCAAGCCCCTGACCGGTCCGGTCGTCGAGCCGGTCCCCGTGCCGCGGCCGGTGCCCCCGGTCGCCGCCGTCGATCCGCTGCCGAGCTGGAACGACGGCGCGGTGAAGCGGGCGATCCTCGACTTCGTCGCCGCCGTGACCCGCGAGGGGAGCGCGACGTTCGTGCCGCCCGCGGAGCGGATCGCGGTCTTCGATCACGACGGCACGCTGGTCTGCGAGAAGCCGCTGGCACACGGCCTGTTTCTCGTCGATCGGATCCGCGGCCTGGCCGCCCGCCGGCCCGAGATCGCGGACGAGGAGCCCTACGCGACCCTGCTCACGGGAGACTTCGACCTCGTGCGTCGGCTGGGAAGAAAGCAGCTCGTCGAGCTGACCTTCGCCACGCTCGCCGGCGAGTCGGTCGAGCAGCTGGAGGCCGACGCCCGCGAGTTCATCCGCACGGCCCGTCATCCGGCGTTCGGCGTCCCGCTCGGTGAGACCTCCTACCAGCCGATGCGCGAGCTGATCCGGCTGCTCGAGGCCCGCGGGTTCGTCGTCTGGATCTGCTCGGGGAGCGGGCTGCATTTCCTCCGGCCGACGGCGGCGGAATGGCACGGGATCGGACCGGAGCGGGTGATCGCCTCCCGGCCGGCAACCGCCGTTCGGGAAGTGGTCGAAGACGCTCCCGCGGGTTCGACCGCGACGCCGACCAGGCGGCTCGATCTCGTCGTCCTCCCCGACCTGCGCGTGTTCAACGACCGGGAGCAGAAGGCGGTGAGCATCGCCGAGCAGATCGGCCGGCGGCCGATCCTCGCCGTGGGCAACGTGGGCACTGGCGGCGACATCGACATGCTCCGCTGGTCGCAGTCGGGCGCGCGTCCGAGCCTGCAGCTGCTCCTGCTCCACGACGACGGCGACCGCGAGATGGCCTACGGCGAGCCGCGCAACGAGTCGCTGGAGGCGGCCACGCGGCACGGCTGGCAGGTGGTGCGGATGAAGACCGACTGGAATCGGGTCTTCGCCCTGCCACTGGTCAAGATGGCGGCCACGGCACCGCAGCCGGCGCCGGCTGCGGCGTCTTCGGCCGTGGCGACGGACGCTCCGCCAGCGGCCGCCCCGCCGGCCCTGCAGGCCGCGCCTCCGACCGACTGGAAGGCGGAACTCGCAGCGGTCGGGGAACGCGACCGTGTCGCCACACCGCGGACGGGTGGCATCGCCCTCGTCGGCTCGTCCAACATCAGCAAATGGCAGACGCTCGCCGACGACTTTCCGGGCCTCGACGTCGTCAACCGGGGCGTCTCCGGCTGCCGGCTCGGCGACCTGGCGGCGCACGTGGCGGCGCTCGTCGAGCCGCTTCGACCGCGGGTGGTCGTCGTCTCGGCCGGCACCAACGACATCGCCGACGGCCGGACGCCCGAGGAGATTCGCGACGCCTTCAAGGCCCTCGTCGAGGAGATCGGCCGCGTCAGCCCGGGGGCAACGGTCGTGTTTCTGGGCATTTCCCCGACGGCGGCCCGCTGGGAACAGTGGCCGCGGCAGCAGGAGGCGAATGCCGCGGTGCGTGACTGGATCGAGAGTCAGGCGGCGGTCGAATCGGGGAATCCGGGCCGCACGTGCGTGTATCTCGACACGACCGCCGCGTTTCTCGGCCCGGATGGTCGTCCGGCCGCCGAGTGCTTCCTCGCCGACGGCCAGCATCCGAGCACGATCGGCAATGCCCGCCGGGCGGCGATCGTGCGGCCGGTGCTCGTGGGCGTGCTGGGGAAGTGAGCAACGGTCGGAGGCGATCACGGAGGACCTGACGATGGCCGACGCGACGGATGCCGGGGCGACCGGGCTCGATGGCTGGCTGCGGTGGATCACCGGCGGTGGCTGGCTGACGGTCCTGCCGGCAGGGCTCCGCGAGCCGGCCGCCCGCGGCCTGCTGCAGATCGTCGCGGCCGCGGCCGTGCTCTTCCTCTTCGCCCCGCTGGCGGACTCTCACGGCGACGACTACCTCGAGGCGACGTTCGCCCGCACGCTGGCGGCGTTGGCCGCGACCCGCGGCCTCGACAGCGCCATCTCGCTCGCCCAGAGTTCGGAGGTGAGCTTCAGCTTCGGGCCCGGCGGCAGCATCGGCATCGGCCAGGCGCTCGACCCGGTCAACGACCTCGTCGAGCAGTACGGGTCGCTGCTCCTGACCAGCACCATGGCGCTCGGCGTGCAGCGGCTGGGCATGCAGGTCGGCCGGGCCCTCGGCTGGTGGCTGTTCGTCCCGGCATTCGTGCCGCTCGCGGCTGCGGCCGGATGCGGTGCCCGTTCGCGTGCCTCGCTCATGGGCTGGAGCAGGCGGCTGTTCGGCGTCGCCCTGTTCGCCCGACTCGCGCTGCCGACCGCGGGCTGGATCGATTCGTGGGTCGCGGAGCGGTTTCTGGAGACCGGCTACCAGCAGGCGGCGGCGGCGGTCAGCGCCACGACGGAGACGATCGAACAGGTGGAGGAGAGCGACCAGAAACGGCCCTGGTACGAGCGGTACAACCCGGTCAATGCGATCGGCGACAAGGCGCGGCGGATCTACGAGTCGCTGGCCGCGGTGGGGGAGTCGATCGTCAATCTGGCGATCTATTTCACGATCTCGACGATCGTGCTGCCCCTGGGAACGCTCTGGCTCCTGTCGCGTCTCGTCGGTGCGCTTTTTCGGTCGGGCTGACCGGCTGGCACGGGGTGCGGAGCGGGGTCGGCAGGCGGGCCGGCCGCGGAAAACCGTGAGGTTTTTGCAAAGTGTCGGCCCGCACAGCGGCCCTTCGCGTCAGCAGCATCCCCGCCAAGTGCTGGAAAACCTTGTTTTTGTGACGGAAATTGGGGGGGGCAGAAAAACCGGTCTCCGGCCACGTGCCAGCCCCTTGCATGCCGGTTTAGTCAACGTAATCTATCCATCTTAACAGGCGGCCGTACCGTTCGGTCGTCGGAAGAGAACGGTCTCTTCGACCGACGACCGATCGGGCGCGTTCGAAAAAACCTGCTCGGTTTCTCTGGTTTCTGTTCCCTTTTTTCTTGGAGGTCTGCGTGATTCGTAAAGTCCTTTCCTGCCTGATGCCGGCCTGTGCCGTCGTCGCCCTGTGCACGAGCACGTGGGCGGCCGACTGCAACGCCTGCAACAGCGGCTGCGCCGGTGGCTGCGAGAGCGGCGCCGCTGTCAGCGGTGATTGTGCTGGTGGTTGTGGTGGTGCTTCCGCCGGCTCGGCCTGCGGCGGCACCAAGACGGTGTATCAGCGTCAGTACGTGACCGAGATGAAGACGGTCACGTCGACCGAGTACACCACCGAGACCCGCGAGCGGACCTACACGGTCACGAAGCGGGTCCCGCGGACCGAGGAGCGGACCCGCACGGTCACCGTGCAGGTTCCCGAGACTCGGACCAAGACCGTGAACTACACGGTCAACAAGAACGTGACGGAGACCAAGACGGCCGAGTACACCGTCCAGGTTCCGTACACCGAGGAGGTCGAGCAGACCTACACGGTTCACGTTCCGGTCCAGGAAGAGAAGACCGCCACCTATACGGTGATGGTCCCGAAGCAGGAAGAGAAGACCGCCACCTACACGGTCCAGGTTCCGTACACCGAGGAGGTCGAGCAGACCTACACGGTGATGGTGCCCGTGTCGGAGGAGAAGACCGCGACCTACACGGTCCAGGTCCCGTACACCGAGGAGGTCGAGCAGACCTACACGATGCACGTCCCGGTCCAGGAAGAGAAGACCGCCACCTACACGGTGATGGTGCCCTACACCGAGGAGAAGGTTTCGACCTACACGGTGAAGGTCCCCTACACCGAGCAGGTCGAGCAGACCTACACGGTGAACGTCCCCTACACCGAGCAGATGTCCGGCAGCCGCACCGTGCAGAAGCGGGTGGCCGTGCAGGGCTCGAAGACGGTGCAGGTCCGTGGCGGACACTGGGAGACGCAGCAGGTCGAGGTCGGCGGCGGCGTTGACGCCAACGGCTGCCCCTGCCCGGCGAAGACGTGCTGCAAGCGTGTCTGGGTTCCGACGTGCGAGACGAAGGAAGTCCCGGTCACGACCTACCAGTGCGTGACGGAAGAGGTCCCCTACTCTTACACGGTCACCAAGTGCCGTCAGGAGCAGCGGAGCCGGATGGTCAGCGTGACCAAGTGCCGTGACGAGGAGCGCACCCGGACCTACACGGTCACGAAGTGCCGCCCCGAGGAGCGGACCCGGACCTACTCCGTGACGAAGATGGTGCCCGAGACGAAGACCCGCAAGGTCTCCGTCACGAAGTACCGTGCCGAGGAGAAGACCCGGACCTACACGGTCACCAAGCACGTGCCCGAGACGAAGACCCGCAAGGTCTCCGTTTCGAAGTCCCGTGCCGAGGAGCGGACCCGCACCTACACCGTCACGACCTGCGTGCCGGAGGAGCGGACCCGGACCTACACGGTCACCAAGCACGTTCCGGAGCAGAAGACCCGGAAGGTGAGCGTCACCAAGTACAAGTCCGAGACCAAGACTCGGGAGTACACGGTGACCAAGTGCGTGCCCGAGACGATGACCAAGGAAGTCTCCTACACGGTCATGGTCCCGCAGCAGAAGGAAGAGAAGTACTCCGTCACGGTGTACGACTCGGTTCCCGAGACGAAGACCGAGAGCTACTCGGTCCGCGTCCCGCACCAGGTGACGAAGGAAGTGCCGGTGCAGAAGTGCGTCATGGTCGCCGTCGAGGTGGCTGCTGACGGCTGCGGTGCCGGTGCTGCCGGTGGCGAAGGTGCCTGCGGTGGCTGCGGCGATGCCTCGGCCGCCTGTGGTGCCAACGGCGCTGCTGCTGCGTGCGGTTCTTCCAGCAAGGGCTGCCGTCGCGGCTGCCGGCGCTGCAAGTAAGCACCCGGTTTCGTCGAGTATTCAGTAAATCAGGGGGGGCCGGACGACCGATCGTCCGGCCCCCCCGCTCTGTTTCCCGTGTGGGGTGGTGCCGGCCGACGTTCTCTGCTGAAATGCCGGGCGTTCGAACGGATATCGACGGTTCGGGCGCACCGGAGGCGGACAGCATGGCGGCAGCAACGGCGGTTACGGCGGGCAGGCCGGTTGAGCCGCCGGCGGCGGTGCCACAGGGTTGGATCCGCGACGTGCGGCATGCGATCCGCGATGCCGACACCGATTTCTTCCGCGTCTCCCCCTGGCGGTACTGGACCGACTTTCTCGTCAGCATGGTGTCGGCCTACCTGGCGACGTCGGTCTACCTGACGGCCGCGGCCTGGTCGTGGCAGCAGGCCGTCGCCTTTCCGCTCGCCGCCTTCTGGCTTTATCGGCTGGGGTCGCTGATCCACGAGGTCTGCCACCTCGGGCATGACGAACTGCCGGGGTTCAAGCTGGCCTGGAACGCCTTGGCGGGCGTCATGCTGCTGACGCCGAGCCCGTTCTTCACCCGGCACCACCGCGACCATCACAGCCAGCGGCTCTACGGCACGCCCGAGGATCCGGAATACGTCGCCAACGTGCTCGAAGGGGGCAACCCGGCGAGCCTCGTCGGCTACCTGCTCTACGTCCTGGTCTTTCCGGTGCTCGTGTTCCTGCGGTTCCTGCTCGTGCCGCTGACGTTTCTCCATCCCCGGCTCCGCGACTGGACGTTGCGCAACGCATCGGCCCTGACGTTCAATCGCCGCTACGAACGCCGCCTCACGGCGGCCGACCGGCGGGCGATCCTCGCCGTCGAGATTCCCTGCTTCCTGCGGGCCGCGCTCATTCCGCTGCTCGTGGTCGTGGGGGTGAACGAGTGGACGCGAATCCCGCAGCTCTACCTGCTCGCCCTGGCGACGGTGGCGTTGAACCAGCTGCGACAACTGGCGGATCACCACTTCGCCGGCGACGGCAGTCCCGTGGGGCTCGAGGCCCACATCACCGATTCATGCAACTTCACCGGCAACGACCCGCTGACGCTCCTGTTCTTTCCGTTCTCGATTCGCTACCACGCCCTGCACCACCTCTTCCCCTCGCTGCCCTACCACAATCTGAAGGCGGCCCACGAGCACCTTGGCGGCCGCCTTCCGGAGGACTCTCCCTACCTGTCGCTCGACAGGCCGGGCTGGTGGAGCGTCGCCCGCCGGACGCTGTTCGGCGGCTGCTTCAGCGGTTCTTGAGCAGGTCACGGATTTCCGTCAGCAGCACTTCCTGGGCCGGTGGCGCCGCCGGGACAGTGGCAGCTTCCGTGGCCTTCGACTTCATCAGCCAGCCGAGGAACTTGACGATGAAGAAGAACAGGGCCGCGGCGAGGATCAGGAAGCTGACGACGTCGCCGAGAAAGGCGCCGTAGGGGATCTTCTTTTCGCCGACGACGATCGCCCAGTCGCGGTAGCTCCCGTCGCCCGGCATGATCACGTTGATCGAGGGCATGAGGACGTTGTCCACCATGCTGGAGACGATCTTGCCGAAAGCGCCGCCGATGATCACGCCGACGGCAAGGTCGATCACGTTCCCCTTGAAGGCAAAGTTCTTGAACTCCTCGAACAGCGAGAACACCTGCTTCACGGGGGCGGCCATCGTTTGTCTCCGGAGTTGTCGGGGGCGATCGCCGGTGGCGATCGCGGACGCTGAAACTGTCGCAGAGGGTACCGCTGCCGGCAGGCCGGCTGCAAGGGACCGGCCGCCGCTGGGCGGAGCCGCGAGGCGGCGGCCGCTTGCACCAGCCGCCGAAATATGGTCGCTTCACAGGATGGGTTGCGAATGAACATTCCGAGGCAGGGGAGAGAAGACATGGCGGCGCGGTTCGGTGGAGCATGGAAGGGCACGGCGAGCCTGTGCCGGGGCGATCTGCTCGGCGCCGCGCTGCTGGGGGGTGTCGTCGCCTGCCTGGCGGCGTCATCCACGGCCTCGGCCCAGTCCCCGGTGCATGTGAAGGTGCAGGGCCAAGCGCAGGTGCAGGTACAGGGGCAGGCGGTCCCGCCAGCACAGGCCGAAGCTGGTGGACGCCAGGTCGAGGGGGTGATCCAGGCCGAGGCGGCGGCGACCGTCAAGGCCTTCAATGCCGGAGATGCCGGCGCGATCGCCGGGATGTACCTCGATGCGGGCGAACTCGTCGATGAGGATGGCAACGTGTTCTCCGGACGGGCTGCCATCAAGGACCTGTTCACGAAGTTCTTCGCGAAGTTCCCCCAGGCCGCGCTCGACATGGAGGTTACCGCCGCCCGAGCGATCGGCGACGCGGTCGTGGTCGAGGAAGGGCTGCGCCGGATCACCGCCGTCGCCGACGCCGCCGTCGCCCAGATGCGATACGTGGCCGTGCGCGTGAAGCAGGCCGATCGCTGGCCGATCGCGTCGTACCGGGAGTTCGCCGACGACCCGACACCGACGCCGCGGGAAATGCTGGCAACGCTCGACTGGATGGTGGGAGAGTGGGTGGACGAGAGCCCCGAGGGGCGGACGACGATCTCCTACCGCTGGAGCGAGGACGGCAACTTCCTGCTCGGCGATTTCAATGTCTCCATCGGCGGAAAGCCGGGCGGAAAGAGCAGCCAACGCATCGGCTGGGATGCGGTCGAGGGGCAGTTACGGTCCTGGACGTTCGACTCCGACGGTGGCTTCAGCGAAGGGGAGTGGGGCGCCGGTGAGAACGGCTGGATCGTGAAGTCGGAGGCGACGATGCCCGACGGCAGCAGCGGCTCGGCCACCGTGACGATCACGCAAAAGGATGCCGACCACTTCGTGATCAAGAGCAGCGATCGGGTGATTGCGGGGGCAGCCGAGCCGGATTTTCGGGTCGTCGTGGCCCGCAAGCCTCCCGCGCCCGGTGCGGCGGAAGGCGGACCCAAGCCCGTCGAGGGCCGCTGAGCCGGCCGGACGGGTTGTCGTGACATCGAACGTGGGCGGACGATTTTTTCGGATTGCGAAAGGATGGCGATGACCATGCGTGCGCTGTTCGCTGGATTGCGGTCGCTGGCCGCGGGCCTTGCGGTTGTCGGCACGGTGTTCGGGTCCGTGGCTCAGGCCCGTCCGTCCGTGGGGCGGGCCGGTGGTGGCGGCGGCCGCGCAGCCCATGCCCGTCCCCATGCGCCGGCGGCCCGCCCGCAGATGCCCGCAGCGCGGCCGAACATGCCGGCGGCGCGGCCGCAGGGCCCGGTCGCGCGGCCCCAGATGCCGGCGGCGCGGCCGCGTACGCCACAGGTGCAAAACTTCCAACGGCCGAGCATGGGGGCGGCGCAGCGTCCCAACATCGCCCGACCCTCGCTGCCGAATGCCGGCGCCGTGCAGCGGCCGGCTCCCCCCGCAGCCGCGGTGCGGCCCGGTCTGGGAGGCATTCAGCCGGGAGGCGGTGGTGTCGGTCCCGGCGTGGCCAGCCGGCCCGGCGGCGGCTTCTCGACGCGGCCGGCGCCGATGCCCGCACCCGCTCCGGGCGGTGTCGCCGGTCCCATGACGCGGCCCGCTGGCCCGATGAATCGCCCCGCCGGTCCCGTGACGCGCCCCGGACTTGGCGCCGTCAACCGGCCGGCATTTCCACAGGGTGGCGTCGGCGGTCCCGGTCTGAATCGGCCGGCGCCAGCGCCTGGAAACCTCGCCGGCGGCAACCGTCCCGGCCCCGGTGGCGACCGGCCAGGACTGGGTGGCGACCGGCCAGGACTGGGCGTGAATCGGCCGACGACCTTGCCGGGAACGCTCGGCCCCGGTGACCGGCCAGGCATCGGCGGCAATCGGCCAACAACGCTGCCCGGCGACCTCGGGACCATCAACCGTCCAGGCCAGGGCATCAACCGCCCCGGCATCGGTGGCGACAGGCCGGGCCTGGGCGGGAATCGCCCCGGTATCGGCGGGAATCGCCCGACGACGCTGCCCGGCGATCTTGGTGCCTTCAACCGTCCAGGCGGCGGCAACCGTCCCGGATGGGAGGGCAACAGACCGGGCATTGGCGGCAACCGTCCCGGAGCCGGTTGGAACCGTCCCGGCAACGGCAACACGTTCTGGAACAGCGGCAACTGGAACGGCAACACGTTCAACAACAACAACTTCAACAACGTCAACGTAGGCGGTGGCTGGGGCTACCCGGGCTGGAACGGTGGCTGGGCCAACAACTGGAACTACGGCCACGTCAATCCGCACTATGGCGGCTGGTACAACAGCTGCTGGACCGGCAACTGGTGGGCGCCCGTCGCGGTCGGCGCTGCCACCTGGGGCGCGGTCTCGCTAGCCAGCAACGCCTGGGGATTCGGCTACGGCACGCCCTACGTGAACCCCTATTACTCCGCCGTGCCAGCGACCGTGGTCGCCGCCTCACCCTACGACTATTCGCAGCCGATCGCCGTCGCGAGTTACGCCCCCGACGCCTCCGCCACAGTGACCGCGGTACCCACTGTGGGCCAGCCGGTGGCCCAGCCCCCGGCCAGGGACGAGGTCAACGCCGCCGTGGACGATGGCCTGGCGCGGTTCAAGGCGGGTGATTACGCCGGCGCCCTGACGGCCTTCGACCTCGGCGTCAAGCAGGCTCCGGGCGACACCGTGATCCATGAACTGCGGGCCCTGGCCCTGTTCGCGCTCGGTCGCTACGGCGAAGCCGCCGCCGCCCTCAACGTGGTGCTCGCCTCGGCGCCGGGCATGGACTGGACGACGGTCAGCAACGTTTACGAGTCGGTCGACGCCTACACGGCACAACTCCGCAAGCTGGAGGCCGCCTGCCGCGCCAATCCCGACGACGCCGCGCCGCATTTCGTGCTCGCCTACCACTACCTCGTCGCCGGGCATGGCGAGGCGGCCCGCAAGCCGCTGGAAGTCGTGGTCGCCAAGCAGCCCAAGGACGAGGTGGCGAAGCGGCTGCTCGCCTCGCTCCAGCCGCCGCCGGCGGAGGCCGAGCCGAAGCCCGCGGCGAACGCCGGCGAGTCGGCGCCGCCCGCCGCCCCCGAAACCGATCTGGTTGGGACGTGGAAAGCGACGGCGGGCAAGGACACGATCGTCCTCTCGATCGGCGCCGACTCGACGTTCACCTGGAAGGCGACCCCGGACGGCAGGCCGGCGGTGGAGTTGTCGGGCACCATCGAGACCGCAGCCGACGCCATCGCCCTGGTCACGGAGAAAGCCGGCACGATGGCGGGCAAGGTCGCCGCCAAGGGGGCCGACGCCTTCGAGTTTTCCCTCCCCGGGGCGCCTGCCGACGCGAAGCCGCTCCTTTTCGAACGGCAGAAGCAGCCGTGACCGCTGGCCGCGGCGGGGCTGCTGGCGGTTCGCGCGGGCCCAGGGTACTCTAACGCGGTCTGCGGGGCCGAAGCGGCTTCGCATCGAGAGCCGATCCCGAGGGCGTCATGGAACAATTCCGCAGAATCCTGGCCGGCAAGAAGGGGAACGTGCACCTCGTCGCCTTCAAGGACAAGAAGATCCTCGACGACACGGTCCTCGACGAGATCCGCACCGACGTCACCACCCTGCTCGGCAAGGCCTCCGGGCCCGACGTCCTCCTCGACTTCGGCAACGTCGAGTTCATGTCGAGCGCCATGCTCGGCCTGCTCGGCCAGCTGCACCGCAAGATTTCCAGCGCCCAGGGGCGGCTGAAGATGTGCTCCATCCGGCCGGAGATCTTCCAGGTCTTCAAGCTCACGAGCCTCGACAAGCTGTTCAGCATCCACAAGGATGCCGAAGCCGCCCTCGCCACGTTCACCTGAGGAAGGCGGCGCGTGGACGAGAACCGCCCCGCAGCGCGAGGCCGCGGCGTGAACGTCGTCATCGCCGAGGTCAGCCGGATCCAGGCCCGGATGCTCCAGCGCCGGCTTGTCGAAGCCGGCCACGAGGTCCGCTGGGGGGAGACCGGGGCCGACGCCCTGGCACTCGTCCGCGAGCGGCGGCCCGACATCATCATCTCCGACATCGAGATGCCGGTGATGACGGGCTACGAGTTTTGCAAGGCGGTGAAGACCGATCCCGCCCTGCGGACCATTCCCTTCATCCTCTTGTCCACGCTTTCCGACCCGATCGACATCATCCGCGGGCTCGACGCCGGGGCCGACAACTACGTCACAAAGCCCTACGAGCCGGACTATCTCCTGTCCCGCATGGAGTCGCTGCTGGCGACGCCCCTCACGGACGCGGCGGCCGAGGCCGAGGGGACGCTCGAGGTGTCGCTCGCCGGGCAGACGTTTCGCGTCAAGGCCGGCCGGCAGCAGGTCCTCAACCTGCTCGTCTCGACCTTTGAAAACGCCGTCACCAAGAACCAGGAGCTCGTCGTCGCCAACCAGGAACTGTTGGTCGCCCGCGACAGCCTGCAGAAGACGAACGACGAACTCACCGAGCGCAACGACGAGATTTCGCGGATCAACGCCCGCATGGTCCGCGACCTCAAGGCGGCGGCCAAGGTGCAGCGGTCCCTGCTGCCGGCCGCCGACGTGGCGATCCCGCCGGCCGACGTCGCCTGGCGGTATGTTCCCTGCGAGGGGCTCGCCGGCGACTTCCTCAACGTCTTTCAGCTCGACGCCGAGCATGCCGGCCTGTTCGTCGTCGACGTCAGCGGCCACGGTGTCCCGTCGTCGCTGATGGCGGTCACGGTGGGCCGCTTCCTGACGCCGAAGGTGTCGGATTCGTCGCTGCTCGTCCGGCAGGGAGCGGATGGTCGGGTCGTCGTCACGCCACCCGCCGACGTGGCGACCGCGCTCAATCGCCTGTTCCAGGCCGACGAGTTCTCCGGTCTGTACTTCACGCTCCTGTATGGCGTGCTCCACCTGCCGACGGGCCGGCTCGACTACGTCTGCGGTGGCCATCCGGCGCTCCTGCGGCTGCCGGCCGGGGGAGCCGCGCCGGAGTTTCACGGCGCCGAGGGCTTTCCGATCGCGTTCGTGCCGGACGTCGAGTACCGGCAGCAGGTGCTGCAGCTCGCCCCGGGCGACCGCATTTATCTTTATTCGGACGGCGTTCCGGAGGCGATGGACGGTCGCCAGGAACCCTACGGCGATCAGGCGCTGGCCGACTGCATCCGCGGCGGCCGTGGCAAACCGCTGGAGGCGAGCGTGGCCTGTCTCCTGGCCGAGGTCGAGGCCTGGTGCGCCCCCGCGGGGCCGCTCGACGACATCTCGATCCTCGGCCTCGAGTGGCGCGGCTGATACGGCATCCACTCGATCCGCGCGGCACGCCGGCGACACCCGACCGCTGGCTCGACGCTAGCGGAGTTTCGTTCCCGTGCCGGCGGCCTCGGCACGGACCGCCATCTCCGCATAGCTGCGGGACCGCTCGTCGTCTCCCTCCTCGGCGTACATCGTCGACAGGTTGCCGTAGGCGACCGCCAGCGACCGCTCCTCGAGCAGCTGCCTGTCGACCGCGCCGACCATCAGCTCCACGCCGCGCTGGCTGAGCGCCATCGCATCCTCGCGCCGGTCGACCTGCCAGTACGAGATCGCCATGCTCACGTAGCACTCGCCCTGCCGGCCCGTCTCGCCGTCCCGCTCGAAGACGTCGTTCGCCTCCCAGAGGGGCACCGTGCGATCGAACCACGTCACGGCGGTCGCATGGTCGCCGCGCTGGAGGCTATGCATGATGCCGATCCGGAACATCAGCTCGCCGACCTGCTTCCGTTCCGTGGCGGTGAGCAGCCG
>JBKDUV010000341.1:0-5647 GCA_046339335.1 Planctomycetia bacterium | reverse complement strand
GCCGCCGCCCTGCCGGCCACGACGCTCCTGCCGTTGCAGGTCGATTTCCCCGACGGCGGCGAGAGCCCGGCGCGGCAGGCAACGCGGGAGGTGGTGCCGGTGGTCGCCGGCGCCGTGCTCGTGCTCCTCGCCCTCCTCACGGCCACGGGCGCGTTCTACCCGGCGATCGACGCCATCGCCGGGGAGAAGGAGCGCGGCACGGTCGAGACGCTGCTCATCGCCCCCTGCGGCGTGGCCGACATCGTCCGCGGCAAGTTCCTGGCGGTGTTCGCCGTGACGCTGGCGACGCTGGCGATGAACGCCGTGTCGATCACCCTCACGGCGAGCGTCCTGCTCCGGCAACTGCCGGCCGAGAGCCGACTCGCGATCGCACCGGGGCAGATGGCGGCGGGCGTGACGGTGACGGTCGTCGCCTTCGTGGGACTGGCGGCGGTCGCGGCCAGCCTGAGCCTGGCGGTGACGGCGGCCTCGAAAAGCGTGAAGGAGGCACAGAACACGCTCACGCCGGTCATCCTCCTGGTCAGCGGTCTGGCCGGCGTGGCGATGCTGCCGGGACAGAAGGGGTCGACCCTGCTCGCCGCGGTCCCATTCACCGGCCAGATCGCCGTCGCCAAGGCGGCGCTCGAGTCGTGGCGACCGCCCGGGGAGGTGCTGACGATGCTCGGCCTGTCGCTCCTCTCGTCGGCGGTGCTGACCTGGATCCTCCTCCGGGCCACGGCCGTGACGCTCGATGCCGAGGACCTGCTCTTCCGTGGGCCGGACTCGGCGGCCGGCCCGCTCAGCCGCCCGCCGCGCCGGCTGCGGCCCACGCCGCTGCAGGCCGCAGCCGGCATCGCCGCCGGCGTGGCCCTGATCTGGTATTCCCAGGGCCTGACGATCGACGACCTGGCAGTCGCGATTCCCGTGCAGCAGGTGATCACGCTGCTTGTGCCCATGCTGGCGTTGACCTGGTGGCAGCGGATCGCGGCCCGGCCGACGTTCGCGTTGCGACTGCCCGTCGCCGGGGCCGCGGTCCGGTCACTGCCCTGCCTGGCCGCCGCCGCGGTCGCCGGAGCAGGGCTGTTCGCACTCGGGGCATTGGCCTTGCTCGCGGTCCGCGGCACCGAAACATCGCCGGAATCGCGGCTGCTCGCGGAACGGCTGCTGGGGCTGGTTCGCGGTCGGCCCTGGTGGGTCGGCTGGCTGCTCATCGCCCTGCTGCCGGCCGTGTGCGAGGAACTGTTCTTTCGCGGCTTCGTGCTCGCCGGGTTCGTCGGGCATCGGCCCGGCCGGGGCCGGGCCATGGCGGCCATCGGCTGCCAGGCGGCCTGCTTCGCCGCCTTTCATCTCCTTCCCGAACGGATGCCGCAGACGTTCGCGCTCGGCCTGCTCCTCGGCTGGATGGTGTTCCGCACCGGCAGTCTGCTCCCCGCCGTCGTCGGCCACGTGGCCCACAACTCGGTGCCCGTGCTGCTGCTGACGCTCGTCCGCGACGACAGCCTTGCGACCGGAGCCGGCGTGCCGCCGGGCCTGCTCGAGCCGGGAATCGTGGCCGGCGCGGCGGCGGCGCTGGCCTGCGGTCTCGTCGGCTTCCTGGCGACGAGCCAGCCAAGCACGCCGCCCGGCGACGATCAATACCAGAGTCCGGCGCGGACGACGAACGTGTCGGAGGGGCTGAGCCAGGGCGTGTCCGCGAGGTAGTACTCGACCTTCCGGCCGGTCACCCAGCCGGCCTCGACCCGCCACGAGACGCCGAGGTCGGCGGGCCGGCGTTCCCAGCCGGCGAGCAGCCGGTAGTCGCGGATGACGATGATCTGGTCGCGGCCGGTGTTCGATTCCATCGCCCACTGGTTGCCGCCGAACTCGGCCGCCAGGTACAGCCAGTGGCTCGCCTGCGGCAGTTCGGCGATCCGCCAGGCGAGCCGCGGTCGGGGAAAGATCAACTCGAACCGCCGGTCGTCGGCCGGCGTCCAGAGCAGGCCGCCGGCAGGAAGGATGTCGACGTCGTAGCGGTCGAGGTAGATGACGCCCGCGACCACCCGCAGGTTCTCGTCGGCCTCCCAGGCACCGAAGCCGTGGCCGGTGATCCGCAGCGCCTGCGCCGAGTCGTTGCGGAAGTCGGCATACCAGCCGGGGCTGACGGCGAGGTCGACGCCGAAACGGTCACCGATCTTCCGCATCCACCGCGCCTGCACGTAGCCGTCGTAGAGACCGGCCGGAATGTCGCTGCCCGCGGCGGGATCGGTCGCCGTGCCGCCGAAGCCGGCGGTCACAATCAGCGGCGATTCGATCGTCGGTGCGGGCATGCCGAACGTCACGGACGTCTCGAGCACGTTCAGCCCGAGACCTTCGGCTCCGAGTTTCGGCAGTTCGGTCGCCGTGAAGATCGCCTGTTGGAGCGCACCGGGCTTCGCACCCGGCGGGAGTTTGCGGCCCGTGGGGGGCGCGAATTCCTGCCGCGGCTGTCCCGGCGGCGCCAGGTCATCAGGGAGCAGCGGCTCGGTGAGGTCCTGCGGATCGCCGAGCGCCGCCAGGCGGACGCGGGGCCGGATGACCTGCTCGACCGGGGGCAGCAGCTGCATGTCGGGCCGAACAGGTGGTACCGCGACAGGGGGTGTCGCCAGCGGTTCGGCGCCGGCTGCGGCGACGCCGAGCAGGGAGACAAGAAGGAGCATCCGCCCGTTTGCAGCGGGCCGCGGCACGCGGGCCGCTGCCGGGGATGCCAGCGTTCGCATGCCCATGCAGCGACGCTCCTTTCAGTACCCGAGCCCGAGACGGAACATCATCGTGTCGGCGAGGTCCTGGTACTGCGGCGGCCCGTCGACGTAGAACAGTTGCCGCGCGAAGACGTAGCCGATCTCGAAGTTGCCGGTCAGACCGCGCGGCCCGTTGGGCACGAACTCGGCGCCGAGGCAGATGCGGATGTCGTTGTAGTCGAACGGCGAGATGCCGTTGTAGGTCGGCGTGTTTCGCCGAAACGTCCAGGCACCGCCGCCGTATTCGCCCGATGCATAGCCCCACCAGGCGTGGCGGCCGGTGTTGGCGAAGCGTATCGAGGCCTTGGGGGCGGGAAAGAAGATGTCGTACCGCTGGTTCGCATCCGGCGTCCAGGTGACGCCGATGGCCGGCAGGAGCTTCACAAGGTTGCGGTCGAGGTAGACGATGCCCGCCTTGCCCTGAATCGTCGGCGTGAGCTGGAGCGTGCCGATCGCCCGGCCCATGATCCGCCAGCTCTGCCAGACGAGGACGTCCCAGTTGGTGTAGATGCCGACGCGGACGCCGAGTTCGGCGCCGAACAGCGGCGTGAACCGCGGGTTCCAGGCGGCGTCGAGAAACACGTCGTAGGTGCTCGGCGGCAGGTCGGCGAGCATGGTGGCGGAGGTCTCCGGCCCGTCCCAGAGCTGGAGGCCGAACCCGGGCGTGATCAACAGCGGCGCGTGGTTGAGGTTCGCCGGGGAATTGTGGAAGAAGGGGATCGCGAAGGTGGCGGTGGTGTCGAGTTCGTTGACACCGAGCCGCGTCCCGCTGCCGTCGCCGAGCAGATAGGCCCAGCTGCCGCGGGCGCCCTGGTAGACGTGCATCGTCTGCGAGTAGGTTTCCTGGAGCGTGCTCCCCTGGGCCGGGTAGCCGGTCGGAAAGAGGGACGCGGGCTGCTGCCCCGGTGGCGGTGCGAAACCCGGGGCGGCGGGCGAGTAGCCGGGATAGCCGGGCTGACCGCTGATGGCCGACGGCGCCCAGGTGGATGCGGGCGGACCGGAGCTCATGCCGGGAAACGGCTGTGGGCCGGTGGGCGCGTAGGGGGCCCAGCCGCTGGGCGGCGGACCGACCGGAGCCTGCGCGAGCCGGTCGAGCGACGAGGCCGCCGGTGGCGGCAGCTGCACCGTCTGCGCCAACGCGTCGCCGGCGAGGCCGACGAGTGATACGACGATCAGCAGCGCTGTGTGCCGGAGTCGCATGAAGAGATGGCTGCGCAGGCGCACGGATCGGTCCTCGGCTCTTGGCCCGGGATCGGGCCGATGGTTCGGGCGGGGGGTACCGCGCCGCCGCTGGCAGGGTCAAGGCCGGGCGCCGGGGACGGGGCCCTGGGAAATACCCGCGCACGCCCGTCCGCCCGGGCTTTCCCAAACGCTCCAATCTGGGTGGGCGTCAGGGACTGATCCCGATCGTCGCGCAGAGAGAGGCGGCCGCCGGCCAAGGCCGGCAGCGCCCGCACCATGCCCGGCAGCGGCCGCGTTCGGGCGAGAATCTTGGGGCCTCGCCACCGTCCCGAAACAGCACTACCTCGCCGTCGGTCTTTACCGCCAGGAACGAGCCGCCAGCATGGATCAGCGTGCAGGAGCCGAATCCATGTCGGAAGCGGATTTTGCGAAAACGGCAAACACCTCGCTGGTCAACGACAGCGCAATCCGCTCCCGTCCCAGGTTTCGGCTCAGCGATCAGACCGGCCGCCGTGAGGCCGGCACGCCGCAGCCCGCGACGCTTCAGGACATTACGACTGCGATGCGCGGAGCCGACCAACGCATGGCCTCACTCTGGCTTCTGCTCGGACGCGGCCTTCTCTCGGGCCTTACGCTCCGCGATCTCGGCGGCCATTTTCCGATCATATTCCCCCGACGTCCGGCCCCACGAATCCCACCGCGCGATGTCCGCCTTCGCCTTCTCGTACGACTCGCCACGGTCTTCGAGCCATTTGATCACGGCCGCACGGTCCGCCTGCATCTGGGGAGTCAAGGCCTTCAGGCCGACAGTGCCAAACTCCTGGCTGACAACTCTGTGAATGAGGCGGTCGCGGTCCTTGCGGTCGTATTTCCGGAAATCCGCCCCGGCCTCGAGCATGATCAGCACCAGGTCGTTCTGCTTGAACCAACCTGCCGCCTTCATCGGTGGTGTGCTCCCGCCAGACAGCGCGTTCATGTCAGCTCCCGCCGCTATCAGCCGCTTCACCTTTTCCGCTCTGTTGCGGCCGCCTGCCAATATGACGCTGAAAAGCGGGGTGGCACCGCGTCCGCTCGCCCCCGTCTGACGCAGGTTCGGATCGCCACCGTGATCGAAGACGGCATCGAAGTATCCGGCGAAGTGAGTCTCGCACGCCATGTGCGTGACCGATTCCCCGGCAGAAATGTTCCCCTTGGTGCCGAAGTCGCTCTCCACGATGACGTTCGGATTCGCACCATGCTCGAGGAGCCATTGAAAACGCGGCAGGCGGTTGTCTGGAAACGCCCACAGCAGCGGCGTCATTTTATCTTTGCCCTGAGCGTTGACTTCGGCTCCCGCTTTGACGAGCCGGTCCATCTCCGCGAGATCGTTGGCCTCGATCGCCTTGCAGAGCGCGATCACCTTCGGGTCGCTGAAGTAGTCCTCAGCCTTCCAGCCGTAGCGCTGGTGAAACGTCCGACTCGGCAGCACACTGAGGGCGTCGCAGCCCGGTGCCGAGCACGCGATCAGTGCGGCGATGGACAGGGCTCGTAGAGTGGACGTGGGCTTGTTCACAACCACTGACCCGGAGCTGCCTGCAACCGTCTCAAATGCCTGCTCAGCAGAATCTGTGGGTGAATTCAGGCTCGGGTAAGTTCCCCATCACATGAAACAGCGCGAATTCGATGCCTTGCGGCGTCCGGAAGCCATACGCTTTTCTGGTGGTCAGTTTCGCCTTGCCATTGAATCCTTC
>JBKDUV010000340.1:0-20107 GCA_046339335.1 Planctomycetia bacterium | reverse complement strand
TCGACCGGGAGATCGGCCGACGCCGGCCCGATCTGCGGCCCGCCTACCGGGCCTGCCTGCTCGCCGTGCCTGCGGCCCTCGGCGTGCTCGCCTGGCGGCTCGGCGGCGCGGCTGATCTGCCGGGCAGCGACGTGCTCACGGCGCAGATCACCCACCACGCCGGGGCCGGTATCGTGCCCCGCGTCTCCACGCACTTCCTCGTCGCCGCGCACACGTTTTTGGAGATGCTTCACTACGCGGCGTGGTGTGTCGGCCTGCCGCTGCTCGCCGTCGGCACCCGGCCGTGGCACTTGGATGGCGTGCCGCTGGCGCGACGCTCAGCCGCCTGGCGGCGGGCCCTCGCGGCCGTGCTCGTCACGGGGGGAATGGTCATGGCCGCCTTCTGGGTCGGGTTTCTCGTCGATTACCCGGTGACCCGGAGCCTGTATTTCACCGTCGCCCTCGTCCACGTGCTCGCCGAAATTCCGTTCCTTGTCCGTGAGGCCTGACGGCCAACGGCGACGGAATGCCACCCACCCGGGTACGATCCCTGCCAGGAACTTTTTTCGCCCCGGCCGCGTCTGAATTTCATGATCCAGGTCCGATGAACCGGTTCCGCCCCACCCTGCCTCGGGAGAACATCATGCCTGTCACCTCAGCGCCCGCCCGCTCCTGCCTGCGGGCTGTCCTCACGGCAGTCGTGCTCTGCTCCGCCTCCGCGGCAATCGCCGACCTGATCGTCCCCGACGAGCAGCCGCCCGCGGCCCCAGCACAGCGGTCAGCGCCGCTCCCCCTCACGGTCGAGGAGGATGCCGCCACGCCGGTCCATCGGATCGTGATCCCCAAGGCGGTGCTCGCGAAACTCGCCGGCGACGTGCCGGACGCGAGCACCATCGCGTCCGCTTCACACGGCCGCAGCAGCGTGGCCGCCCTCGCGCTCTCGGCAGCGGTGGCCTGCGGGCTCGTCGCCTCGCGCTGCGGCCGGCCCGGCCGGCTGGCAGCGGGCGTGATCGTCGGTCTCGTCGCGGCCGGCGCCGCGCGCCTGATCCCCGGCATTCCGGCACGGGCTGACAGGGCCGCGGCAAACGTGCCCCCGCCCCGTGTCGGCCGCCCGGTCGCCCCGGTGCCCGATGCCGCGCGGCCCGACTCGGTCGTCGTCGCGCAGGGGGCCAAGGTGGTCCTGGAGATCGCCCCGGAGGGCGCCGAAGCCATCGTGCTGGTGGTCGGCAAGGCGGCGGGGAAGTGAACTGCCCGCTCGGCGGTCCACGCTACGTCTCACGCACCGTGCTCCGCCTCCATTCGCGCGGCCCACGTCGGTGGATCGTCCCCGAGGCCTGACCACGTGCCCCCCGATGCCGACACCCTCTGGTCCTTCCTGCCGTGGGGCTACGTGTTCACCGTCGCGGTGGAACTGCCGGTGCTGCTCGTCGGGCTCTCCGCCCGGCACACGATCCGTGACCGGGTCGCGGCCGGGCTCGCACTCACGGCGTTCACCTATCCGATCGTGGTCTGCGTGATGCCGCCGCTGGTCTGGGGGCCGTGGGGCCGAGGCTGGTATCTCGTCGTCGCCGAAACGTTCGCGCCGCTCGCCGAATGCCTGCTTTTTCGGCTCGTCTCGGGCCCCGCTCCAGACCGTCGCTCGGCGGTCCGCGACTGCGGCGCGATCGTGCTCGCCAACCTGCTCTCGTTCGGCCTCGGCGAACTTACCGGCTGACGTTGCCAGACACCTGCACCCGGATCATTCGGGATCGTGGGTCACGGCGCCGGTTCCACCGACACGACGTCCATTTGGACGAATTGGCCGTTGCCCGCCTCCGGTGCCGGCGGCACGTCCGGGACAACCAGTTTTTTGAGGTTGGTCTTCAGGACGCCATTCTGGCCGTTGCCATGGAACGTGACCTTGGCACCGCCGTCGATCTCGATCGTCTTTGTGTAGTCGATGATGAACGGCTCGACAAGTTTGTCCTGGCGGTTCAGGAAGTAGTGAGACTCGGGGCTCGAGATCGAAAGTTGGTAGATGTTGTATTTGGGGTTGTCCGGCTCGCCCCCGATGTAGAAATAGTCGCCGTCCTGCTTGCCGTTCTTGTACCTCATCGACTCGACCACGCCGCGAAACCTCACCGTGACCCGGTACCGTTTGCCGGGTTCGCCGTCGAACACCCGGTCGAACGTGAACTGGTCGGTCGTTTTCGGATCGGCCTTCTCCTTCACGAGCCCCGACGGGCAGGCACCGTTGCCATATTCACGGCGCGGGTCGCGGCAGGGAAACTCCCAGCGGGCGCCATGAAGCGCTGCACCGATCCGCGGCGCAGGCGCCGCTGCGGCGGGAGCCCCGCCCCCCTCCTCGGGCTGGCCGATCGCCGCGGCGGAGATGCAGCAGAATCCCAGCGTCACGCCGAACAGAAGACCATTCCGCATGGTTCAAGCCCTTTCTTCATTGCCCGGAACGACGATGCACGTGGATCCCCATCGCGACATCGCGGACCACACCTCCCGTCAAAGTACCCCCCGCTCGCCGAGCAGGCAACTCGGCGGACGGGTCAGCCCGCCGGCCAGGCCAGATCGCCGCCGGCCGTGTCGGGGATTTCATCGAGGGCCACGGCGTAGGCGGTGGCGTGCGACCGGCAGTGGGAGATGCTCACGAGCATGCAACGGATCCCGAGTTTGTCGGCGACATCGCGGGCACCGCCGCGGAGCACGGTCTGAGGCCGACCGCCCGGAGCGTTCATCACCTCGACGTCCCGCCAACTGATCCCGCGGCGCCAGCCCGTGCCCAGTGCCTTGAGCACCGCCTCTTTCGCCGCCCAGCGGCCGGCGAAATGCTGTGTCGCCATCCGCCGGCTGCGGCAATAGTCGATCTCCGCCGACGTGTAGACCCGGTCCACGAACAGCTCGCCGTGCCGCTCGATCATCTGCGCGATCCGCAGGCACTCGGTGATGTCGGTGCCGATCCCCAGAACCTTCATCGGCCGCCTCGCCCGGGACCAGGGCCCACGCTCCGGTCCAGTCCGCAGGCCCGCCGCGCCCGATCGAGCACCTCACGGGCCTTGATTCGCGCCTTCGCCGCCCCGGCGGCGAGGATCGTCTCGATCCGCCCGGCATCGGCCTCGAGCGCCCCGCGCCGCGTTCGGGCGTCGGCAAAGAACGCGGCCGCCGCCTCGACGAGGGCCTTCTTCACCTCGCCGTAGCCGAAGCCGCCGCGCCGGTAGAGGTCCGCCATCCGTTGCCGGTCGGCCTCAGGAGCGACGAGCGCATAGAGCGCGAACAGGTGGTCGTCGTCCGGATCCTTCGGCGCTTCCATGGGCCGCGAATCGGTCGTGATCCGCATGATCTTCTTCTTCTGCTGCGGCAGGTCCTCGAACACGTCGATCGTGTTCTCGTAGCTCTTGCTCATCTTTTGGCCGTCGAGGCCCGGCACCTTTGCTCCCCCCTCCACGAGCCGCGGCCGCGGCAGCGTGAACACCGGACCGTAGAGGTGGTTGAACGTGCCGGCGAGGTCGCGGCAGACCTCGATGTGCTGAACCTGGTCCTCTCCAACCGGCACGACCGTGGCGTCGTAGGCGAGGATGTCGGCCGCCATCAGGACAGGATAGGTGAACAGACCCGCATCGGCCGGCAGGCCGCGGGTCTTCTTGTCCTTGTAGGCATGGCAGCGCTCGAGCAGGCCCATCGGGCAGACGGTCATGAGCAGCCACGTGAGCTCGGTCACCTCGGGCACGTCCGACTGCACGAAGAGCACCGCCCGGTCGGGATCGAGGCCCAGGGCGACGAGATCGATGGCTGCCGCGCGGACGAGCGCCCGCAGGCGTGCAGGCTCGCGGACGGTGGTCAGGGCGTGCAGGTCGGCGATGAAGTAGTAGGCCTCGTCGGCGGCCTGGTGGGCCCCCGGCTGCAGGTCGATGTACTGGCGGATGGCGCCGAAGTAGTTGCCCCAGTGGAACCGGCCGGTCGGCTGAATGCCGGACAGAGCCCGTGTCCGGCGTGGGACGGGCGGGGGCGTCGACGAGGATCCGGCAGTCGGTAGGGCGGAGGTCATGCGGGGCTCCCGACGGTCGGGACGGCCGGCGGACAGGCTGCCGGCGGCTGCGGCAACTGCAGCGATCCCACGATATCGACCAGCCGCTCCGCGCCCAGTTCCCCGACCGCGGCCGGCAGTTCTTCGAGGAGCCGCATCGACGCCACCGGCTCGGCGAAGTTGGCGGTGCCCACCTGCACCGCCGAGGCGCCGGTGACGAAAAACTCCATGCAGTCGTCGATCGTCATGATGCCGCCAACGCCGATGATCGGGATCTCGACCGCCCGGCGGACCTGATGAACGCACCGCAGCGCGATCGGCTTGATCGCCGGCCCGCTCAGGCCTCCCACCACGTTGCCGAGCAACGGCCGGCGCCGCCGCCAATCGACCGCCATCCCCTGGCAGGTGTTGACGAGCGTCACCGCGTCGGCCCCGCCGTCACGGGCCCCGCGGGCGATGGCCGCGATGTCGGTGACGTTGGGCGTCAGCTTGGCGATCACCGGCAGCCGCGTCGCCGCCCGCACGCCGGCCACGACCTGGCGGCACATCTCGGGATCCGTGCCCATGTCGACGCCGTGGCTGACGTTGGGGCAGGAGATGTTGAGCTCCAACGCCGCGATGCCAGGCACGCCGTCGAGCCTGGCGGCCAGGGCCACGAACTCGTCGCGGACGGCCCCGGCGATGCTGACGATCACCGGCGCACCGCAGGAGACGAGAAACGGAAACTGCTTGGCAAGGAAGGCATCGACGCCATCGTTGTCGAGGCCGCTCGAGTTGAGCAGGCCGGCGGCGGTCTCCACCGTCCGCCACGGTGCATTGCCCTGGCGCGGCAGCGGCGTGATCGTCTTGGGGACGATGCCGCCGCGCCGACGCAGGTCGGTGAAGCCCGCCATCTCACGGCCGTAGCCGAAGGTTCCCGAGGCGACGAGGATCGGGTTGGGCAGGCGGAGCCTGCCCAGATTGACAGCCACGTCGGGGCCCGTTCCGCAAACGGGGGAAGCTGCGGGGAACGCGGGCGACTCGGGCATGATCACTGGCTCCAAAGGCGAACGGTTGTATCAAGTTTGCCGAATGGGCCGCCGATACCATCCGACGGATCGATAGCCGCGGCCTGCCGGCCGCAGCCTTCCGTTTGCCATTAGTCGTTGCGGCCGTTAGACTTCCACCGCGGGTTCAAACCAGCCATGCCCCGTCTGACTGTCGATCGCTCGTGGCGGCTCCCGAAGCGGGTCTCTCATGGCGGAAGCGCCTTTCCACACCGCGACCAAGAAGGACCTCGTGAAGACGATCGCCGAGCGCTCCGGGCTCTCCCGGGCGCAGGTGCAAAAGATCGTCCAACTCACGTTCGAAACTCTCAGCGACACGTTGATCAGCGAGCGACGGATCGAACTCCGCGGCTTCGGGGTCTTCGAGGTCCGGCGGCGAGCGGCTCGCGTCGGCCGCAACCCGCGAACGGGCAAGACCGTGCCGGTGCGGGCCCGCTATGCCGTGGCATTCAAGCCGGGCAAGTTGATCGAGTCCCGGGTCGCCAACCTGTCCGTGGACGGCGAATCGTCAGGCCGATGACGAACGGCTCGGGGCTTTGGGAAGGCGGGGCAATCCGCCGCCTGAGAGGCCCTGAGGGCCGGCCCGAGCGATCTCGCTCCGGCTGCGGAAAAGCGGTACATCCCGCGTTGCTGCGGAAGGTGCGGCCCGACACGTGGCCGGCGACGTTGGAGGCGGAAGCGGCGCTGCTCGCGGACGAGGTGAGGAGGACCGTGCGATGAAGAAGTGTGTCTTGCTGTTCACCGTGGCCATGACGCTGGTGTCGGGCTCCGGCTGCCTGATTCCGATGTATTCCGGCGACCCGGTCCGGCGGGCCCAGCAATTGATCCACACCTCCGAGGATCTGCGGGCGATTACCGACGAGTGGGAACGAATCTGGTTCCTCGACCAGCCCTCGCACATGACGCCGTGGCGGACGCACGGCGGGATACTGTAGATCGCGCCTGTCGGGCCATCCATGGCCCCGACAGGCTTACGCTCGGCGGGGCGAAGCCGAGGTTCGCCGCGCCCGAGCCGCCCGGCCTCCAGCCGGGCGTGGCCCCCGCTTTCGCGGCGGCGGGCCAGGCACGCGGCGCGGCCGGAGGCCGCTGCGTGCCGAAGGCAGAAAACACCGCACGCGGCGCGGCCGGGCTCGACTGCCGACTACACTGGAGCCTCGCGAGGTGCCCCCCCATGCAGCACGCCACCGCTGCCCTCCTCTTGTTCATCGTCGCCACCACGTTCGGCGGCGACGTTCAGGGTGATGAACTGACCGTCATCGAGGGCTGCACGCTCGTCGATGCACCATGGGCCGACGGCGACAGCTTTCCCGTGCGCACGCCCGACGGCCAAGTGCACACCGTCAGACTTTACGGTGCCGACTGCCTCGAACAGCACGTCGCCGGCGAGACCGACGCCCGCCGACTGCGCGCCCAGCGCCGGTACTTCGGCATCACCTCCGCCCGCCCCGATCCGAAGGATTCAATCGCCCTCGCAAAGGATCTCGCCAAGCAGGCGTCCGCCGAGACGCGCCGCTTCCTGCGCGAGCCGTTCACCATCCACACGAGCTTCGCCGACGCACGAGGCGACGGAAAGCACAAGCGGATCTACGCCTTCGTGTTCCACGCCACGGGAGAGGATCTGGCCGCCCACCTCGTCTCCACCGGCCTTGCCCGGGCCTACGGCGTGAGCCGCTCGACGCAGGGGGGCGAGTCGGCCGACGACTACCGCGAATTCCTCGCCGACCGCGAACTGCAGGCCGCCAAGCACGGCGCCGGTGCCTGGGCCCACACCGTCTGGGAAGCCCTGCCCGCCGAACGCCGCCTCGAACGCGACGAGGAACGCGAACTCCGCCGCGCCGTGGACGGCGGCGGGCCGCTGCCGGCCGGCTTCGTGCTCGATCCCAACACCGCCTCGCGCGAGGATCTGATGCGGCTGCCCCGCGTCGGCGAGACGCTGGCCAATCGGATCATCGAGCGGCGGCCCTACAAGCGGCTCACCGACCTGCTCGAGGTCGACGGCATCGGCCCGGCGACGTACCGTGAACTGAAGCCGTTCTTCCGGCTCGGCGCCGCCGACTGACGGGCGGCCGCGAAAGCGACTCCGGAGCAGGGCCGGGCATCGGTCGTCTGCCCGGCCGATCAGATGCGGATCTTGGCCGCCTGAGCGACGATCGTCTCCAAGGGCACGACCTGCCCCTTGTTGCAGCCCGGACAGGCCTCGGCCGCCTCGGCCCAGGCCTCGGGGGACCGCAGGTTCGAGTCCCAAAACGGCCAGGTTCGGCACTGGCGCGGCCGCTCGTCATACACCGTGCACTTTCGGGTCTGCTCGTCGAGGAGCACACAATCGCCCCCCGGCCGCTCCGCCAGCGACCGGCGGACGCCCACCTGCTTGACATAGGCCTTTTCGAAAGCCGCCGGCGACATGCCCCGGCGGGCCGCCATGGCGTCGATCTCGGCCTGGTTCACCCAGACGTAGCCCTCGGCGCCGGAACAGCAGTCGCCACACTGCGTGCACTGGAACCTGAGCCCGTCGGCATACCAGACATCACGGGGAATTCCTGCCATCGAAAGCCTCCGAAAACGAGAAGCACCGCGGCCGCAGCCCCGCGTGACGGCGGATCATAGCCCATGCCGGTCCGCACCCACCACCCCCGGTCAGTCGGCCGCCAGCGACTCCAGCAGATCGATCCGGGCGGCCCGACGCGCGGGAATGTACGCCGCCAGCGCCGTCACGGCGACCGCACCCGCGAGGTTGGCGGCGATCACCGTGGGCCGCAGGCTCGGAGAGAGAGGATGCCCGAGGAGCGGCTGGCTGGCGATCTGGATGAAGGCCGCGGTCACGAGGCCGCCGACGACGCCCGCCGCGCAGCCGGCGACGCCGAGGATCAGGCTCTCCACGACCACCAGCCGCGTCACCTGCCGGCGGGTCATGCCCAGGCTGCGGAGCAGGCCGAGCGTCCGCTGCTGCTCCGCCACGTTCATCGCCACCGTGTTGGCGACGCCGAGGCTGCCGATGACGAACCCGAGTCCGAGAATCGCCCACAGCGCGCCGACCACGCCTCCCACGATCCGGTCGACAGTGCCGCGCATCTCGGCGAACGACCGGGGCACGAGCCGCAACTCCCGCCCCGCTTAGGCGAGAGGCCCGGCGATCGCGACGGCCTGCCCCGGCGTCGCCGTGACGAGGAGAAAGTCCGCGTTCTCGATGCCGAACAGCCGCCGGGCGGCATCGCGTCGCAGGTGCAGCGCGGCGCCACCGGCCGTGTAGTCGACCACGACTCCGCCGATCGTCACGGGCATGCTCCGGCCGCGAACCTCCACGGTCAGCGTCGCGCCATCGGTCACGCCCCGATGGCTCGCAAGCGCGCTGCCGGCGGCCGCCGCGCCCCGCTCGAGAGCCGCCCGCAGCGTCGCTTCATCGGCCCCGACCGGTCGGAAGGGAAGCGGCCGGTCGGCGGGCAGATCGCGGCCGACGACGACGCAGGGCACGCCGGCGACCTGCCCTGCGGCGAAGGCGATCGCCTCGACCCGGGCCACGCCGGGAATCGCCCGCAGCCGTGCCAGGGCGTCTTCCGTGGCGACGACCGCGTCCCCGGAACGCACCAGCACCCAGTCGGCCTGCATCGACCGGGCGTACCAGGCGAGCATGTCGTCCACGTTGTCGCGAATCGCGTGGCCGAGCCCGACACCGTTGCTCACCGCCACCACGAGCACGCCCGTCGTCAGCGCCGTGCGGATCGGCTGCCGCAGGATCTGCTCGCGGGCCAGCCGCCCCTCGACCCGCCAGGCCGCCGGCACCAGCCGGGACACGCAGCGGACCAGCGTCGGCAGGAGCAGCGGCGTGGTGGCCACGTAGGCGAGGAGCATGATCATGCCCGCCGGCACGGCGGCCCGCGGCGGCAGCACGCGGACGACCACGGCGCCGAGCAACGCCGCCGCCACCGTCCACAGCGCCACCGCGATGGCGATGAACCGCCACGGCACACGCGGTTCGGGCGGGGGCGGGGCATGGGCCAGGCTCTCGAGCAGATCGACGCCCGCTGCCTGTCGCGCCGGCCACCAGGCCGCAGCCACGGCGACGAGCGGTCCGAGAGCCGTGGCCACGAGCACGACGCCGGGCTGGATGGCGAACGGCTCATCGCCAGCCTGCAGGGCGGCGGCGATCCGACGGGCGATCGGTGCGGCCGCGGCGATGCCGACGGCTGCACCCACCAGGGCGCCGGCACAGCCGAGCAGAGCGGCCTCGCCGGTCACGAGCCGCCGGACCTGCCGCGTCGTCGCTCCCAGCACCCGGGCCAGCGACAGCGAACGACGCCGCTCGCTGACCGCCATCAGCATGGCGTTGGCGACGATGAACCAGGCCATGGCGACCGTCAGCCCGGTGACGAAATCGAGCCCCAGGTCGGCCGCCCGCAGCACGTCGTCGGCCAGGGCCGCACGTCCTTCGGGCGTCCGCGCGTCGAGCTCGTCGGGAAGCAGGCGGCCGCTGGCCGCGCGCACGCGGTCGCGATCGGCGCCAGGGGCCACGAGGACGCGGACGCGGTCGACCTGCCCCGTGGCGAGGGAGAGGTCGGTCAGCGACGCGATGTCCATGAGCACGCCGGCGCCCGCGGTGAACGCGGCCAGCCCTCCCGGTGCGGTCAGGCCGGTCACCGTGACGCGGCGCGGCCCGCGCCGCGTCAGGATCAGGATCCGGTCTCCGACCGCGGCGGCCAGACCGGATGCGAGCGACGCGTCGAGCACGACCTCGCGTGGTCCCGCACAGGGCACGCCCTCGGCCAGCGACAGGTACCCGAGGTCTGCCAGCCCGGCGACGTCCACCCCCGCGACGCTCTCGATGATCCGCAGGCCTCCGTGCCGCACGACGGTGGGACGGAAGAACTGGGGCACGACCGCACGCACGCCCGGCACCGCGGCCAGGTCGGGCAGCTGCTCGGAGGCGAAGCGGCCGCCGCCGCGGGCCACGACGTCGACGGACACCGGACCCTGCAGCGCGCCGGCGAGACGACGATAACCGGCTCGCGCCGCGTCGGCCGCGAGCCACGTGGCGACGACGGCAGCCACCCCCACGGCCACCGCGGCGGCGGCCGCCAGGGCGCGGCCCGGCCGCCGGCGCCACTGCCGCAGGATCCACCCGCCGGGGGTCATGACGCGACTCCCGCCGGGCCGTCCGCCTCGACGCGGCCGTCACGCATGGCGATGCGGCGCGGAACCGCGGCGGCGATGCCGGCATCGTGGGTCACGAGCACCACGGTCTGACCGCGGTCGCGGACGAGGCTGCGAAACAGGTCCATGACGATCGCACCGTTGGCGGTGTCGAGGGCACCGGTCGGCTCGTCGGCGAGCACGACCGCCGGCTGCGCGATCAACGCCCTGGCGATCGCCCCGCGCTGCTGCTCGCCGCCGGAGAGGGCGTCGGGGCGGTGACCGGCCCGGGCGGCGAGCCCGACGGCGGCCAGCGCCTCCCGGGCCGCCGCCGCCGCACGGGCGGCGGGAGTCCCGTCGAGGACGAGCGGCAGGGCGACGTTTTCCTCGAGGGTGAACTCGGGAAAGAGGTTGTACCGCTGGAACACGCAGCCGATCCGGCGGCGGCGGAGGAGGGCCAGGCCGTCGTCGTCGAGGCCGGCGAGATCGACCCCTTCGACGAGCACCGCGCCCCTGGTCGGTCGCGTGATGCCGCCGAACAGGTGGAGGAGCGTGCTCTTGCCCGACCCCGAGGGACCGGTGATTGCCACCAGTTCGCCGGCATTGATCGAGAGGCTCACCTCCCGCACCGCCGCCACCGGCGTCCCGCCGGAGAGAAAATCCTTGCCCGCCCGCCGCGCCTCGAGGACCGCCATGCACCGCTCCATCACGTCCCGCCCGCGGACAATTGCGACCCCGGGCCTCCCCATCCTATTCTGACGCCAACGAATCTGCCGACGGCTGCGGTCGACCGCGGCCGCCGGCCCCCGTTCCGGAGCTGCAGATGTTCATCCACAAGGAGCGGCTCGCCTACCTTCTCGAGCCGGCCGACTACTCCGCACAGAGCGTGCTGGAGACGGAGATCGCGCGGCTCTTCCTGCCGGCCTGGCATCCGGTGGCACTCGTGGGCGATCTCGCCACCGACGGCGATTTCGTCACGTTCGACCTGTTCGGCAGGCCGGTCCTCCTGCGCCGCCACGCCGGCCGTCTCCATGCCTATCTCAACGTCTGTGCCCACCGCCATTGCATGCTCACGGAACTGCCGCGCGGCCGGTCGGAAAAACTCGTCTGCCAGTACCACGGCTGGGAGTATCGCCCCTGTGGCGCGATCGACAAGGTGCCCGATGGCGGCTGTTTCAAACCCTTCGACCGCGAGACCGCGGCACTTCAGGCCTTCGCGGTGGAAACCTGCGGGGAACTGGTCTTCGTGCGGCTCGCGGCCAACGGGGTCGACCTGCGGACGTGGCTCGGCCCCTGGTTCGACCGGGTCGCGGCCGGCTTCGCGTTCCCCTATCGCTGCAACTGGCGGTATGCGGCGGACTTCCCCTGCAACTGGAAGATTCCGGTCGAGAATACCGTCGAGACCTATCACCTGCCCCTCGTCCACCCCACGACGCTCGGCGGCTTCGGCCTGATTCCCGAGGAAGCGCAGAAGCACTGGCTGGAAAACAAGTCGACCACGCTGGTCTTCGATCTCGGCCGGGAGAGCCCGCCGGCCCGCACGCAGCGCCGGGTGGCGGGCTGGCTCGGCGGCGGCACCGACACCGCCGAGTACGTCCACCATCACGTCTTCCCGAACCTGGTGTTCACGTTCACCGACCTGTTCATGTACTGCCAGGTCTACCTGCCGGTGACACCGACGACGTCGCGGACGCTGGCCTGGATGTTCAGCCTCGACGGGACGCGACGCAACCCGTTCGCCCGCGTCATCGCCCGGCTGGCCGCCCGGCACGGGGTACGGGCCAACGCGGCGATCCAGCGCGAGGATGCGTCGGTGTTCGCGGCCCAGCAACGCGGGCTCGCCGCCACGCCGTTCCGGGGATGCATCGGCACCCGCGAGGAACGGATCTGGTGCTTTCACGACTACGTCAAGCGGGCCCTGGCCTGAAGGCCGGTCCGCGGACCGGTCCGGCCGGCGATCAGACGGTGGCGCCGACGACCCCGCGGGCGGCGCCCGAGCCGGTCCGCACTCCGTCGCCGACCGCGGCGAGCACCTCGACGGCGAGCCTGCGGGCCGCGGGATCGGTCGCCTCGATCAACGCGCCGCCGCGGGCCACGAGGTCCGCCGCCGGCTCCGTCCCCGCGAGCAGGCGTTCGAGCGCGGCCGCGGAGAGATGCACGATCGGTGCGGTCGCTCGCGGCAGTCCCATGTGCAGACCGCCGGGCCGACCGCCGGCAACGGTGATCGTCCACTGCCCGCCGCCGGCACCCGCCGCCGCCAGGCCGAGGACGGGCCCCACGGGGGGCGGCCCCCAGGAAGCGACGCCCAGCCGGGCCTCGAGAAGGCCCCGGCCAGTCGAGCGGCGGACCACCCGGCCGGGAGGCGGCCAGCGGACGCGGTTGGCGATCGCGAACCGACAGAGGCGGTGGATCGTCTCCTCGTCGAGTTCGGGCGACGGCAGATCGGGCACGGCGGCAGTGCACTGCGTCGAGTCGAACCGCGGATCGTCGCTCCAGTACGCCCGGTAGACGTGCATCTGGTCCTCGAAGAGCCGCGCCAGCATGACGGGATCGAAGGCCGCCGCCCGGCCCGGCCCGCCGGACGCCCGCTCGGCCTCCAATTCCGCCGCCATCTCCACGGCGAGCCGTTGAAACACGCGGGCCAGCCGCTCGACGGGCGTGGGGCGTGTGGACGTGACGTGGTAGGTCCGGCCGTGCAGGCTGCGGTCGGTGATGATCCGCGTCATCACCGCCGACACCCAGTCCACGGGCACGAGGTTCTTCACTTCCTGGCCGGTCATTCCCAGCGCCTCGAGGAGCGACCCCGGCTCCACCTCCGCGCCGACGAACGCCTCGACGAAGGGCTGCACGATCCGCAGCGGCTTGTAAAAACCATGAAACGTGTTCGTGAAACCGGTCACGAGGTCGCCGACGATGATGCTCGGCCGATGGACGGTGCAGACGTCGAGAAACGGCGCGGACACGGCGGCTTTTTCCGATTCGATCTTGCTCCGTTCGTAGTCGTTGCCCGGGGTCTGCCCGACGTCGAGCTCGGTCTCGAGGATCCGTCCGCGGCGGGTGCCGCAGACGTAGGCGCTCGACACGTGGTGCAGCCGGCGGATGCCCCGGTCGCGGCACAGGGCGAGGACGTTGGCCGTGCCGTTGACGTTGCTGTTCCAGGGCTCGCCGTCGCTGTCGCGCATCTGGAAGGCGAGGCTCGCGGCGGAGTGGACGATCTCGTCGACGTTGCGGGCCACCCAGGCGGCCGCGTCCGCGGCGAGCCCCAGGCCCGGCGCCGTGATGTCCCCCTCGAGCACGACCGGACAGGGGACCGTCACGCCGGCCACCTCGTGCCAGTCGGCCAGAATCTCGTCGTTTCGGTCCGCGGCGGCGGCGGTCTTCGAACCGCGGACGAGCACGGCCACGCGCCGCCCGGCGGCGGCGACGTCACGGACCAACGACCGGCCGAGCAGCCCCGTGGCTCCCGTGACGAGCAGGTAACGATCGCTGTCGGTCATGCTGCGGCTCCTTGCGTTCGATCCCCGGCGCGGCGGCGGACGGGCTCAGATGTGGATCGCGGCACCGCCATCGACCACGAGCGTCTGTCCCTGGACGAGGTCGGCGAGCGGGCTGGCCAGAAACAGCACGGCGTCGGCGACGTCGGTGGCCTCCAGCTGCCGCTGCCCGACCATCGTCTTGCTGGTCCGGCCGGCGAACATCAGTTCCGCGCCGGGCAGTCGCCGCGTCGAGTCGGTCTCGACCAGGCCGGCCTCGACGACGTTGACGTTCACGCCGCGGTCGCCGAGTTCCAGGGCCCAGTGCCGGGCCAGGGCCGTGACGGCGGCCTTCGTGCCGCCGATCAGGCCGTACATCGGCAGCGCCATGTGGGTCCCGTGGCTGGAGAGCACCACCACCTTGCCGCGGCCGCTGCCCGACTCCAGGAGCGGGGCCGCCGCCTTGAGCAGGTGGACGAACGACAGGACGTTGGTGTGCATGGCGGCGTCGAAGTGCCGCTGCGACGTGGCCGCCAGGGGGCGGAAGCCGCCGGTCGCCGCGTTGTGGACGAGGATGTCGAGTTGCCCGAACTGCTCGCGGACGAAGCCGACCATGTCCTCCACGTCCTCCTCCGCGGAGACGTCGGCGCGGACGCAGGCGACCCGCCGGCCGAGGGCGGCGATCTCCGCCGCCACCGCATCGGCCTCCCGGCCGCTGGTCACGTAGTTGATGACGACGTCGGCACCGGCCTCCGCCAGCCGCAGGGCGCACGCCCTGCCGATGCCCCGGCTCGAGCCCGTCACCAGCGCCACCTTGCCGTTCAGATCGATCATCCTGCCTTCTCCTCGGGGTGAGCAGCGGACCCGGCGGATGGCGGCTCGCGCCGCGCGTAGATCAGCCAGTGTCGCGGAAAAATCTTGGGAGCCTGCTGCCAGGCGTGCGGGCGGAAGCCCTGCGCGGCGAGGATCCCCTCCATCCGCGCGCAGGATTCGGCCCCTTCGTGAACCTCGACGATGACCTGCCGGACCAGCGGCCAGTGCTCGGCATCGATGCCCGCCACGACGTCGAACTCGGCTCCTTCGACGTCTATCTTGAGGAGGTCGATCCGCTCCACGCCGGCAGCGCGGATGACGGTCGAGAGCCGCACGAGCCGGCACGGCACGCGCTCGCCGCGCTGGTACCAGCGTCGCATCCGCTCGGCGATCGCGCCGGCGATCCGGCCGGGGATCAGGTCGAGAACCGGCCCGAGCCGGCGCCGGAGATCGGCGAGAATGAAGCGATTCGACTCGTCTCGCGCCTGCGCGGAGTCGTCGGGGTACATCGACGAACTGGTGCTCGTCAGCGGGTAGAACGTAAAGGTCGCGGTGCCGTCCCGGTCGGAGCCGCCCGCCGCATGCAGATGGACGTCGAGGTGCGGATGCCGGCCGACGTTCTGCTCGAGCGCCCGGAACGTCGCCGGAATCGGCTCGAAGGCGTGGACAGTGCCGTGGCCGATGCGGTCGCCGACCCAGAGCACGGCGAGCCCGATGTTGGCACCGACGTCGAACCCCGTGTCGCCGGCGGCGAGCTCGATGCCGAACATCTCGTAGATCCGCGCCACGAAGATCTCGTCGTAGGCGATCTGCGTGTTCTCAGGGCAGAGCGTGGCCACGCGCCGTCCATCGGGCAGCGGCATCGAGCGGAGTCCGGCGACCGGCGTCGTGCTGGCGGTGGAACTGATCATGCTGCCCCCTCGCGGACGCGTGCCGCTCGACCGACGCCGGCCGCATCGTCCCCAATGCGGTCCAGCAGCCAGCGTTGAAAGTGTCCGATGCGTTCTTCGCGCCGCGAGACCAGCCCGGGCCCCGGATGGGCGGGGGACGCCAGACCGGCCTGCACCTGGGGGAGGAGTGCCAAGTCCTCGCCGACGATCCGCCGCCAACGCGGCAGCGCCAGGGCGTGCATCTGCCGAACACCCCAGTCCGCCAGCGGCGTGCGGCCGCCGGACTGCCATCCGGCGCTGCGGAAGATGATGCGACAGGAGGTCGGTCCGGTGGGCACGACTGACTGAAAGCCGGCGCCGATGTCGACCGCCACCCACATGAAGGCCGGATGGACGATCGCGTGGACGTAGCTTTCGGTCAAGCGGCGGCCGAGCCGGGCGGCGAGGTGCCGCTTGACCGGCTTCAGCACGCTGACGTCTCCCGGTGCCTCGAACCGCGACCCGTTGTCGTCGAGCACGTGGCCGCAGGCCGTCTCCGGCGGGCAGTTGCCCAACGTGGCGGCGTGCACGCTGCCGACGTGATAGCTCTCCAGATTGTTCTCGACGACGACCTTCCAGTTGACCGGCAGATCGACCTCCTCCTTCCACGAGCACCACGTGGCGCCGGCGAACTGACGCTCGAACCGCTCCGCATCGGCGCCCAGCCAGTCGCGCACCGGCGCCGCGGCCGGATCGAACGACAGGAACACGACCGGCCCGACCTGCTCGACCCGCAGCACGTCGAGCCCGAGCCGACCCTTCTCGAGCGGGCGAAAGCTGGGGGCGTCGGGAATCCGCCGCGTGGCGCCGCTGTCGTCGAATTCCCAGCCGTGATACCCGCAGCGCAGCAGCGGACAGGTTCCGCTGGCGGCGGCCGTCAACTTCGCGAACCGGTGCGGGCAGACGTTGCGATAGCCGCGGATCACGCCCTCCGAACGGCGCAGCAGCACCGGACCACCGACGTGGTCGAAGGTCAGGAAACTGCCGTCGCGTGGCAGTTCACCGGCGAGCGCGACGGCCCACCAGGCGGGCCGCAGCACCCGTTCCAGCTCCCGCTCGTACCAGGCGGCGTCCTTGTAGGCGGACGGCGGCAGCAGCTGCGGGAGGTGCGTCTCGCTCACGAACATGCGACCTGTTCCTCGCATGCCTTCCAGGGGTTCGCGCCGCGGCCGATCGCGGCACCGGGACCGGTTGCCGCCAAGGCGACGACGTGCCCCGCCACGGCCGCGAACCGGCCCACCCCGGCGACGTGACCGAAGGGGCCGGCGAGCGTCCAGGCGAACCCTCCCGGGGTCAGGCTCTCGATCGCGACCGACAACGGCCGAAACTCCACGTCCAGCGCGGCTGCCTTGAAGGCCGCCTCCTTGGCAGCCCAGAGGAGGCCGCGGACGAGGCCCGTATCGTCCGGGAGCAGGGCCAGTTCGTCGGGCGTCAGAAAGGCGTCGAGTCCACGGCCGGCCGTGGCCGGGTCGACGATGTCGAGGCCCGGCGAGCCGTCGAGCGAAACCGCGGCACCGAGCAGGCCGGCGACGTGCGAGACCGACACCCGCGGCCCGGCATGCGTGCCGGCGATCGTCGCGACCGGCCGCCCCGACGGCGGCAGGGCCGCCACTCGAACCAGCCCCCGCGGCCGATGCACGGCGGTCGCGCCGAGTTCCTCGGCCAAGCGCATCGTCGCCCCGGACCGGCATTCGCTGCCGGCTGCAGGTCGCGCGAAGACGACGTCGATCGTCGCCGGGCCGACAGTCAGGCCACGACAGACCCGCCCAACGGGCAACGACCGCGCGAGCCACGACTCGAGCATCAGGTGGTGCTCCGTTCCGGCCCCATGACCGCCAGCGTGAGCCCGTCGAGGGCGAGCACGGGCCGCTCGCCGGCACCGAACAGGACGACGTCGTAAACCGTCGTCTTGGCATCCTGGCTGCGGAACAGGAACCGGGCCGTGCACACCTCGCCGGCCCGCGGCCGGCCAACCATCCGGAGCCGCTCGAAACGCAGCGGAATCTCCACCCGTTGGCCGCACATCACGTGCGAGTAATAGGCACAGCCCACGATGCAGCCGTCGACCAAGGCCACTGGCACCGTCCACCCGGCGGCGCCCCGCGGCGCGGCGACGACGTCCTCGTCTGGCGCAGTGAGCCGCGCCCAGCCGCCGCTGCGATCGAAGAACAGCGCCGTGAGCGTGCGGAACGCCGGACCGTGACGCAGCGGCGCGTCGTCCGCATAGCCGGTCGGATAGAACGGAAACGGGGGTTGGGAGCACGTCGCCTCGACCGGTGCCGTGATTCCGGCGACCATGCCGCGGACGTGCACCCGCTCCCGGCCAGCGGCCGTTCCCGGATCACCGCCGCCCGTCAGCCGGGCCCGAACCTCGATTCGCCCGCCGGACGAGCTGACGTCCACGTGCACGGCCCGGGGCCGGTCTGTCGGAAACGCGATCGGTCGTTCGACCACGAAGTCGCTGATCTCCACCACCTGGTCGCAGGCTCCAGCGGCACAGGCCGCCTGGGCGAGGAGTTCCGCCCCCATCACCGCGGGCAGGAGCGGCCGTCCGTATTGAGTATGGTCGACGAGAAACTGGTCGGCCGTCGGGTCGAGCCGAAACTCGACGGTCGCGCCAGCCGCCGTGCGGTCGACTCCGGCGACGAGACTCCCGGCAGCGGCCGCGCCACCGGCGGGAGCCGCCGCTGCGACCGCCGTGCCGGCGAGGCAGAACACGTGCTCGGTGACGAGCACCTCCGCCTCGGGCAGACCGGCCTCGATCTCGGTGAGGAACCGCCCCACGCCCTCGGCCAGCGGCATGAATTTCATGCCGAACTGCTCGAGCACGAAACGGCTCTCGGGCCGGCTCGCCATGCCCACCTCGTCCCAGGCATGCCAGTGAAAGACCGTGCCGCGAAGGTGCGGCCGCTCGCGCCGCAGCCGGCCGACGATCTTGGCGAGCATGTCGTTGGCGAGCGAGAAGTCGGCCTGCCCCAGTCCTCCCAGGCGGCCGCTCTTCGAGCCGAAGGCGACGACGCTCTCCAGCGCTCGCGGGTCGATCGCGGCCAGCGCGTTCTCGAGCCCCACGCACTTCGGCCCCAGCGTGGCCTCCAGTCCGGCGGCCGTCTTCTTCTCGAACTTGCAGGCCGATTCCCAGCCGGCGCCGTGGACGAGCCCGCGAATCGGTCCGACTTCCCGTTCGACGCGCCGCACGAGCTCGCGGACCGCCGCCGCATCGGCGAGGTCGCAGCACTCGTAGCGGACGGCGACGCCGGCGGCGCGGAAGCGGGCCAGTTCCCGATTGATCTCGATCGACTTCTCGACCTCACGCCATGCCTTGCGCGGGTCGCCACCCGAGGCCTTGGCGTCGAGCATGACCCGCCCCTTGAGCTGCTTGAGGCCCTCGTCGTCGAGGCTCGGCCAGCACTCCTCGACGGCGCCGGGACGCGTCGATCCCACCAGCACGAGCTGCAGGCCATGGCGACTGCCGAGTGCCCGGGCGCAGGCCGCCGTCACTCCCCGAGCACCACCGGTCACGAGCCAGACGCTGCCTGGAGCGAGTCCGGCGAGCCGGCCGGCCGATTGCGGCGGACGCTCGACCGCGACGACCGTCTGCCGGCGGCCCTCCCGCCAGCCGACCTCGACCGGCCCGACGCTGCATATTTCGTCGGCCACCCGCGGTGCGACGTCGCCCGGAGCCGCCGCCGGCGCAAAGTCGACGACCCGCACCTGGACGTCCGGATACTCGCGGGCGAGCCCCTTGAAGAGGCCGGCGATCGCGCCGCCGACGGCGCTGCCGATCGATCCGGAAAGACCGAAGTCTCCCCCGAGCCCCGTCACGGCCGTGAGCGTGGCACGGCCGGTGTCGCCGGCCCGCGTCCGTGCCGCCAGCCAGCTTTGGCAGGCGAAATAGACGGCAGCGATGTGCGCATCCCGGCCGGCGACCCAGTCGCCGGGAGCCGCGAAGGCCGTCGTGATCACGAGATGCCGAACAGCGGCCTGCTCCTCGGCTGCGGCCATCGCAGCCACGGTCGCTCTGGCGTCGCCGGCGATAATCATCTCCGGCACCCCCCCGTGAGCCGTGATCGCGGCACCGACCCGGCGTGAGAGGTCATCGACCATGGCCGAACCGCCCAGAATCACGACGCGTTCACCCCGCAGATCGCGGGCCTGGGTCGGCATCGCAAGATCCGCACAGGCGAGGCTGAATCGGCCCGTGACGCAAGCCCCCGCAACGTCGCTCGCCTGCCGCACGACGACCGGTTTCCAGGCAGCCGCGAGCATCGCAGCCGCCGCGGCGGGCAGCCATGGTCCCCGCGGCCCGCCGGCGAACGCCACGGATTCGGCATCGTTCACGCCGGCGGCCATCCAGGTCGCCGTCGCGGAAAGACCGTCCCGAACGCCGACACCCGCGGCTCCGACGAGCATGCGGCCAAGCGCGACGCCGCCGGCGTTGTCTCCCGCCACCCTGAGCAGCGGCGATCCCGCAACGCAATCGCGCCAGGCTGAACCGACAGGCCGCACCTTGCCCCCGGCGTCGATCTCGTGGATGCCGCCCGCGGCGCCGGCCATGACCAGCAGGCTTCCGGCCAGCGGCACCATGCCGGCGACCGCGGCGGCCGCTGCGGAGAGCGTCCGCCAACCGGCCGCCCGATCCACTGCGCTGGCCACGGGAGACGTCCCAGCTCCCGGCTCCTACTCCGGTCGGCCGAGCACGACGAGCCCGGCCTCGTCCCAGGCGACGAG
>JBKDUV010000339.1:0-3529 GCA_046339335.1 Planctomycetia bacterium | reverse complement strand
CCCGGGGCCCCGAGCGTCCCGCGCGGAGCGCGATCCGCGCGGGACGCCCGAGCCACTTCGAAAGGGCGGCCGAGGCCCGCTCGGCGGCCTGGCGGAAGAGAGCGGCGTGACTGGAGAGCGTTTCGGGCTGCATGTCGGGATGATCCGCTGGAGTGAGGTGTCGGGGGTGTGCCGCCTGATGTGAGTTCAGCAGCGGGCGGGCCACGCGGCCCGCAGCTCAGCCGGCCGGTGCCGCGGTGGCTTTGGCAAACGCGTCGCCGGTTCGCCGGCCGAGGTCGAGGCAGGCCGCCACGTCGAGCAGCAGGCAGACGGAACCGTCGCCGAGGATACTCGCTCCCCCGAGCCCGCGGATATGAATGAAGTTCTCGTCGAGCGGCTTGACGACGAGATCCCGTCCCCCGAGCACCTCGTTGACACGGAGGCCGACCGCGCGGCTGCCGGACTGGAGCACAGCGACATGCCCGCCGTCCGCCGCGTCCGCCGCGGCCTGCGGCCAGGCGAACAGGTCGGCAATGCCCAAGAGCGGGAGCAGTTCACCGCGGATGTCGCAGACCCGCCGCCCCTCGACGACGACGCTGCGGTGGCCGGCGGCATGCGTGATCTCCCGGACATGCTCGACGGGCACGGCCAGCACGCCCTGCGGCAGACGAAATACCATGCACCGCGCGATGGTCAGCGTGAGGGGGAGGCGGATCGTGAACCGCGTCCCCCGGCCGGGTGTGGTATCGACCTCGATCGTCCCGTTGAGGCCGTTGATCCGCGTCCGCACGATGTCCATGCCCACGCCGCGGCCCGAGATGTCGGAGACCGCGGCGGCCGTGCTGAATCCGGGCTCGAAGATCAGGGCGATCGCCTCGTCGTCCGGCAGGGCGGCGGCCGTCGCGGCGGCGATCACGCCCCGCTCCCGGGCCACCTGCCGGACCCGCTCGACGTCGATGCCGCCGCCGTCGTCCTCGACCGTGATGAAGACGTTGTTGCCCCGGTGGGCGGCCGAGAGCCGCACCGTCGCGATCTCGGGCTTGCCCCGGGCCAGGCGGACCGCGGCCGGCTCGACGCCGTGGTCGATGCAGTTCCGCAGCAGGTGATTGAGGGGATCCCCGATCTCGTCGATCATCCGCTTGTCGAGTTCGGTCTTCTCGCCGGCGACCTCCAGCTTCACCCGCTTCCCGAGATCGTTGGCCATGTCGCGGACCGACCGCTTGAAGCGATTGAAGAGCGGCCCCACCGGCACCATCCGCGTGTTGAGCACGCCGCGCTGCAGGCTGGTGGAGACCCGCGTCAGCTGATCGAGGGCTGCCGCCAGCTCGCCGAAGGCCTGCGCGCGTTGTTCCTGGAGCCGCGCCTGCTCCTCGATCGCGGCCAGCTGCTCCTCGATCGCCAGCCGTTCGGGACGGCCGCCGGGCCCGCGGTCACCCTGCCCGCGCACCAGGTCGCGGATCGCCTCGGCGGCGGCCTGCGACCGGCTGACCCCGCGCGACTTGCGGAATGCCGGGGCGAGTTCGCCGGCCAACTGCGCGAGCCGGGCCCGGTTGACGACGAGCTCGCCGGTGAGATTGAGGAGCACGTCGAGCCGATCGACGCCGACCCGCACGGTCTCCGCCAACGACGTGACCGGCAGAGGCTGACTGCCGGCCTCGTCGCTGCCGGTGTCCGGTGCCGGCGGCGGGGCTGGTGCCGCGGCCGGAATCGGCGCGGCGGCGACGGCGGGGCCGATCGATCGGGCGCGGGCGTCGGCGGCCGCCGGCTCGATGTCAAACCGTTCGACGCCGTCGATGCCGGCCGTTTCCGCGATCGCGGCCCGGTCCGCAGAGGAGACGAAAATGATCTCGATGGCCGTCAGGCCAGGATGCTCCGCGAACGCCGCACGCGGCGGCTGGCAGTCGCCGATCGTGCCGAGGGCGGCCAGACGGGTGAGGAGCAGTTCGGCCTTGAGCTCCGCCATCGCGAGCCCCGCCCGCAGATGCACGCCGAGCCGCCAGGCCAAAGCCTCGGCCGGCTGCGGCGCTGCTGGCACCGGCGCCGGCTCCGGGGCTGGTACCGGCGAACTGGTGGCCGCTGCCGCCGGGGCTGCCGCCGGGGCCGTCTTCTCCAAGCCCATGACCTCGTCGAGCAGCGGGCCGGCGGCCGTGATCGCCTCCCCTTCTTGCAGCCGGCGGTTCGAGTCGCGCAGGTAATCGACGCAGCGGAGCACGACGTTCATCGTCTCCAAGTCGAGAATCCGGCGGCCGGACCGGAGCCGCTCGAAGTGGCTTTCGAGGTGATGGGTGAGCGAGGTGACCTTGTCGAGCCCGAGCAGGCCGGAGGCGCCCTTGATGGAGTGGATCAGCCGAAAGGCTTCGTTGAGGCCTGCCGTGTTGGTGGGCTGGGCCTCGAGCGTCAGCAGGGCTTCCACGAGGGCGTCGAGATTTTCGTTCGTCTCGTCGAGGTACAGGCGGAGAAATTCCGCCATTTCATCGGCGGAAAAACTGGTCCGACACGAGGATGACTGGGCCATCGCTGGACCGGCCGCGGGGGCCGGCTCACGGTTTCTGATAGAGGAAGGGGGATTGTTTGCGGAGCGATGCGACCATGTCGTGGATCCCGTCGGCGGGACCGACCACGAGGAAGCCGCCCGGGGCGAGCGCATCGACGAGGTGGCTACAGGCCTTCGCCTTCGACTCACGATCGAAATAGATCATCACGTTGCGGATGAAGATGCAGTCCTGGCGCGGACCGGGCAGCGGCTCGAGGAGGTTGTGCCGCCGGAACTCGCACCACGCCCGCAGCGACTGCGCGACGGTCCACTCGTCGCCCGCCGTCGTGGCCGAGAAATACCGCCGCAGCCGGGCCGGGGAGACCTGTTCCAGCGACCGCTTCTGGTACCGGGCCCGGCGGGCCACGGCCAGCACCGTCTCGCTGATGTCGGTGCCGAGCAGCGCGATCTGCCAGCCCGCCAGCCGGCCGCCCGCCTCGGCGAGGCAGATGGCGATCGAATACAGTTCCTCTCCCGAACTGCAGGCCGCCGACCAGATCCGCAGGCTGCGGTCGTGCCGGCCCGCCGCCGCCCGGGCCAGCAGGTCGTCGAGGAAGCCGCCGGCGAGCCATTCAAAGTGGCTCTCCGTGCGGAAGAAATGCGTCTCATTGGTGGTGACGGCGTCGATGAACTGCTCCAGTTCGCCCGGCAGCCGCCGCGTCGTCAGGAGGCGGTAGTAGTCCTCGAACGACTCCAGGCCGAGCGCCTTGAGCCGGCGCCGGATTCGGTTGCTGAGCAGGGTGATCTTGCCATCCTGCACGTGGATGCCCGTCTCGCGGTAGATGAACTGCCGGAACCGCGCGAACTGCTCCGGCGTCAGCTTGGTCAATTCCCACACGGGCCGTTCCCTCGCCGACGCCCGTCAGACCGTGAACCGCTTGACGAGGTTCCGCAGCCCCTGGGCCTGGGCCCCGAGTTCCTCGGCGCTGGCGGCCATCTCCTCCGCCGAGGCGGCGTTCGCCTCGGTCGTCTGCGACACCGAACGGATCGCCATCTTCACCTCGCCGGCGCTGGCCG
>JBKDUV010000338.1:0-10382 GCA_046339335.1 Planctomycetia bacterium | reverse complement strand
CGGCCGCCTGGCGTCGGGGCCACGGATGCTGCCGGCGAGTTCAACGAGCTTCAGGCAGTGGTCGCGCAGCTCGTCGAAACGTTCGAGCAGCGGCCGCGGCAGCCGGGCCCGGATCCGTTCGTAGGCCTGCCGGGCACCGGCATCCTGTGCCTCGACGGCGCTGCGGAAGCGGTCGTTGGCGAGCATTCTCGCGAGGTAATAGATCTCGCCGGCCGCCACCAGCGGGAGGATGACCCCGGGAAACCCGCTCACGAACGCCGCCGCCACGCCGCCCCCGAAGAGGAGCAGGTTCCAGCGGGCGGTGAATGCGGCTTTCAGGTAGGCGCCGGCGCGGGCAAACACGATCACGTTTCTCCCCGGGGCCGCTCGGCGGCCGCCTCGACCTGCTCGATGCGAGCCTGCAGGGCGCTGACCTGCTCGTGAAACCACGGCTCGGACTGCGTCTCCCGAGCGGCTGCCGACGCGGCCGGCATGCGGATCTCGGCGACGATCCGCCCGGGCGTCGTCGCCATCACGAACACGCGGTCGCCGAGATACACAGCCTCCTCGACGGAGTGCGTCACGAACAAGACCGTCGCCTCCACCTCCCGCCAGAGCTTCACCAGCAGGTCCTGCATGTCGAGCCGCGTCGCCGGATCGAGCGCCCCGAACGGCTCGTCCATGAGGATCACCCGCGGCCGAAGGATCAGCGTCCGGGCGATCGCCACCCGCTGTCGCATGCCGCCGGAGAGTTCGTGCGGATACTTGCCGCCGTCGCGGCGCGGATCGAGGCCGACCTTGGCGATCCACTCGGCCGCCTCGGTCTCGCGCCGCCGGCGCGGCACGCCCCGGCACTCCAGCCCGAAGGCCACGTTGTCGAGCACCGTGCGGTTGTCGAAGCTCGTGTAATCCTGGAACACCATCCCCCGGTCGGCGCCCGGGCCGACTACGGGCCGGCCGAGCACCGTCACGCTGCCGCTCGTCGGTGGATGCTGCGGCTCGAGGCCCGCCACGAGCCGGAGGACCGTGCTCTTGCCGCAGCCGCTCGGACCGAGGAACGACGAGATCTCGCCATGATCGACGACGTCGGGGATCGTGAAGCTGACGTCGGCAATCGCCACGTACTCGCGGGGCGTGCCCCGGCCGTAGATCTTGCTGACATTGCGAAACTCGACCGCCGCGGGCCGCTCGACGGGCGACTGGGCGGACGCCGCCGGGGCAGCGGCTGCGGTCGGGGAGCCCCCGGCTCCGGTGCTGGCCTCGCTCATGCCGCGGCCTCCGCCGCCCCGCCCGCGCCGTGCAGCAGCCGGCGCAGTCCCTTGGGCAGCCAGCCGTGGCCGCCGTAGCGGTGCGGAAACAGGTCGCACTGCAGCCACCACAGGGCCCGGTCGATCGCGTAGGCAACCAGCGGGATGACGACGAGCACGATCAGGATCGGCTCCCGTTCGCCGCGCCGCTGCGAGACGTTGATCAGGTCGCCGAGGCCGCCGGTGTCGCCGCCGAGCTTCACCACTTCGGCGAGCATCACGTAGCCGAAGGCAATGCCAAACAGGAGCCGCAGCGAGTTGAAGACCGCCGGCGCGGCCAGCGGCACCAGCACCTTGAGGATGATCTGCAGCCGCGAGGCGCCGAGCGTCCGGGCCGTGTCCACGTACCGCTCCGGCACCTCGAGGACGGCGGCCGTCGTGTCGCTGACCACGAAGGCCACGCTGGCGATGAACAGGAACATGACCTTCTGAAATTCACCGATGCCGAAGAAGAAAAAGGTCAGCGGGATGAGGGCGGCGACGGGGATGTTGCGGCCGAAGATCGTGAGCGGGGCGACGAACGCCCGCACGGCGGGAAAGCAGGCCGCCAAGACGCCGAGCGGCACGCCGACGAGCCCGGCCAGCCCGAAGCCGAGGAGCACCCGCCGCAGCGTGACGAGCGTATTGGCGGCGAGCCGGCGCTCGCCGAAAACGCCCGGCACGGCCTCGAGCGTTTCCCCCGGGCTCGGCAGCGTCGCCGGGCTGATGAACCGGCTCTCCGGCTCGCCGGCCGTGGCCACGAACCACAGTGCCGCCACGGCGGCCACGCAGGTCAGCCCGCAGAGGAAGGCCGTCCCCGCCCCCGTCGCCCCGCGGAGCGGCCGGGCCGGCTGCGGCGCCGACGGTTCCGGCGGCGACGTCATTCCTGCTCCGCGGCGTAGACCTTGATCTCCACTCGCCGGTTCAAGGCGTGATTGTCGGGGTGGTCGTCGTCGGCCGGCCGGTCCCAGCCCAGGCCGTCCACGGCGAACCGGCCGTCGTCGAACTTGAACTTCTCCACGAGCGCGTCCTTCACCGAACGGGCCCGTTCAAGCGACAGCTCCTTGACCATCGCCGGCGGCACCTGGCCGCGCATCGAGGCGTCGGTGTGCCCCTCGATGACGATTCGGGCGTTGCCGAACTGCTTGGCGAGGGCGCCGGCCTCATCGAGAACGATGTCCACCCGCGGATCGTAGGGCTCCTCGGTGTCCTTGCCGTCGATCCGCCGGATCACCTTCTTCCGCAGCTCGGCGCTGTTGGGAAAGAAATGGATCACGATCGTGTTGGTGAGGATTTCCTCGTTCTCGGCCCGGATCTGCTGGACGGTCTTCGGCGCCAGCCGCGTCGTGTACTCGTCCTTCGTCTCCGCATATTTCGGCTCCGCGCCGAGCTTCTGGATCACCGAGAAGTCCATCACCTGGTCGAAGGGCACGGGGTTGTTGGCGATCGCGCCGATCCGCCGATAGAGCATGTAGGCCTGCTTCCAGATCCGCTCGAAGTTGGCCGGGTTGTTGCGGTTGAGGAAGAACTGGTAGTTCTCGGCCCAGTTCGTCGAATGGGCGTCGCCGAGCATCTTCAGGGCGTCTTCGGCCGGGATCGCGTAGCCGTCGGCCAGCAGCTTGGCGACCTCCGTGCGGGCGGTCTCCTTCTTGAGGTCTTCCATGGCGTCAAAGATGCCGCGCACGATCGCCTCGATCTTGTCGGGATGATCCTTGGCGAAGTCGGCCCGGGCGAACCAGACGTCGGCGATCAGCCGGTTGGCCGTCAGCGTCGTGACCAGCATCCGGTTCCCCTTGGCCTCGGCGAGGTTGTAGATGTCCGGCGCCCAGGAGACGCAGCCGGCCAGGCTCTTGTCGCGGTTGAAGGCCGCCGCCGCCTCGAAGGCCGTGTTGACGTACACCATGTCGACGTCGGCCGGCTGCAGGCCGCCCGCCACGATCATGTTCAAGTCGAAGAACTGGCTCGGCGAGTTCTGCGCCATGACGAGCTTCTTGCCGGCCAGGTCCTTGACCGTCTTGATCGTGTCGCGGACCACGATCCCGTCACCGCCGTTGGAGAAGTCGACCTGCTGGTAGACCCGGGGCATGATCCGCGAGTCCTTGGCGAAGCTGTCGATGAACAGCGGCAGCATGTCGAGCGTCGCCCAGCCGATGTGCACTTCGCCGGCCGCGTAGGCGTCGCGCATCTGCACGGGATCGTCGATGAGCACGAGCTCGACCTTGAACGGCTTGCCCCCCGGCGCCTGCCAGACCTTGCCCGCCTTGAAGCCGTTGTTGGCCCGGATGATCGGCGCCCAGCCGGCCCAGACGTTGAGCGCGAAGCGGACGGTGTCGTCCTGGAGCGGCTTGTAGCCGCTCACTCCCTTCACCGGCGGCAGCCGCTCGGCGGGCTTGAAGGTGTATTCCTTGACGGTCGTGGGCACGGAGAAGTCGGGCGCTTCGGTCATCCCCTCGGCGCCTCCCCCCGCACCGCCACCGCCACCGCCGGGTCCGGGCATTCCCCCCGGGCCGCCGGCCAGCGGCCGCGGCCCGACGCCGGGCCGACCGAGGCCGAACTGCTCGAGCATCCCTCCGCGCCATGCCGCCAGGCCGACGAGACCGAGGATGACGGCCCAGACGGCGAGCCAGAAGGGAGCCTTGGGTTGACCGGACATGTGGAGCCTCCGCCAGAAGTGAATGGTCGGGCCGCGCCCGCTGCGCGACCGGGGAATGGGATGACTTTCAGCCGCGGAACCTGGTCTGCGGCCGGGACGAGCCGGCCAGATACATGGCATGCATCAGGTCGTAGGCCGTGACCTCGCAGAGCAGGTGCGTGACCTTCTCATGGGCCTCGGGGGAAAGGAGCGGCTCCACTTCCTTCATCAGGGTTACGACCCGCTTCTCCTGGGCCGCGAGTTCCTTCGCGTCCACCTTGCCGTCGGAGACGACATCGAGGAACGAGTCGAGCTTCCGGGCATACTCCGCCAGCAGCGCGGACTCGTTCGCATCGTCGAACCACGGGGTCTTGCCTGTCGCCTTCGCCATGTCGGTCTCCTCGGGTCGGGGGTTTCTCAAGCTCGTGAACGTCGGTGAATGATGCCTGCGAACAGGTCGCCTGCCCGGCTCGGGCGTGCACTCTACGACCGGACCACCTCGCGGATCGCCGCCAGCCGCTCCTGGAGCCGGGCCCGGCCGCCGGGCTTGCCGACCTCCGCCTTCCAGCGTTCGGGAAGAAACCGCTTCTCGGTGCATTCGAGCACGGCGGCGATCTCCTGCATCTCCTTCTCCAGGCCCTGGGCGCTGGGCATGAAGTCCTCCAAGGACGCCTTCAGATCCTCGGCCGCGATCGCGTCGGGAGCAGGCTGGCCGGCGTCCGCGGCCCGCTCCAGCCCCTTGCGCCGCGCGGCGAGCACGATGCTCTCGATGTCGGCGCCGGACAGGCCGAGCGCAAGGTCCACCGGACCGGGCAGCCCCGGGGCGAGCCTGACGTGCGACTTCCGCGCCATGGCGGCGAACATCGCATCCATCTCAGCCTGGTCGTGCGGGTAGAAGAGCGGAATGTGAACCTCCGCCCGCCCCTGCCGCTTGAGGTCGATCGGCAGCAGGTCGGGCCGGCTCGTGAGCAGCATCCAGACGATCTTGCCCCGGTAGCGGGTGTCTCCCATCTGCCGGGCGATCATCGAAAACACGCGGGCTGAGGTGCCCGAATCGCCGTCGCTCTGCCGGCTGCCGAGGGCCGCGTCGGCCTCGTCGATCACCACCACCACCGGTCCCAGGCTTCGCAGCACGCCCAGCGCGTGCTCCAGGTTGCCCTCGGTCTCGCCGACGTACTTACTGCGGAAGTTCTTCAGCACGACGCAGGGGATGCCGACGCTGCCGGCGTAGCACTCCGCGATGAAGCTCTTCCCCGTGCCGACCGGACCGCAGATCAGGTACCCCATCGGGGCGGCCTCCAGCTGGCCGCGCCGGATCGCCCGGGCATCGGCCTCCAGCCGCTGCTTGGCATCGGCATGGCCGGCGACGGCGTCGAGCGCGAGACGTGGCTGGATGAACTCGATCAGGCCGTGGCATGACCGCTCGATGAGGTCTTTCTTTCGGGCGGCGAACTCGGGGCCGTCCGGCGGCGTCCCCTCGCGGGCCGCGAGCGTGATCACGGCCCGCAGGCTCTCCAGGGTCAGGCCGCCGGCGAGGGCCGCCGCCCGCTTGACGCCGTCGAACTGGTCGGCCTTCGCACCCGCCGCCGCCGCCGTCTCAAGCGCGAACCGCTCGCGTTCAGCCGCATCGGGCATCGGCATGTCGATGGCCGTCATGGCTGGGTTCTGCACGAGTCGCGGATGCACCTACGCGATCGTGTCGGCCAGCAGCACGATCGCCACGTTCACCCGGCGCAGGAGCGGATTCGTCGCCCAGCCGAGGATCCGGACGAGCCTGCTCGCCGCCGCCGTCCGCCCGCCCCCCTCGCCGGCCGGCACGAGATACTGCGCGTAGTCGAGGACCACGGCGATCCGCTTCCGCTGCTCGGGCGGGTCGATCAGATTTCGTTCGAGAATGGCGTCGATCGCGGCCACGGCCTGATCGGGCTCGCGCGGCCACGAGGCGGCGTTGCCCAGCCGCTCGGTGAGCCACTGGGCCATGGTCCGCAGCCTGGCCGGGTCGGGGCCGGCCAGCGGCCGCAGGCCCCGGCCGACGTCGTAGGCAAGCACGATGTCCCAGCGACCGAACATTTCGCGGGCGAGAAAGTCGGTCGCCGTACCCCAGGCGGACGGATCCGCCTCCGCGGTCATGGCCTGTGCCGAGACCGGCACGACGTCGCGGACGTTGCCGTGCAGGAGGAAGACGCAACTCGTGCCCGAAAGGTACGCGTCGCCGAGCCGCTCGGCCCAGGGCGGACACCAGGCCGGCAGGGCGCCTGAGGCGCCGGCGGCTGCCGACGTGCCGAGCGCGGTCGACGCGGGTGGTTGCGCGGTGGTCGCAGCTGGAATTGTGGGCGGGCTCACGGGCGGCTCCTGCGGCAGACCGTGTTCAGGTGGTCTTCTGTGTCACCCGCTCGGAACCGAGTTCCTTGTCGTCGGCCCTCACGCCGGCGGTCTCGGGAGTGACCATGCCCATCTCGATTTCGAACTCGCGGAGCGCCTGGTCGGCGAGCGTCTTTTCGACCGCCGCCTCGCGCTTGATTTCCTCGAGGCCTTCCCCGGAGAGATCGGCCGCCACGCGGACCTTCGCCCGATTGAGGCCGATCTTGTCCTGGATCACGTCCTCGATCTGCCCGAAGTCGGTGGTGATGTCGAAGTTGAAGCTCGTGGCCAGCTTGGCGAGTTCGGCCTCGGCCCGCGAGAGTTTCAGTTCGGCGTCGTACTTCTGGATCTTGTCCTTGAGGTCGGCGAGCTTCTTCGTGGCGTGCTTGATCTTGGTGACGTTGTTGTTGTAGGCGGTCTCGTGCAGCTTGAGCTGGGCCTCGTTCTCGGCAAGCTCCTTCTTCGCCTTCTGCAGCTCGAGGGCGAATTTCGAGGCGGTGTCGCGTTCGCCGGCCTGGAGATACGCCTTCACGCGGGCCTCCAGTGCCGCCACGTGCTGCCGGTCGCCGTTGACCTGCCGGGTGACCCGCTCCACGAGCGCCCGGTACTGCTCCAGCCCCTCCCGGCCGTCCTTCATTTGATCGACCGCCTTGTCGTATTCATATTGCAATTGGGCGACGGGATCGGCGGTCCAGAAGAAGTTGGCGATCTTGTTCATCTGGGCCGCGAGCGTCTTCCAGAGCTTGCCGAGAATCATGGGAATTGCTCCGCGAAAAGGAGGCGGGGTGGCCGGCTCGGCGCCCCGAGCCCGTTGGTGATACCGCTGCCGGCGGGGTCAGTCAAACGGGGGAACCGCCCAGGCCGCGCAGGACGTGCGGTTCACGTGGGGAATGCGAGGAGGAAAGCCGGGCGGCGACGGTGTATTCTCACGGGTCGGCAAGACCCGCGCCGCCCGCAGCGACACGGCCTGCCCGGATACCCGAAGCTCCCCACGCCTTCGCTCCCACCCATTCTGGAAAGGTGCACCATGGCCCAGTCCTCGCGACGAACGTTTCTCCGCACTGCCAGCCTCGCCGGCTCGTTCGTCGCCGCCGGCGGTCGGCCCGCCTGGAGCAACGCCGCCAACGAGCGGCTCAACGTCGCCTGCATCGGTGTCGGCGGCAAGGGGGGCAGCGATTCCGACAACGCGGCGATGTTCGGCAACGTGATCGCCATCTGCGACGTCGATCGCAAGACGCTGGAGAGCAAGGGCAACGCGGAACGGTTCAAGGAGGCCGAGCGGTTCACCGACTACCGGGAACTGCTGGCGAAGCACGCCCCGAAGATCGACATCTGCGTGGTCAGCACGCCGGACCACATGCATGCTCCGATCACGCTCGACGCCCTTCGGCTGGGCATCTCCTGCTACACGCAGAAGCCGCTGACGCGGACGCTGTACGAGTCGCGACTGCTCTCCCGGGTGGCGGCGGAAGCGGAGAAGAAGGGGGCCTGCACGCAGATGGGAAACCAAGGCACCTCCCTCGCCACCTCCCGCGAGGCGATCGCGATGATCGAGGCCGGCGTCCTCGGCACGCCCCTCGCCGTGCATGCCTGGTCGAACCGGCCGGTCTGGGCGCAGGGGCCGAAGCGGCGGATGACGCTCCGCGCCTACCAGTCCCAGGCGCTGGCCGAGGTGGAGGAGACGGAGGCCGCGGAGGTTCCCGCCGAGGACGTGCTGCGGATCGTCGCCGACCTCGTGGGCCAGAAGAAGAAGGAGATCGGCAAGGCGCTCGAGCATCTCGACTGGAAGAACTGGCTCGGCGTGGCCCCGCCGCGCGAGTTCTGGCCGGGCCTCTACCACGCCTTCCAGCATCGCGGCTGGTGGGACTTCGGCACGGGCGCCCTCGGTGACATGGCCTGTCACATGCTCACCGTGCCGTTCGCCGCCCTCGGCCTCCGCGATCCGGACTCGGTCGTGGCCCGGACCACGGGGCACGACTACGACAGCTTCCCGGCCAGTTCCACGATCCGCTACGAGTTCTCGGCCACGAAGAACAGGCCCGCGATTCCGCTCTGCTGGTACGACCGCCTCGGCAACAAGCCGCCGGCGGAGGTGTTCGAGAAGTGGGGCATCGGGGACGCCGGCAAGAGCGGCGTGCTCATCGTCGGCGAGAAGGGAGCCTTCCTGAGCCGCGACGACTACTGCTCGAAATACGAACTCAAGGGCGTGGAGAAGATGAAGGTCGACTTCGAGCCGGCCGAGGACCTCGGCAAGGGATTCGACGTCAACAACATGTACGAACTGTTCCGGGCCAAGCAGGCGGGGAACCCCCGGCTCGCCCGGTCGAACTTCGTCGATCGCGCCTGCGGCCTCACGGAAACCGTGCTCCTCGGCAACCTCGCCGTCTGGGCCGCGGCCCAGGGGGGCGACAACGGCGGCATGGGAGAGTGGGGCGAGAAGATCGAATGGGATGGCGGCAGGCTGGAGGTCCGCAATCTCGACGCCTTGAAGACGCCCGGCGTCGCCGGCCTGATCAAGCCCGTGTATCCCGCCGGCTACCGGCTCGACACCTGAAGCGGACGTCCACGTATCACGAGGAGGCATCATGCAGCGGCACGGCAGTGACCATGAGGGACAGCGGACCGCCCTGCACGCGTGGCGATCCGTGATCGATCCGCTGCTGGTGGCCGGCTGCCTGTGCTTGATCGCCGTGCCCGGCAGCGGCGCGGATGTCGCCGCCGTGCGACGCCGGCTCGATGCCCTGGGACAGACGGCGAAATACCCCGGCGACGACGCCGGCCGGCTGACGGCGATCGCCATCGGGGACGGCTCCGCCGTCACCGCGGATGACGTGGCGGCGTTTGCCGCGCTCCCCGACCTGCGTCGCCTGCAGATTCTCGACTGCCGGGCCCTCGATGACGCCCTGGTCGCGGAACTGACGACCGCGGCCCGGCTGGAGTCACTCGCGCTCACCAACGCGCTGCTCACCGACGCCTCGGTGGAGGCGATCGCCAAGGCTTATCCCGACCTCGTCGAGCTCGACCTATCGTCCAACACCAACCTCTCCCCGGCGGCCATCAAGTGGATCGCCGAGCTCGGCAGGCTGCGCCGGCTGACGCTGATGCAGACCCGCCTCAACGATCTCGGCGGCCGGCGGCTGGCCAAGCTCCGCGACCTCGAGACCCTCGACCTGCGCGGCAACATGGAGGCGGGAGACATGACGCTGGGTGTCGTCGCCGGCCTGCCGAAGCTGAGGAGTTTCAAGCATCGCAGCACGGCGGTGACCGACGATGGCATCGCGCGGCTGGCGGAGAGCCGATCGCTGGAGGCGGTCTTCATGCAGGACTTCGCGATCACCAGCGCGGCCGGCCCGCACCTCGCCAAGCTGCGCACGCTCGAATCGCTGGAGATCTTCCGCTGTCCGGGATTTGGCTCCGCAGGCGTGCTGGCGCTAGCCGACCTGCCGCTCACGCGGCTCACGCTCCGCGATCTGCCCGACGTCGGCGACGACGCGCTGGCCGTGCTTCCGCGCTTGCCTTCCCTGCGCCGCCTGACGCTCCACGAGCTCGCCTCCGTCGGCGACCGGGGAGCCGCCCAGCTCGCCAAGGCCCGCCAGATCCAGTCGCTCGACATCTGGAGCCTGCCGACGTTGACCGACGCCACCGCGGAGGTGATCGCGAAGCTGCCGGCCCTCGAGGAACTCTCGATCCGGGAGACCGGCATGACGGAGGCGGCGGCACTGAAGTTTGCCACCCTGCCCGGCCTGCAGTCGCTGACGTTCAAGAACAACGGGTCGTTGTCGCCGGCCGCCGCCGCCCGGATCAAGGAACGACGCTGGAAAAAACTCGACCTCGGGTCCGCGAGCGACGCCACGCCCTGAGTGGCGGCAGCCCACGCGGTGATGGCGAGTGACGGTTGACGAAACCCGGTCGGGACGGGCTTCGCGAGTCGGGTGCGCCCACCACAACCAATCTTGACGGCCCAGATAGCCTCGCGAGTGGACTGTCTTGGTTCAGCGTGAACTGGAATCGCGAGGGCAAGGCGTAAGGGAACACCGTGCGGCTCCATGCCGCTTGAGTCGCGGCCTCCGGCCGCGAAGGTTTTTCGCATTGGCGCCGATCCCGAAGGGGGGGTCGGGAAGTGC
>JBKDUV010000337.1:0-16123 GCA_046339335.1 Planctomycetia bacterium | reverse complement strand
CGGAGGTGGCTGCGCTCTCGCCCTCCGGGCTCCGCTGGCCACCTACGCCGGCTCGAGGGCGCGGGCAACCCCTCCCGTCATTCGATTCCGGACGCCCGCTCGGTGCGCGACGATCAAGTGGGGTGCCGGCATCAGCGTGAGAGCCGCAGACCGACGTCGTCGTTGCCGTCGACGTGTTCCGCGTCCTGCGGCGGTCCGCCGTCGTCTTCGCCATCGGGGCCGACCGAATACACGAGCCAGCCGGCGGCGTCGATCTTCACGGTGAGCGGGCCCTGGTCGCGATACGGATCGGCAGGCAGGGCGATGAGGAACTCGGGCACGAGCGAATCAGTGGACTCCGGCAGACTGCCGGTCTTCAGCCGGGCCCGCGTTGCCGCGAGGAGCACCTCGGCGGCACGGTGGTACGCCTCCCAGTAGTGTCCCCGTGTGATTGGGTGCCAAGCCATCTCAATTAACGCGTCTCGGCAAATCCGATTTCGTGGTAGTTCACTCATGTGTTTGACGTTACGGTCGATCTGTGAAGGCCCAACCCCAGTCGTCATGGTGAGTTGAACGACATGCTGCCATCGCCCGAGCAATGCTCGAAAGGCCCTGATGTCGGCTGTAACAAAGAAACACCGATACCCGATTGAGAGCGCCGCGGGATCCAGTCCGAGCGCTCGATTACGAGCAGTCAAAGGAAGGTCATGAAAATTCATGGTGCCCTCGCCCAACTTGGTGAGAGTCACCAGTCCGCGTGCCTCCTGAAGACGCATGTGCCGCAAGAGTGACTGCGGGCGGTGCACGACATCGGCGAGCCAAGGATCGGCGATCGCTGTGGCATTCACCGCTGTGATTCGGGCAAGAATGGGGGGCAGAGTTTTCAGTGCGTTGATGTTTGCGTGCCAGCCGATCCACTGCATGTCAGGGTCGTCATCGTCTACTGCGTGGGCGGCAACGCGGTGGAGTCGGACGACATCTGCGAGCGCCGCGACCACGTCGCCAGCCGCAGCCGTTCGTCGCGCAGCCAGAGTGAGCAGTCCGAGGGCCTTCCTCATCGAATAGAACTCCGGAGGTAGGTCGAATTCGCCGAGTGCCATGGCAGGCCGCGACCAGTCGCGAATGAACCGGCAGCCCCGCCGGTCGGCGGCCCGGCGCAGAAGATCAAGCGTCACAGCATGACGGGCGAGCACGTCTGTGACCGCTGCCGTCGAGACGTCACAGTCCGTGGCGTCGAAGAGCGGCGTGTTCTTCTGGTCGAGTTCTTTGTCGGCTTCGAGCAGTTCGAATGCCTGTCGATAGAGCGGGGCCGCGTCGTCGTCGAGCAGGGGCTGCGGCGTTGCGACAGACTGCATGATCTGAGCCGCCTCAATCCTTACCATCCGCATCTCGTTCTGGATGGAGGTGTCGATGAGCCACAGCGTGCCGAAGGCGACAGCCGTGGTCAGCACGAACATCGCCACGAGTCGCATGAGCGGCCAGTCCCCGGCGGCAGGTGCTGCCCGCGGCGACAGCCCCGCACGCATGATCCACACGCCGCCGATCACGACGGCGAGCGCAGTGGTGAGCGTGGGCCCGAACCAATTCGTTTCAAGCCAGAGTCCGAACGCGAACATGGCCGTGATGAACACCCACGGCGCGATCGCGAGGACCGGGGCGGCCATGGCCACGACGATCAAGCCCCGCCGAATCCAGCCCGATCGGGTGCGTGCGGCTGCGGCCGTGAACGCAGCCGACCAGAGGAGGCAGGCCACCACGACGGCGAGAAAAAACAGGAAATGTCCCACGTCAGAGTTCTCTTCGAAGCAGGGTTTTCAGCCGCAACGACTCCCGGCGCCTGGCGTTTAGCAGGTCATCGGCCGCGGGAAGTGGTTCACGGTTCGCGTCACGCGTCGTCGCCACCTGCAACGCGAACCGGTCGTCGTGCACCGGCAGGTCGATCCCCGCAGCCCGGGCCTGGGCGACGATCACAGGTTCGGCGGTCCGCTCCGTGCCCCGCGTCATCGCCCCGGCGATGGCGAGCCACGGGCCGACGATGACGACGAGGGCCGAGATCGCCATCGCGCCGAGTGCCGCCCTGCTGCCGGCGTCGAGGCCGGGGGGCGGGGCGACAGGCGTGGTCAGACTGCCGGCGAGCGTGTCGCGCACGGCGGCGAGTACCCGATCGCGGTGCCCGGCGGGCACGGGAAGCCCGGCTCGGGTGGCACGATCGACGAGCCGTTGCTCGACGGTGTCGAGATGTGGGGCAAGGCGTGGATCGACGGGCCTTGTCATGGCGTCTCCTCGTCATCGTCGCGGAGGACGGTGCGGAGTTTTTCCAGGGCGTAGCGGTAGCGGCTGGCGGCCGTGTTGAGGCTCGTGCCGGTGACGGCGGCGATTTCGGCGAACGTCAGGCCGGCGTCGATCTTCAGGGCCACGACTTCCCGCTGAACTTCAGGGAGCGCGGCCACGGCCGCCGCCAGCGCGTCGTCGGGCAGGGGAATGCCAACCGGGCCGTGCCCTGTCACGACACCGCCGCCGGCATCCCGCTGCATGGCAGCGACGGCGAGCATGGCGCGGCGGTCGATCGCATGCCGGCGGCCGCGGCGGCGGATGGCGTTTCTGAGCATCGTGAACACGTAGGCTTCGAGATCGACGACGACGGCGAGACGGGCCCGGCCGCGGGCGAGCTCGACGAACAGGTCCTAGACGACGTCCTCGGCGTCGGCGGCCGACCCGATCATGGTGCGGGCGGCCGCGAGGAGGCGGCCGGCCAGCCGGTCGTAGAGGGCGGCAAAGGCCTCCGGATCGCCGCCAGCGAGCGATTCAACGAGAGTGGTTGCCACCGTCTTTCCTCCACCGGTTCGCCCCCAAGGGGTCACGAGCCGCCCTATTTTGTCTGCCCGGAGGAAGACCAGGCATCTTCGCGCGAAAGTGTCGCGCACAAGGGGGGGCATTTTCGGCTTTTTTGCCCTGTTGACCCCCTTGGTCGCCGCGGGGGGGGGTTGCCCATGCCCTGAGAGCCGGCGTGTGCCGACGAGCGGAGACAGGATGTCGAAGCGTGGTCGGCATCGAGTGAGCGGATGCCAGGAGGGCATCCGCGAACGTCCGGCGACGGGGCTGGGCAACCCCGACCCACGCAGGACGTCACCGCCGGCTGGCATAGCAGCTGGGGCTGGTACAGAGGACGGGCATCCCTGACGTGCCTGACACTTGCAGGCCGCCGGAAGCGAGGTGAAAACATGGCATGATCGTCATCGGACTGCACGGCAAAATCGGGGCGGGGAAGTCGACGGTGGCACGGATGTTCGCCGACCTAGGGGCGACCGTGATCGATGCCGATGTGCTCGCCCACGCCGTGCTCGGCGAGCCGGATGCCCGCGATGAGATCGTGGCCCGGTTCGGTGACGGGGTGCTCGACGCTGCCGGGAGCGTCAGCCGGGCTGCACTGGCCGAGCATGTCTTCGGACCGAATCCCGATCAGGCCGCGGCCCTTCGCGACCTCGAAGCGATCGTCCATCCCCGGGTACGCCGCCATATTGGGGCCCGGCTCCACGCCTTGCATGGCGAGGAAGAGGCGGGCGGCGGCCGCCGCGTCGCCGTGCTCGACGTGCCGTTGCTCGTGCAGTCGGGCTGGGCCGAGGCCTGTGACGTCGTCGTGGCGGTGGAGTGCGAAGAACCGGTCCGCCGTCGCCGACTGGCCGCCCGCGGTTTGGCCACCGAACAGGTCGCGGCCCGCGAAAAGTCGTGGGAAGCAGGGGTCGCCGGCCGGCCGCTGGCCGGGGGAAAGGTGCGGGCCGTGGATGCTTCCGGCGAGGCAGCCTATACTCGGAGGCAGGTCGATCGCATCTGGGCGGGTCTCCCCGATTGACTCGGTCTCCCCTCGTTTGCCATCGGCCGGCCCAGCCGGTCTCTGCTCGTCGCTTCTCGCTTTCGCCACACGTCACCATCCGGCCCGCCGCGAAATCGTCCGCACGGCGGGCACCCTCGCGTCACAACCTTGTCCCGAAGCACGTGCTTCCATTGCAGGCCCCTTCCCAGGCCCCATCATGGCACCCTCCGACCATCCCCTGCCCGCGGACGACGCCGACCGCGACGATTCCGTGCCGATGTCTCTTGCCGAGGAGATCGCGGCGGAAGTCAGGGACGGCATCGACGTCTCGGAACGCTACGAGTCGCTGAAGCGATCCGACGGCGACATCGCCCGCCTGCAGAAATTGGGCATGCAGGAACTCCTCGACCTCGCCCGGCAGGAGAACCTCGGCCAGGTCGAGGGGGAGAAGAAACAGGACCTCGTATTCCGGATTCTCCGGGAGCGGATCAAGCTCAACGGCCTGATGTTCGGCGAGGGCACGCTGGAGATCCTTCCCGACGGGTTCGGCTTCCTGCGGAGCCCGGACGCCCACTACCTGTCGTGCCCCGACGACATCTACGTCTCTCCGAGCCAGGTGCGCCGCTTCGGCCTGCGGAACGGCATGACCGTTGCCGGCCAGATCCGCCCCCCGAAGGAAAGCGAACGCTACTTCGCCCTGCTGCGCGTCGAGGCGATCAATGGCGAGGATCCAGGCAAACTCACGACGCGCAAATTCTTCGACGACCTGACGCCGCTCCATCCCGATACGCGGATCGTGCTGGAGACAACGGTGGAGGAAATCTCGACCCGCGTCGTCGACCTGATCGTGCCGATCGGCTTCGGCCAGCGCGGCCTGATCGTCAGCCCGCCGCGGGCCGGGAAGACGGTCCTGCTGCAGAAGATGGCCAAGGCGGTGCTGGCCAACTACCCAGAGGCCTACGTCTTCATGCTCCTCATCGACGAGCGGCCCGAGGAGGTCACCGACATGGAGCGGCAGGTCAAGGGGCCGTCGTGCGAGGTGATCAGCTCCACGTTCGACGAGAACCCCGCCCGGCACATCCAGGTGGCGGAGATGGTGATCGAAAAGGCCAAGCGGCTCGTGGAATACGGCCGCGACGTGGTCATCTTCCTCGACTCGATCACCCGCCTCGCCCGGGCCTGGAACTCGGAGGTGCCAAGCTCGGGCAAGATTCTCTCGGGGGGCGTCGATTCGGGCGCCCTGCAGCGGCCGAAGCGGTTCTTCGGCAGCGCCCGCAAGGTCGAGGAGGGGGGCTCGCTGACGATCATCGCCACGGCGCTCGTCGACACGGGGAGCAAGATGGACGACGTGATCTTCGAGGAGTTCAAGGGGACCGGCAACCTGGAGATCGTTCTCGACCGGCGCCTGGTGGACAAACGGGTCTATCCGGCGATCGACATCAACCGCTCCGGCACCCGGCGCGAGGAGATGCTCCTCAAACCGGATGACTTTCGACGGATCTGCGTCCTGCGCCGTGTTCTCGGCGACATGAATCCGACCGAGGCGATGGAACTGCTCGTCAATCGCCTCCTGAAGACGAAGTCGAATGCCGAGTTCCTCGCCAGCCTCAAGCCGCAGGGGCACGCATGACGGCGGCTGGCGCACCGTCGGCCACGCGGACCTTCGCGGCCGCGGCCGATCGACTTCCCCCGGACACGCGCGTGGCGGTCGTCGTGGCCCGCTGGAACGAGCCGATCACCCGCCGGCTGCTCGCGGCGGCCGAGGCGGTGCTGGTGCGGGCCGGGCTTCCGGCCACGGAGCTCGACGTCGCCTGGGTGCCGGGATCGTTCGAACTGCCGCTGGCCGCTGATCGGCTCGCCGCGACCGGTCGTTACGCCGCGGTGATCTGCCTCGGGGCGGTGATTCGCGGAGAGACCAGCCACGACCAGCACATCGCCCGTGCCGTCGCCATCGGCATCGAGCAGGTGGCCCGGGTCCGCGGCATCCCGGTGGCCTTCGGCGTGCTCACCTGCGAGTCGCTGGCGCAGGCCGTGGCGCGGGCCGGCGGAGATGCCGGCGACGGCTTCGCCGGCAACAAGGGAGCCGAGGCGGCCGCCGCCGTGATCGAGATGATCGGGGTTCTGCGACAGGTGGCTGCCGCCGGTTCGATGGAGCGGTCCGCATGAGCCGTCGCAGCCGGGCCCGGGAAGTCGCCATGCAGGTGCTCTACGAGGCCGACCTGAATCCCGGTGCGGCGCCGGATGGCCGGGAGCAGTTCCTCGCGGCCCGACTCCGGTCCGGGACGCTGGTGACCTTCGCCATGAGCCTGATCGCCGGGGTCGAACGGCGTCGCGAGGAGATCGACGGCCTGCTCGAAGCCCGGTCGCGGAACTGGCGGCTGGCCCGCATGGCGGCCACGGACCGTGCCGTCCTGCGGATCGCGATGCACGAACTGCTCGATACGGACACCCCGGGCCCGGTCGTCGTGGACGAGGCGATCGAACTCGCCCGCCGCTACGGCAACGAAGAATCTCCCCGGTTCGTCGCCGGCATCCTCGGTGCCGTGCTGGCCGACACGGCGGCGACACCGCCCCCATCCTGACGGAACCCACGATGGCACTGTTTCGCTTCGGTCGGAAAGAGGAGAGTGCCGCAGATGCCCGCTCCTCCGACACGACGCCCATGACGGAGTCGGCTGCGGAGCCGGCCACCGGCCGGCCGGGGATCTTCGAACGGCTCCGGTCCGGTCTGGCCAAAACCGCGCAGGTTCTGCGGACGGACGTCCGCGACCTTTTCAAGCGCGAGGGGCGGCTCGTCGACGAGCCGTTTCTCGAGGAGCTCCGCGGGGCGCTCGTCCGCACCGACAGGGGGCCCGGCGCGGCGGAGGCGATCGTCAACGACGTCCGCGGCCGGCTCCGGGCCCGGGTCGTCGATCCCGACGTCGTCCTCGATTCGATCCGCACGCAACTGCTCGCCCGGCTGCGTCCCGCCGAGGCGACGATCGCGACGGCGGCGAGCGGGCCGACCGTGATTCTCGTCACCGGCGTCAACGGTTCGGGCAAGACGACTTCGATCGCCAAACTCGCCCGGCTCTTCGCTCGCGACGGCAAGCGGGTGCTGCTCGGTGCGGGGGACACCTTTCGGGCCGCGGCCGTCGAACAACTGGCGATGTGGGCGGGGCGGATCGGCGCCGAGATCGTCCGGGGCGAGACCGGCAGCGACCCGGCCAGCGTGGCCCATCGGGCGGTGGCCGAGGCGCTGGCGAAGCAGGTCGACGTGTGCATCATCGACACCGCCGGCCGGCTGCAGACGCAGTCGAACCTGATGCAGGAGCTGGGGAAGATCCGGCGCGTGATCGCCAAGCAGATCCCCGACGCGCCGCACGAGACGCTGCTCGTCATCGACGCCACGGCGGGACAAAACGCCCTCTCCCAGGCCAAGGGCTTCAAGGAGGCGGCCGGCTGCACGGGCATCGTGCTTGCCAAGCTCGACGGCTCGGCCCGCGGGGGCGTGATCGTGCCGGTGGCCGAGCAGTTCGGCCTGCCGGTGAAGTTCGTCGGCGTGGGGGAATCGGCCGACGATCTCGAGCCCTTCTCCCCGGAGGTGTTCCTCGCCGCCCTCCTGGAAGGGGCGTTCGCGTCGGCCGACTGACCGGCCGGTCGGCGCAGGCGTCACAGTGTGACGCATTCCGGGTCCGGTCGCGGAAACCTTGCCGTCACGTGCTGCGTGGGGCGGGCAAAACGCTCCCTCAGCGCCGATACCGCACGTGGATGGGGGCGGGACGGGCGCGGCCTGGCGGAGCGTGCTCGGTTCCAGGTTCGGGGACCACGGCACGCGCGGCAGGGGATGCCGGGCGTCAATTACACACTCTTTGAAGGGGGACGCGACCACCATGCGCTCGATCAAATTCACTCTGCCACAGTGGGTGGCAGCCGGTCTCATGACCGCCGCCGTGGCCGCCAGCGGCGGCACCGTGTCGGCCCAGCAGCCGGTTCAGGCACCCGTCGGCACGCCGCCGGTGATGGCCAACGTTCCGCAGGAGGATGCCTACCAGCTCCGCGCCCTGCCGCCCCAGGAGGCGGCCGAGGAGGTCGAGTCGGCCCCCGAGCGGTACCTGGAGCTCGAGTTTCTCAAGAAGCGGGGCATCTCGACGTACGGCTGGGTCAACGTCGGGATCGGTGCCAACAACTGGGGCAGCCCGTTCAACGGCCCGATCACGTTCAACGACCGCAACTGGCAGGGCCAGATGAACCAGCTGTACCTCGTCAACGAGAAGGTGCTGAACACGGAGGACGGCGGGCTCGACTGGGGCGGTCGCGTCGACCTGCTCTACGGCACCGACTACATCTTCACCACGGCCCGCGGCCTGGACGGCAACCTATTCAACCAGCCGAACCAGTACGGCGTCACCGGGGCGCCTTCGTGGGCCTCGAGCAAGGACTACGGCCTGGCGATGCCGCAGATCTACGGTGAGGTCGGGTACGGCAACCATGCGGTGAAGTTCGGCCACTTCTACACGATCATCGGGTACGAAGTGGTGCCGGCGATCGGCAACTTCTTCTACACGCACGCCTACACGATGCAGTACGGCGAGCCGTTCACCCACACCGGCATCCTCGACACTTGGAAGGTCAACGACCAGATGACGGTGTATGCCGGGATCACGAACGGCTGGGACAACTTCAGCGACCCGATCAACGTCCTCGGGATCGCGAATCCGGGCTATCCGGCCGCGAACAGCAACGCCGCCTTCCTCGGCGGCGTAACGTTCAAGAACTCGGACGAGACCCAGGCCCTGACGTTCACCACGTCGAGCGGCAACGAGATCGGCGAGTTCACGACGCCGCTGGCCACGATCGGCAACCGGTCGATCCTGAGCACGGTGTACACGAACGAGATCAACGACAAGATCACGTACGTGTTCCAGAACGACAACGGCTGGCAGTTCAATGCCGGTGCGTTGGCGGTTCCGCTGGCGAGCGGCCGGGGCCAGGCTGGCACCGCCCAGTGGTACGGCATCAACCAGTACCTGTTCTACAACTTCAGCGACACGCTCGTGGGCGGCCTGCGGCTCGAGTGGTTCCGGGACAACAACGGGTATCGCGTGCTCAACCCGTGGCGCAACTACTGGGTCGGCGGTCCGTCGCAGACCGGCTACCAGGGCAACTTCTGGCAGATGTCGTGGGGCCTCAACTGGAAGCCGACGACGAACTGGATGATCCGGCCGGAGCTGCGGTATGACTGGTTCTCGCCCGACCAGGCCGGCAAGCCGCTGCCGTTCGGTCGCAGCAACAACGAGTACGGCCAGTTCTACGGCGGCTGCGACGCGATCTGGCAGTTCTGATTTTACGGCTGCCGGGCCATCCATGGCCCCGGCAGCCTTGGCCCTGCGGTGGTGAAGCCAAGGTTCACCACGCCGGGCGGCGGCGGCCCTCCCGGCCGGCGGGCATTCCGCTATCAAGCGAGGCCCACCGGAAACGGTGGGCCTCGCAGTTTGACGGCAGGACGATCCATGGCCCCGGCAGCCTTGGCCCGGCGGTGGTGAAGCCAAGGTTCACAACGCCGGGCGGCGGCGGCCCTCCCGGCCGCCCTCCGGTCGGCCAGGTGAACGAGGCTCGGGGGTCGGCAAACGCTCGAGGAGCGTGGGGCGCATCCTCGCCCCTGCGACGAGACTTTTGCCGCCCCGAGCCGGCGCCGCGTCTTTCGAGCGGAAATCACACGCCTGCCATACCGTTTTTTTGCTCCCCCAAAATGCCAGAACCTCCCAAATGCTGAGGCTCTGGGGTGTTTAAGGTGGCTGCATAAAGTACGCGATCCGCAGAGTTTTACAGAATTCCCCCGCCCCGCTAGCCTTTTGACTGGCTTTTGACCGCTACGTCCTCGCGGGACGAATCCATTTCGCCCGATGAGAACAGTCCAGGGTTTCAAGGAGGAAAAATGACGTCGACTCTGCACCGCGCAGCCAGGTTTTCTCATGCTTCGGGCCAGTCGTCATCCGTTTTTCGGCGTCAAAAGCTGGTTGGCTTGTTCGCCCTGCCCTTCGCTGTCGCAGCGCTGGCGGCCCTGTTCCTGTCAGCCAGCCAGGCCAATGCCGGCGACCGTTGGCTGAACGACTACGAGGACGCCCTCGTCAGGGCCGAGCAGTCCGGGAAGCCGATTTTGACCGTCTTCACGGGGAGCGACTGGTGCGTCCACTGCCGGACGCTCGAGGAAAAGGTCCTCAATACCGAGGTTTTCAGCCGCTGGGCCGAAGATCGGGTCGTCCTGCTCATGATCGACCTCCCCCAGCAGGGCATCAGCCCCGAGGAGCGACAGTCCCGGTCCCGCGTCTGTATCAAGTACGGGGTCCGTTCCTTTCCCAGCACCGTCCTCATCGCCCCGGACGGCGCGCGGATCGCGGTCCAGGCTGGCTACAAGGGGCAGCCTGCCGATGCCTGGCTGGCGGCTCTCGACGGCCACCTGCCGGCCAGGGAAGCCAAGACCGTTGCCGGCGGGGACACGGACCAGTCCCCCCTGCACGACGCCGTCGAGACCGCCCGGGACAGCAAACGTCCCCTCCTTCTGATGGTTGCCCGCCCCGGGGACGCGGCCGCCACGACCCGCGTGGCATCCTTGATCAAGGATCCGGAGTTCGATTCGCTCACCAGGGATCACTTCGTCGTCGCCCAGGTGCCCCCCGCGGAGCAGGCCACGCCATCCGACTCGGCCGCCCTCGACGCCCTGCTCGGGGGAGCCGAACTCCCGGCCAACGGCGTCGAATTGATCGTCACCGACGACGGACAGACGCCGCTCTTCACCCAGTCCGGGGCCCAGCCGCCTCATCGGATCGTCAACGGACTGCGCCGGTTCCTGGCCGCCCGCCAAGGCGTGCGCCGGTAAGCGGTCACGGGTCGGCCGTCCGGCAGCTCAGCGGGCCGTGCGAAACTTCGCCGCCTCGGCGTTGAGTTCGGCGATCGCGTGGCGAAATTCGTCGAGCGAACCGCTGAGCACCGCCAGCGACGCAGCCGAATCCCCCGCATCGGCCCGCAGCATCTCCATCGCGTCGCGGATCTGGCGGGCCCCCTGCGACTGGGCCTCGACCCCGTCGTGAACCTTGTCGAGGGACCGGGTCACCGCCTGCACCGGCTCGATGATGCGCCCCAGCGAGGCGCTCACCTCGGCGACCTCGCTGATCCGGGCGCTGACCTCGTTGCGAAACCGATCCATCTCCATCGTGCCGCTCGACACCGCGGTCTGCATGTCGCGGACCATCCGCTCGATGTCCTTGGTGGCCAGGGCCGTCTGGTCGGCCAGCCGCCGGATCTCCTGGGCCACGATGCGGAAGCCGCGGCCCGATTCCCCCGCCTTCTCCGCCTCGATCGTGGCGTTGACCGAGAGCAGGTTGGTCTGGTCGGCGATCTTGGCGATCGTGGTGACGACCGCCGTGATTCCGCTGGCCCGTTGGCTGATCGTCGCCAATTTGCGGGTGAAGGCGTTCATCGCCTCGTCGAGCTGCTGCATCGAAGCCGCCATGCTCTCCAGTCCGCCGCGGCCCTGGTCGGCGACCTGCGCCGCCTCACGGGCGACGCCGGTCACGCTGCCGGTCGTCTCCAGGAGATGCTCGCTCGTCGCCGAGATCTGGGCGACCGACGCGGCAATCTCGTTGGCCGATCGGCTCACGCTGCGAACGGCCCGCTCCTGGTTCGCCAGCGCCGTCGTCACCTGCGGCGCGACGTCCGCCAGATGTGCCCCGGCCGACTTGATCCGCCCGATGAGGCCGCCGAGCGATCCGGTCATCGTGCCCAGAGCCGCGAGCAGCCGGCCGAGTTCGTGCCGATCCCCGCGGGCCGCGTTCTTCGTCAGATCGCCGGCAGAGATCGACTCGGCGACCGCGACCGCCTGTCGCACCGGGGCGACGAACGAGCGGGCGAGCCAGAAGGCCGCGAGCACCGCCGGGATACCGATCCCGACGGCGGCCGCGATGCCGGCAACAGCATGCCAACAGATCGCATCAACGCCCGCCCTCGTGGCCGATGCCACGAGGGCCTGCACCAGCGAGGTGACCAAGACGGTTGCCAGCACCAGCACCGCGGCTGCGGCGGCGATTCGGGATCGAAGCGACATGCGTGTTCTCCGCGGGGCCGGAGCAGGCCCCGCAACGAACCCTAGTTCAGGTTCCGTCGGCCCGCCACTGCCGGGTCGAGGGGGCGACGCGAATCGCCCGACGCGAATCGCCGGTCGTGGGCCTGGAGCATCGAGCAGTCGCGGCTGCATCCGCCCGGCCGCGCGTGAAGGGCAGTTGACGAGTCAACCGCGGGAGCATCACCGCACCTGCGGCACGACCGTTCCAATCGTCGCGACCGTCTCGGCCGCCGGCCGCGGTTCCGGCCGCTGCGATCGCCCGGCCAGCGTGGCCTGCCGCCGGGCCGCGGCCGCGACCCCGCAGCCGCCGATCGGCAACAACATGAACACCGGTGCCAGCATCCAAGGCAGCCACACGGCCAGTCCGCGCCGGGGGCGGTCGACCATGTCAGTGGGAATCCGCACGTCCATGGAGCGGGGAATAGCGACCGGCCCGCCGTGAATCAAGGCCGGGCGGCGCGGTGAAGTGGCCGAGGCGGGGATCGAACCCGCACGGAGATCGCTCTCCACGGGATTTTAAGTCCCGTGCGTCTGCCAGTTTCGCCACTCGGCCGCGGCGGCTTTCGGCCGCAAGCATACCGCCGGCTCCGGATCCCGCCTCGACCATCGTCCGTATCGACGGCTGTATCGACGACCCGCAGCCGCCTACAATCCCGGCTCCGCCCCGGCGGCAGCCGGTCTTTCCCCGTGAGCCTCTCCGTGCCCCACGAGCAGGATTCGACGACGACGCGACAGCCCACGGGCATCGACGGCTTTCTCGGGACTCGGGCCTCGCTGGGGATGGACGTCGTGCTCGTCGGCCTCATCGCGCTGCTGCCGGTGCTCGGCTGGAGCATCGCCGCCGTCCGCCGCGGCCGCTACGACGTCCACAAGCGGTTACAGTTGTTCATCGTCGCCGCCCTCGCGGCGGCGATCCTCGTCTTCGAGATCGACGTCCGGCTGGTCAGCGACTGGCGGGAGCGGGCCCGGGCCGGATGGCTGCCGGGGGGCAACCCGTGGTGGCCGACGGGCGTGCTCGCGGCGCTCGGCGTCCATCTGCTGTTCGCCATCTCCACGTTCGTACTCCTCGCCTGGGTGACGATCGAGGCCTGGCGACGGTTCCCGCGGCCGCTTCTGCCGGGTGCCCACGGCCCGCGGCACCGGCGGATGGCCCGGCTCGCGGCCCTCGACCTGCTGTGCACGGCCGTCACCGGCTCGGTGTTTTACTGGCTCGCCTTCGTGGCCAGGTGACGGCCCGCGGGGGCATCGGCGGCGCCGAACCAGCGGCAGAGCCAGACGCCCCCGAAGTAGAGCAGGCAGCGGGGCAGGGCGAGGAACAGCATGCTGTAGGGGTCGGCCGGCGTGAGCACGGCCGAGACGACGGCGATCGCCAGCACGGCGAACCGCCAGTGGCTCGTGTAGGTCTCCCGCTCCACCACGCCGATCCGCTCCAGGAAGAGCATGACGAGCGGCAGTTGGAAGCCGATTCCGAAGCCGAGCGGGAGGATGAGGACGAACGACAGCCATTCCGTGATCCGCGGATCGGGGTCGAGGCCCAGCCACTTGTTGAACTGCAGCAGGTAGTCGAGGACGAAGTCGAAGACGAAGAAGAAGGCGAGGAAGACACCGGCGAGAAACAGGCCGATGCTGAAGGGAAGAAACGTCCACACCCAGCGTCGCTCGTGGGCGTAGAGGCCGGCGGCCACGAACGTCCAGAGCTGATAGAAGATCCACGGGCTGGAGAGGACGATGCCCACGAGGAGGGCCGTCCGCACCCAGATGCCGAAGGCCTCCTGCTGGCTGAGCGTCGTGATGCTGACCCGCGGATCGCGGGCCATCGGCAGCCAGAGGACGACCGGAGCGAGGCCCGTCGCGTCGAAGGAGGCGGCCGCCCCGGTGGTGGTGCCGGTGGTGGCCTGAACGGGAGGCAGCACGAGCCCGGTGCCGGCCGCGGCCGGGAGTCGGTCGACGTGCACCTCGCGGACCTCGAACGACCAGCCGCGGCGGACTGCATCCTCGACCTCGGTCGTCGAGTAGGGAAGCAGCCGGCCACCATGTTCGGCAGGGGACCAGCGCTTCGTGAGCTCGATCGCCTGGGCGCCGTAGTACCGCTCCAGCGACCGCTTCAGGGGATCCTCGATGAGTCGCACCACGTCGCGGGCGACGAAGAAGCCGAGAAACAAGGCCACGACGAAGCCGGCTGCGGCACGGATCAGACAGGTCCGCAGCTCCTCCAGATGCTCGCCGAAGGTCATCGTCGAGCTTTGGAACAGGTCCTCGTCGTGCGTGCGGGGCATGGATGTGGTCGTCGTTTTTGCCGGGGGCGGGCCGGCGACAACCGGTCGCCGCCCGCCACTCGACTCTACCTTACGGTCCGGCCCGCGGTCCGGCGCCGGACCGCGGGCTTCAGGCCCCGTATTTCCCGAATCGCAGCGCGTGGGCCATCGCCAGCAGCATCAGGTGCTTGGCGGGGAAGATGCCGAACCCGCCCCGCAGGCAGTCCCGCTCCGAAAAATTCGTCAGCCCATCGGGCCGGCAGGTGTCGGCGACGAGCAGGGTCGGCACCGGGTGCCAGCTGTGGCTCTTCAGCCGGCTCGGCGTTGAATGGTCGCCGGTCACGATCAGGACGTCGGGCTTCAGTCTCTCGATCCGCGGGATGGCGGCGTCGAGCTCCTCGATCCGCTTCACCTTCTGGTCGAAGGCGCCGTCCTCTCCGGTGGAGTCGGTGTACTTGAAGTGCAGGAAGAAGAAGTAGTAGTCCGGACAGGCCTTCTCCAGCTCCGCCACCTGATCGTCGAGCGACTGGGCGTTGCCGACGAGCGTCATGCCGACGAGCCGGGCGAGACCCTTGTACATCGGGTAGACGGCGATGGCCGCAGCCTTCAGGCCGTAGAGGTCGGCGTAGGTGGGGAGGGCGGGCTTCGCCGCGAAGCCGCGCAGCACGAGCCCGTTGGCCTTCTTCTCGTCGGCGAGGATCGCCCGCGCCTGGCGGACGAACTCCTTGGCGACGTCGGCCGTGCGCCGGGCCGCCGGGGTGACCGGCTGGGGATCGAGCGGCACCACGCCGACGGCCTGCGGATCGGTGTCGGCGACGCCGCCGTCGAGTCCTGGCCCGCGGAAGACGACGACGAAGCGGTGCTCCTTGACCGGCTTGACGAACGTCTCGACGCCGTCGATCTTCACCCCCTGGAGCCGTTCCACGACCTTGAAACTCTCCTCCGAGGGAATGCGGCCGGCACGGCGGTCGCTGATCAGGCCGGCGGCGTCGAGCGTGCAGAAGTTGCCCCGTGCCGCCACGTCGTGAGGTCCGAGCTCGAAGCCGATGCCCGTCGCCTCGAGCGCGCCGCGGCCGATCTTGAACTCCAGCGGGTCGTAGCCGAACAGGCCGAGGTGCCCCGGGCCGGAGCCGGGGGTGATGCCGGGCAGCACCGGCACGCTGCCGCCGCTCGTGCCCCGGGCTGCGAGCCTGTCGAGGTTCGGCGTTCGGGCCGTCTCCAGTTCCGTGCGTCCACTCGGCTCCAGCGGCAGACCGCCGAGGCCGTCGGCCACGAGCATGACGATCTTGGTGCTGTTCTTCTCGGCGAGTTCGCGGATCAGGTCGTGCTCGATCACGGGGGCGGGTCTCCGGGGGGTGCGGCCGACGCAGGAGCGGATGCCGGGAGGCTTCGTTGCCGCCCCGGGGCCGGGTGCGATACAGTTTCGCCGGTTTTTCCCATCGGCCAAGGGCGCGGTGAAAACAGCCGCGCCGGCCCGTTCCCGACCGGCGGAACGATCCCGTGCATTCCGCCGCATGAGCGTCATCCGGCCCAAACCACCCGTCGAGCCGTTGCACGTCGCCGGTGCCGCCGCCTACGCTGCCGGCGGCCACGATGGGGAGCGGCTCGCCCCGCTGCTCGGGGCCGCCCGGGCCGATCTGCTCGCGGCCGTGGACGCGTCTCGGGCGACCGCCGAAGACCATGCCGGGCGGCCCGCCGACGCCGAGGCCGCGGGCATCGACCTGCCCGATCGGCTGCTCGCCGCCTACACGACCAGCCGGCCGCAGAGCGAACTGTATGCAATTCTTCAGGCGGCCCACCGGATGCGGGACGAAGTCGATCGCCTGATCGTGATCGGTGCCGGCGGCTGCCACTACGGGCCGCGGCTTCTCTTCGAGACCTGCTGCCATCCGTTGCACAACGAGCTCTCGCGCGGCGACCGCGGTGGCCGGCCCCGCGTGTCGTTCGCCGGCGACGCGTTCGACGACGACCTCGTGC
>JBKDUV010000336.1:0-2845 GCA_046339335.1 Planctomycetia bacterium | reverse complement strand
CCTCAAGGCGGCGCTCAATTGGGCGAAGCTTCAGAAGCTCATCGCCCACCTGCCGGCGTTCCCGCGGCTCAAGCGGGCGAAGATGTCGAAGGGAGCCAAGGTCATGCGCGGCCGCCCGATCACGACCGAAGAATTCGAGCGCATGCTGGGCAAGGTGGAGGAAGTCGTCGGCCAGGTCGCGACCGACCGTTGGACGTTTTTTCTACGGGGTCTTTGGGCGAGCGGTCTGCGGCTCACCGAATCGCTGGAACTCTATTGGGACCAGGAGGACAAACTGCACCCCGTTCTGACCGGCAAGTTCCCGATGTTGCGGATCCCCGCCGACCTCGAGAAGGGCAACAAGGAGCGGCTGCTGCCGATGGCGCCCGAATTCGCCGAGTTGCTCACGAGCGTGCCGGAAGTCGACCGCACCGGGCCGGTATTCAAGCTCGAACGCGCCGACGGCAAACCGGGCAGGCCGGCGGTCGACCGGGTGTCGAAGGTCGTCAGCAGCATAGGCGAGAAGGCGAAGGTGCGGGTGGACGTGAAGAAGACCGCGTCAGCCCACGACCTGCGGCGGGCCTTTGGCGAGCGTTGGGCCGCCAGATTGATGCCCGCCCAGTTGATGGAACTGATGCGGCCCTCTGTGCCAATGATAGGTGAGACACCTGCCCTTCCCCTATTAGAGTAGAGGGCCAGGAGGACAGGAGATGGAGAACCACAGGATGTTGGGGACCGAAGGAGCGGTGGTGTTCGGAACGGAAGGAGGGCCTGGCCCGACTGGAGTTCCGAACACCACCGCGGCCGCCGAAGCGGCGAGAGGGAGTGACCCGAGAACAGGCGTCAACGGGCAAGGGCGGCCCGATCCGGCGGTGCTGGAGAAGCCCGTGCGGCGACGGTTTGACGCCGAATACAAGGCCCGCATCCTTCGTGAGGCGGACCAGCTCACCGAGACCGGGCAACTTGGTGCCCTGCTGCGGCGGGAAGGTCTTTACTCATCGCACCTGTCCGTGTGGCGAAAGCAGCGCGACGAGGCGGCGATTGCCGGCCTCGGGCCCAAGCGGCGAGGCCGGAAGCCCGATCCGAACGCGGTGCTCGTGGCCGAGAACCAGCGGCTCGTCCGGGAAAACGCGAAGCTCATGAGGAAGCTGCGCCGGACGGAGGCCATTCTCGAAGTCCAAAAAAAACTCTCCGAGATCCTGGGGATCGAACTGCCGCCAAACGACTACGCGAAAGAGCCATGAAAGCGGTCGAGGAGCTCGCCCCCACCGTGGGGACATCCGTTGCGTGCGCGGCCGTCGGCGTGCCGAGGGCGACGGTCTACCGGCATCGCCAGCCCAAAGCTGCTGCGGCCCCCAAGCCACGGCCGGCACCCCCTCGCGCCCTGAGCGGGGAGGAACGCAAGCAAGTGCTGGACGTCCTCCACAGCGAGTCGTTCGCCGACCAGGCCCCGGCCGAAACCTACGCAAAACTGCTGGACCAGGGCACCTATCTCTGCTCCATCCGCACGATGTACCGCATCCTCGAGGCCAATCAGGAGGTCCGGGAACGCCGCAACCAGCTGCGCCACCCCGCCTATGCCAAGCCGCAGCTTGTGGCCACGGCTCCGAATCAGGTCTGGACCTGGGACATCACGAAGCTCCTGGGACCGGCCAAGTGGACCTACTACTACCTCTACGTGATCCTCGACATCTACAGCCGGTACGTCGTGGGATGGATGCTCGCCCACCGGGAGTCCCAGCACCTTGCCGAACGACTGATCCGCGAGACGCTCGGCAAGGAAGGCATCCTCCGAGACCAGCTCACGATCCACAGCGACCGCGGCCCAGCCATGCGATCCCAGGCCGTGGCCCAGCTACTGGCCACGCTCGGCGTGACCAAGTCGCACAGCAGACCACACGTCAGCGACGACAACCCATTCTCCGAGAGCCAGTTCAAGACCCTCAAGTACCGCCCCGACTTCCCGGACCGGTTCGCCACCTTCGATCAGGGCCTCGACTTCTGCCGCCGGTTCTTCCACTGGCACAACGAGGAGCATCGCCACTGGGGCATCAGCCTCTTGACGCCGGCAGTCGTCCACGCCGGCCACGCCGAAGCCGCCGTCGAGTCCCGCGCCTCGGTGCTGGCCGCCGCCCACGCCCGCCACCCCGAGCGGTTCGTCAGAGGCCTCCCGCAGCCGCTCAAGCCGGCTACCGAGGTCTGGATCAACCCGCCCGAGAATCGGCCCCAAGTCCGCACACTGGAGCTACCGCGCGACAGTAAAATCGTTCCGCAGGTGTCTCAAAGTCATTGACACGTTCCGTGGGCGTCAAGGCCGATCCATGGGCCACACTCTTGCGGGAACTGGCTGCCGTCAAACTCTTTCAGAAACTCCGACGCCTTCATTGGATAACCAGCGGATGCAGCGGACTCGCGATGCCGCCTGCGGTGTAGTTTCGTCAGCGGTCGCGAGCCACTGATCTTGCGTGTTCGGCAATACAGATGCCAGAGCCCGAGCCGGGGTGGCGTGACTGCCGCTCGGCAATGCCGTAGAATCCGTCGCCTTTGGGTAGGTCATCCCTAGGAACAATGGACTGCCCAAACGCGGCAGCCTCGAGATTCGTCCTACTGCTCGATTTAGCCAAGAGAAAGAATAAATGCCTCGTTCCGCGCAGCTTTCAATCGTTATCGCTCTCCTTTTAGTCACCGTCTTTACTGGATGCTATGGAGGGGGAACTCCAGAGGCGGGCGGGCCGGTAAAAATCTCAATTCTTCGCACGCCTGCAGGCAGTCGCCCCCTGGTATGGATTGAGCCGTGCGACCAGGCTCTTGAGCCGAGCAACGCTCCTAGCGGGCGGTATGCACTGATCGTCCAACGCGACGCTCA
>JBKDUV010000335.1:0-10904 GCA_046339335.1 Planctomycetia bacterium | reverse complement strand
GCGCCAACCTCGCCTTCATGGGCATCACGCTGGCCGTAGGGGGCGCACAGCGTGCCGACTCCGTCCGCAACGGCCTCGAGAAGCTCGCGCCCGAGATCGACATGGTGGCGATCCACGACGCCGCCCGCCCATGCATTGCATCCGTCTGGATCGACCGCGTGTTCGAGGCCGGCGCCCGCACCGGCGCTGCGATCCTCGCCACGCCGGTCGTCGGCACGCTCAAACGGGTGGGCCCCGATCACACGATCACCGGCTCGGTCGATCGCACCGGCCTCTGGGAGGCGCAGACGCCGCAAGTCTTCGCCCGCGAACTGCTCGAGCGGGCGTTCGCATCCCGGCGGGAGGGGCAGCCCACCGACGAGGCCCAACTGATCGAGTCCCTCGGCTGCCGGATCACCGTGGTGCCCGGGTCGCCGATCAACCTCAAGATCACATCGCCCGACGACCTCCGGCTCGCCGAGAAGGCGCTCGGGGCGATTCCCGCACCGAAACTTTCCGGCCCGGCCCACCCCTTCGCCGGCGACGACGTCTGGAGGTAGCCACGGTCATGCACGCCACATCCGACCTGCTCGCCGACTTCGAGGCCCGCGGCCTCGTCCAGCAGGCGACCGATGCCGCCGCCCTGCGGGCCTGGCTGGCGACGCCCGGCCGCCGGGTCTACGCCGGGTTCGATCCCACGGCCGACAGCCTCCATGTCGGCCATCTCGTGGCCCTCGTCCTCCTGCGCCGAGTCGCCGCCGCCGGCCACGAGCCGGTGGCCCTCGTCGGCGGCGCGACGGGTATGATCGGCGACCCGAGCGGTCGCAGCGAGGAGCGGTCGCTCCTTTCCCCGGCCGAACTCGCGGCAAACATCGCCGGCGTCGAGCGGCAGATCCGCGGCCTGCTGGCCGACGTCGGCCGCACCGTGCACGTCGTCAACAACGCCGACTGGATGCGCGGCGTCGGCTTCCTCGACTTCCTGCGCGACGTCGGCAAGCACGTGCCGCTCGGGCAGATGCTCGCCAAGGACTCGGTCCGCAGCCGGCTGGAGCGGGAAGGGGGCATCTCGTTCACCGAGTTCAGCTCCATGCTCCTCCAGGCCTGGGACTTCGTCCATCTCTCCGACGCCCTCGACTGCCGGGTGCAGATCGGCGGCAGCGACCAGTGGGGGAACATCACGGCCGGGATCGAGCTCGGCCGGCGGCTGCGGTCGCGCGACCTGCACGGCATCACCTGCCCGCTGCTCACCAAGGCCGACGGCACGAAGATGGGAAAGACGGCCGCCGGCGCGATCTGGCTCGACCCGCGCCGGACGAGCCCATATCGCTTCTACCAGTACTGGATCAACCTCGATGACGCCGACGCCGGCCGCTGCCTATTGCGGCTCACGGAGCTGCCCCTCGCGGAGATCCGCGAACTGGACGCCAAGCGGGCCGCCCAGCCCGGTGCCCGCGACACGCAGAAGCGACTGGCGGAGGAACTGACCCGGCTGGTCCACGGCCCGGCGGGGCTGGCCGCGGCCCGACAGGCGACCGAGATCTTCGCCGACGTTCCCAGCCACACGTTCCCCCGCGCGACGCTCGAAGCCGGCCTGCCGCTCGTCGAGGCCCTCAAGGCGACCGGCCTGGCCGCGTCGGCGAGCGCCGCCCGGCGGACGATCGAGCAGGGGGGCGTGGCGGTGAACAACCGCCGCGTCGCCGACGTCGGTCACCGCCTCACCGTGGCCGACCTGGCCGGCGCGACGACGCTCGTGCTCCGCTCGGGAAAGAAGTCGTACGCCCTGGCCCGCTTCGGCTGAACACTCCGGCCAAACCGTACCTCGGCATCCGCCGTCAGCCGCCGCAGTAGTCGATGGCCCGGGCGATCTCGCTCTTGAGATCCTTGCGGGACACGATCCGGTCGATGAACCCGTGCTCGAGGAGAAACTCGCTCGTCTGGAACCCCTTCGGCAGTTCCACCCGGATCGTGGCCTTGATCGTCCGCGGCCCGGCGAAGCCGATCAGGGCCCTGGGCTCGGCGAAGCACAAGTCGCCGAGCGAGGCGAAGCTGGCCGCCACTCCACCCATCGTCGGATTGGTGAGCACCGAGATGAACAGGCCGCCGGCCTGCGCGTAGCGGGCCAGCGCCGCCGACACCTTGGCCATCTGCATGAGCGAAAGGATGCCCTCGTGCATTCGTGCGCCTCCGCCCGATGCGCTGATGATGATCAGCGGCAGCCGCTCGACGGTGGCCCGTTCCACGAGCCGCGTCAGCCGCTCGCCGACGACGCTCCCCATCGACCCCATGATGAACGACGAGTCGGTCACGCCGCAGGCCACACGGCGGGCCCTGATCATGCCGCTGCCGGTGAGTGCGGCTTCGGAGAGCCCGGTCCGGCGCTGCTCGGCGACGAGCCGCTCCGCGTACGGCTTCTTGTCGCAGAAGCCGAGCGGATCGGTGGGCCGGAGGGTGCCGTCCCATTCCTCGAACGTGCCCGCGTCGAGGAGCTGATCGATCCGCTGCGGCGCCGACACGTACCAGTGATAGCCGCACTGCGGGCAGACGTTGAGGAGCTCCTCCGCCTCCTTGCGGTAGATGGTCGCGCCGCAGCCGCCGCACTTGAGCCACAGCCCCTCGGGCACGCCCCGTTTCACCCGCGGGCCGGGACGTGCCGCCGCCGGATCTCTCTCCACGACCGGCTCCTGCTCGCGGGCCTGATGCCGGAGAGCCTGGGAATCTCCACTCCTTTCGGCGGGAGCGGCAGTCGTACTGGGCCGGCGTTCCATGCGGGATGACGGGGTGACGAGGACTCGGGGCGATTCGGATTCGGGACCTCGGCAGTGTAGCCCGAACGTCCCCGGCCGTGCTGCGCCGGAATCAGCGGGCCGCACGCGGGCCGGCTCCGGTTCAGAGGGCCTGCGGCTGCCGGGGGCGTGTTGCCGGCCTCCACTGGGAAGCGACCGGGAGTTCCACGGGGTTTGGCCGGTCCGGACCGTTGTTCCACAGATCGTCCAGCGGCTCGCCGGCGACGACCCAGCCGACGATCCGGTCGAGCGGCGGCGGGACGACGATCGCCACCCGTCCGGCGGCGTGCCGGCGGACGAGCTTCTCCAGCGCCGTCGCCACCCGTTCACAGGCTTCCTCGACGAGTTCCCCCTCGGGGGCGGCGACGGCCCACGGATTCTCCCGCCACTGGCGGTGGAGCCGCGGCTGCTTCCGCCGGATGTCGTCGATCAGCATCCCCTGCCAGAGACCCTGGTCGAGATTCCGCAGCCGGGCGATGCGGCGCAGCGGCAGGCCGCAGGCCGCCGCGACGATCCGTCCCGTCTCGGCCGCACAGCTGCTCGACGCGGCGTAGATCGCATCGAGTCCGCGGTCGGCCAGCGCCGCACCGATGCGCTCGGCATCGGCGGCGCCGGCGGCGGAGAGCGGGATGTCGAGCGTGCCGCGAATCCGCCCCTGCAGGTCATAGTCGGTCGCACCGGAACGGATCAAAATCAACTGTTCTGGCATGTGGGCTGCGAAAACGCTCCTCGGGTTTCCGGATCAGGCGGCCGACCGCGCGATGCCTTCCAGGTCGGCTATCGCCCGGGCGTAGTTCGCGGAACGGATCACGGCGCTGCCGGCCACGATCCATTCGGCCCCGGCCGCCGCCACCCCCGCCACGGTGTCGGCGGCGATGCCCCCATCGACGCCGATGCGGTACCGCCCGCCCGAACGCCGGCGCAGATCGGCGAGCCGGGCGATCTTGTCGACGGCCCGCGGGTCGAATTGTTGCCCGCCGTAGCCGGGCTCGACGCTCATCACGAGCACGCCGTCGCAGACGTCGAGGAGCGGCTCGACGTGTTCCACGGGGGTGCCGGGACTGATGGCGACGTGGGCCCGCGGGCCGAGGTCGGCGATCGCCCGGAGCAGGGCCCGCGGGTCGGCGGTCGACTCCACGTGGACGGTCAGCACGTCGGCTCCGAGACGGGCGTACTCTGCGATCGACCGCTCCGGCTCCTCGATCATCAGGTGCACCTCGATCGGCACCCGGGCCGTGCGCTGCACCGCCTCGACCACGACCGGGCCGTAGGTCAATTGTGGCACGAACCGGCCGTCCATGACGTCGAGGTGCAGCGCCCGGGCACCGGCGTCTTCGAGCCGTTCCACCTCATGGGCGAGGTGGCCGAAGTCTCAGAGCAGCAGGGCGGGAAGGACGATCGGCCCGGGAGATTCCAGCACCGCGGCCGAGCTGGCCGCTGCCTTTCCTGACGGAGATTTCACGTGCCTTGGCTGCTCGATTTCTCGCTGCAGGCCACCCTGCCCGCCGCTTGCTCCGGCAGTTTACCACGAGCCGCGATCGGCGGCCCGACAACGGCCCTGCCACAAAATACAAGCCCCTGCAGGACAACACCTTAGCGACTCAGGCGAGAATTTCGCGGATCGGCTCCACACGCTCGACGCCGACGAGTTTCTGATCGAGCCCGCCGAAGAAGTACGCCAGCCGGTTGGGATCGAGTCCCAGGCAATGGAGCACTGTTGCATGCAGGCTCTTCACGTGGAATCCGGGCTTGTCGCCGTTGCCATGCCCCGGCCCCGGCGCGATTGCCGCCGCACCCAATTCATCGGTCTCGCCCACGCTCACGCCTCCCTTGATGCCTCCGCCGGCCATCCACATGGTGAACCCGTAGGCGTTGTGGTCGCGTCCGGTGCCCTGGGCGTATTCGGCCGTCGGCTGCCGGCCGAATTCCCCTCCCCAGATGACGAGCGTCTCGTCGAGGAGGCCACGACGCTCGAGGTCCTCGAGGAGAGCCGCGACGGGCCGATCCGTGTTGCCGGCGTGGAACTCGTGGTTCTTCACGAGGTCGCCGTGGGCATCCCAGTTGTCGTCGTTGTGGGACCCGCCGGAGTAGAGCTGCACGAACCGCACGCCGCGTTCGACAAGCCGGCGGGCGAGCAGGCAGCGACGGCCGAAATCGGCGGTCCGCGGATTGTCGAGTCCGTAGAGCTGCTGCGTCTCCGCGGTCTCGGTGGCCAGGTCGACCGCCTCGGGGGCGTGCTGCTGCATTCTCCAGGCCAGTTCGTAGGAGGCGATGCGGGCGGCGAGTTCGCTGTTGTCGCCCCGCGCGAGGAGGTGCTCCGCGTTCGCCTCGCGCAGGTCGTCAAGCAGCCTCCGCTGGGCCGCCGCCGACATGCCGGCAGGCGGGGCGAGGTCGAGGATCGGCGGGCCGCCGCTCCGCAGGACCGTCCCCTGATAGGTGGCCGGCATGAAGCCGCTCGACCAGTTCTTCGCTCCCGAGATCGGCCCCCCCTTGGCGTCGAGCATCACCACGAAGCCGGGCATGTTGTCGTTGACGCTCCCCAGCCCGTAGTTGACCCACGATCCGAGGCACGGCGCGCCAGACTGAATCCGACCGGAGTTCATCTGCAGCATCGCCGACCCGTGAATCGGCGAATCGGCCGTCATCGAGTGGATGAAGGCGATGTCGTCGACGTGCCGGGCGACGTGCGGAAACAGGTCGCTGACCCACTTGCCGCACTGGCCGTACTGCTTGAACTTCCACTTCGGCCCCACCACGCGCCCTTTCGTCCGCTCGCCGCCGCGGCCCTTCGTCTTCACGGGGATCGTCCGGCCATCCAGCGGAAAGAGCGCGGGCTTGTAGTCGAACGTGTCGACGTGGCTCGGGCCGCCGTACATGAACAGGAAGATCACGCTCTTGGCCCGCGGCGGGATCATCGGCGGCTTGGCGGCGAGCGGATTGACGTACGCTCTCCCCTCTGCGGCCCGGCTCTGCCGGGCGAAGAAGCCGCCGTCGAGCAGGCCCGCGAGCGCCAGCCCGGTGAACGCCCCCCCCGCCTCCCAGAAAAACTCGCGCCGCGTGCGTCGGCAGAAGCCGGCCCGGCATCCATGGTTGCCCGATACGCGCATGGCCGTGTCCACGTCAGTCAAGGTAGGCGAACTCATTGAGGTTCAGGATCATCAGACAGTAGAGCTCCAGTGCCCGCAGCGGGCCGACGCCGTCCCGGGATGCGAGGTCCTGGACGAGGGCGACACCACGCTCGACTTCCGCCTGCGCGGCGGGCCGCACGAGCGCCACCTCGATCGCCCGTCGCACCATGGCCGCCGTCTGCTCGGCGTCCGCGCCGCCGGCCTCGCGCCGGACGCGGGCGGCGAAGACCCGGGCCTGTGCGTTGAGGAAATCGCCGTTCAGCATCCCCAGCGCCTGCGTCGGCTGCGTGGTGACGAACCGCACCGGACAGGAACTGTCGGTGTCGGCGAGGTCGAAGTCGGCGAGGAGCGGCGTCAGCAACGAACGCTTGACGTGGATGTAAATGCTGCGGCGGGCCTGCTCCGTCGCGGAGGATTTTCCCCAGCCGGCGCCGGGTCGCGACTGCGTCGCCAGCACCGCCCCCGGCATGGCGGGATAGAACCCGGGGCCGTACATCTTCGGATTGAAGGCCCCGCTGGCCACGTGGATCGAATCGCGGAGTTCCTCGGCGCCGAGCCGGCGCATGTCGAACCGCCAGAAGCCGTCGTTGAGCGGATCCCGCGCCCGGGCCGAGGGCACGTCCCGGGACGAGGCCCGGTACGCCCGCGACATGAGGATCGTCTTGTGCAGGCTTTTCATCCGCCAGCCGCGGGCGACGAACTCCGTGGCCAGCCAGTCGAGGAGTTCCGGATGGGTCGGCGGATCACCGAGGAGGCCGAAGTTGTTCGGGCTGCGCACGAGACCGCGGCCGAGGTGGTGCTGCCAGATACGATTGACGATGACGCGGGCCGTGAGCGGGTTGTCCGCGGACGCGATCCAACTGGCCAGCGCCAGCCGCCGACCCGTGGACCCGCCGCCGGCAGGCGGCGTGATCGCCGGCACTGGGGGGGAGAGCACCTGCGGGAACGCCGGGGCGACCCGGTTCCCGGGCTTTTTTTCGGCGTGCGGATCGCCGCGGTGGAGGATGAACGTCTCGGGCGCGACTGCGCCGTACTCGGCCACCACCAGCCCCTTGGCGTTCCGCCCGCGGTCGGCCTCCAACTCGGCGAGCGTCTTCTTCCACGCCGCGCGGTCGCGACGGGCCTGATCGTCGAGCGCCTGCGGGCCGTGTTCCTCGATCCGTTGGTCGATCGCGGCGATGGCCGCCTTGGCCTCCACCACCCGGCGGTCGATCTCCTCGGCCGCGTGCTCCGCCTCGGCGATTGTCTGGCTGCCCACCGGGAGCAGCCGCACCATTTTGCCTTCGCCGTAGGGGGTGACGTTGTGAACGAGCGCCAGCAGGCCGTAATAGTCGCGGAGCGTGAGCGGATCGATCTTGTGGTCGTGGCACCGGGCGCAGCCGATGGTCAGGGCCAGAAATGCCTGTCCGGTCGTGGAAACGACGTCGTCGAGCCCGTCGTACCGGGCCTGGAGTTTGTCGGCCGGCTCGTCGTCCCAGATGCCGAGCCGGTAGTAGCCGGTGGCGACGAGCGAGTCGGCCGTCGGATCCGGAAGTTCGTCGCCGGCCAGCTGCTCGACGACGAAGCGGTCGTAGGGCTTGTCGTCGTTGAAGGCGCGGATCACGTAGTCGCGATACCGCCAGGCGTGGGGCTTCACGCCGTCCCGCTCGAAGGAGTTGGTTTCCGCGTACCTGACCAGATCGAGCCAGTGACGCGCCCACTGTTCGCCGTAGTGGGGCGATGCCAGGAGACGATCGACGACCGTCTCCCACGCCGCCGGGGAGTCGTCGGCGAGGAAGGCCCGCATCTCCTCCTCGGTCGGCGGCAGGCCGGTGACGCCGTAGGTGACGCGCCGCAGGAGCGCCGGCTTGTCCGCGGGATCCGGCGTCGGCAGGCCCCGCGTAGCCAGACCGGCGGCGATGAAGGCGTCGATGGCGGCGGCCCCATCGCGCGCCTCCGGCGCCGGAACCGTGGGCCGCCGCGGTGGCACGAAGGCCCAGTGCGCGGGCCATGGTGCGTCGGCGGCGATCCACCGCTCCAACGTTGCGACCTCGTCGGCCGAGAGCCGTGGGCCATGCGGAGGCATGCGCGAATCCGGATCCGCGGCCCTGATCCGGGCGAGCAGTTCGCTCGCGGCGGGATCGCGAGGAACGATCGCCCGCGAGCCGCTCTCGAGCCTGGCCGTGGCCGAGTCACGACCGTCGAGCCGCAGGCCCGCCTCGTGGACATCGGGACCGTGGCAGGCATAGCAGCGGCGGGCGAGCAGAGGCTGGACGTCGCGAGCGAAGTCGACCTGCGGGGGGCTCGACGCGGGAGCGGGCGACGCGGCCCCCCCCGCCAGCACACCAGCGACCAGCAGCCATCGGATTCGGCTGATCTTGTGCATCGCCACGTCGCCACTCCCGTTGCGATCACGCCACCGCGTTCGCGAGTCTTCATTCGATCGCTCCTCCATGATATACCGCCGCCTGGCGGGTTCCGCCCACTGGCATTCGACCCGATGACCACTTCAGACGCCCCCGCATTCTCGCTCGCCGGCAGGACCGCCCTCGTCACGGGGGCGACCACCGGGCTTGGCAAGGGAATAGCCCGCTGCCTCGCCCGGGCGGGTGCCCGGGTGGCGATGAACTACGCCCACGATGCCGACCGTGCCGCGGCCGCGGTCGCCGAGGTCGGTGGGTGCGGCGGAACGGCAGCCCTGTTCCGCGGCGACGTCACCGACGCCGTCGCCATCGACGCCATGTTCAACGCCATCGAAGCGTCGCTCGGCCCGGTGGACATCGTCGTCGTCAATGCCACGCCGGCGCAGCCCCTGAAGCCGATCGAGGAGTACGACTGGGCCTTCCACCAGCAGATGCTCGACTACTTCGTGAAGAGCCCCTACCTGCTGGCGAGACGGGCGCTGCCGGGCATGAAGGCCCGCCGGCACGGCCGGTTCATCAACATCACCAGCGAGGTGTTTCACCTCGGCGTCGCGCCGTTCTCGGCCTACGTCGCCGCCAAGGGGGGGCAGACGGGCTGGTCGCGGAGCATGTGCCACGAACTGGCCCCCTTCGGCATCACGGTGAACATGATCGCCCCGGGATGGATTCCCGTGGAGCGGCACGCACACGACCCGGAGGCGGAAAAGGATGCGTACCTCGCGACCATTCCTCTGGGCCGCTGGGGCACGCCCGACGAGGTCGGCTGGGCCGCCGTCTACCTGGCGAGCGCGGAAGCCGCCTTCATCACCGGGCAGACGATCGCCGTGAACGGCGGCCGGTCCTGCTGGTGAGCCTGGCGAGGATGGTCGGCGGCCTGGGGGCACGACTATGCTTGAAGTTTTCGGGAGGTGCGACGGCGGGGCTTCGCAGTCCCCTGCCCGCCAAAGCACCGGTACCGCGGTCTGCGAGCGACACCCATGAGCGGCAGTTTTCCCGTGGCCGGCCTGCTCCCCTCCCGGCTTTCCGCACAGGACCGGGAAGACATCGAGACGCGGACGCAAAAGATCGGCCGCTCGCTCCTCGCCGAGGCTCGCGCCGCCGAGCCGACGATGGTCTCGCCCGAGTGGTGGGTGCAGCAGGCGGGGGAATGGGCGACGCATGACGACGAACTCAAGGTCCGGCTCTTTCGCCTCGTCGACTGCATGCCGATGCTCGACGACGCGGCGGCGATCGACCGCCACGTCCGCGAATACATCGACGACGACACGCTGGCCCGGCTGCCGAACCCGCTGCGGCTCGCCTTCCAGGCGGCCCGCACCGGCGTCCTCGCCCCGTTCGCCGCCCGCGCGGTGCGGGCCGCGGTCCTCGCCCAGGCGCGGCGGTTCATCGCCGGGGCGACGCCCGCCGAGGCGGCTCGGGCGGCGGTCGCCGAGCGGCACCGGCACCGGGCATTCACGCTCGACCTCCTCGGCGAGGCGGTGACGGGCGAAGCCGAGGCCGACGCGTACGCCGCGGCCTACATGCACCTGCTCGACGAACTACCGCGCCGGGCCGCGGCCTGGCCCCACGACCCGCGGATCGACGACGGCCCCGACGGCCCGCTGCCACGGGTCAACCTCTCGCTCAAGCTTTCCGCGCTCGACAACCGCTTCGACGCCATCGATCCGCAGGGCACGATGGACCGCGTCCTCGGTCGGCTCCGGCCCTTGTGGCGCCGGGCCCGCGAGGTCGGCGCCCAGCTGCACGTCGACATGGAGAGCCGGGCCATCAAGGACCTGACGTTCGCGATTTTTCGGCGGATCGCGGAGGAGCCGGAGTTTCGCGACTGGCCCCACTGCGGGATCGTCGTGCAGTGCTATCTGAAGGAGGCGCCGCGCGACCTCGCCGTGCTCGCCGACTGGGCGCGGCGCCGCGGCACGCCGGTCTGGGTCCGGCTCGTGAAGGGCGCTTACTGGGACCACGAGACGATCCTCGCCGCCGCCGCCGGCGGGCCGGTGCCGGTCTGGGAGCGGAAGTGGGAGACCGACGCCTGCTACGAGGCGGCCACGACGTTCGCCCTGGAGAACGCCGACGCCCTGCGAACGGCGCTCGGCAGCCACAACCTCCGCTCGCTGGCCCACGGCATGGCCGTCGCCGAGCGGCTCGGGATCGCGCGGAATGCGGTCGAGATGCAGATGCTCTATGGCATGGGAGATCCGGAGAAGCATGCCGTGGTGGCGGCCGGCTGGCGGCTGCGGGTCTACATGCCCTACGGCCAACTCGTGCCGGGCATGGCGTACCTCGTCCGCCGGCTCCTGGAAAACTCCTCGAACGAGTCATTCCTCCGCGCCGGCTTCGTGAAGCACGTCCCGCCCGAGACGCTGCTCGCCCCGCCGGGCCCGCACCCTATGGAGACACGACCAGCGATGCCCACGACACACACGACACAGGCTCCCTCCCCGGCAGAAGCCGCTGCCGCGTTCCACAACGAACCGCTCGCCGACTTTTCCCTCGAGGCGACGCGGTCGGCCATGCACCGCGCGATCGACGCGGCCCGGGCTCGGTTCGACGCCGGCCCGGCCCCCGTCGTGCCGGTCGTGATCGGCGGCGTGCGCGAGGACCGCGGCGAGCGG
>JBKDUV010000334.1:0-2611 GCA_046339335.1 Planctomycetia bacterium | reverse complement strand
GATCGAGGACGGTGCTCGCGACCTCATCAAGGCTTTCAAGGCGGGCAAACTCCCCGACTCGATGACCGACATCCGCTACTCCAACATCAAGATGATGAAGGCGATCCAGCTGAAGTGACGCCATGCCCACTGTCTACGTCGAATCGTCGATCATCGGCTACCTTCGACAGAAGCCGAGTGCCGACATCCCCACTGCCGCCAGGCAGTTGTTGACCACGCGGTGGTGGACCACAGCGCAATCGGAATATGAACTGGTGATTTCCCAGTATGTTCTCGACGAAAGCGCCGCAGGCGATTCAGCCCTGGCAGCCGAAAGGCTGCGGGCTGTCGAGGGGGGTTCCGGTGGTGCCTCCGGCCGCGGAAATCCCGCAGATCGCATCGGCAATCATGACCCGAGCCCTCCTGCCGGCCAAGGCCCACGTCGATGCGTTGCACATCGCAGCCGTGGCCCATCATCGAATAAAGGGTTCTACCGGGAACTTTGTGGGTCAGGAGCCCAGAAGGGGGTGTTGCTGCCATGTCGCCGGGCTGTGGAAGCAAGCGATGGAATGGTTGCCGATGCGCTGCGGACTTGCAGTGACCGGCGGGCGGGTGGCCCGCTGAGAACGGCCGGTGACATGGCAGGGACACCCCCGACCCACGGAAAAGCCCGATGGACCGCAAAAGAAACGTGCTCGCAAAAGAAACGTGCTCGCAGGAGAAACGAGATGAGGGTGAACCGTCGCTTCGTGTTCTGTATCGTGATCGCTTTGGTGTCGTTGGTGTCCAGAGGAATCGCACAGGAAAAAAAGATGCTCCCCAGATGCTATTTGGATATTTCAGCCGGCAACGAGAAACTCGGACGGATCATCGTCGAACTGCGCTCCGACGTCGTTCCCAAGACGGCGGAGAACTTCCGTGCCTTGTGCACCGGGGAGAAGGGCTTCGGCTACAAGGGCAGCACGTTCCATCGCGTGATTCCCGACTTCATGTGCCAGGGGGGAGACTTCACCGCCCACAACGGCACCGGTGGAAAGTCGATCTACGGCGCGAAGTTTGCCGACGAGAACTTCACCCTCAAGCACACGGGCCCTGGTGTGCTGAGCATGGCAAATGCCGGCCCCAACACCAACGGATCGCAGTTCTTCCTCTGCACGGCGAAGACTCCCTGGCTCGACGGCAAGCACGTGGTGTTCGGTCAGGTGGTCGAGGGCATGGACGTCGTCAAGAAGATCGAGGCCCTGGGCTCCCAGTCCGGCAAGACCAAGCAGCGGATCGAGGTCACCGACTGCGGGGAAGTGACTTCCCAGTGACGGCCCGGAGAAACCTGCGGCCTCCGGTGCTCCCGACACCCCGGCAGTTTCGCCGTGGTGATCGGGCGCAGCCGGAGGCCGAGCAGGCGCGGCGACCGTGCTCGTTCTCGCAAGCCGCCCGACAGCATCGGCGGGACACATCGCCCATCCGCCGTGCCCGGCCGTGACAACTCCAGCGGCGGCCCTCGGGATCTCTGACCGAACCTACGGGGTGACCGTGATCGTGATCAATCGTGCGGTGAAAAGCCCGCTCTGGTCGGTGCTGCGCACCCGCAACGTATAACTCGACTTCACCGCCGGGTTGAATGACGCCTTGGTCCGCAACTGGTTGCCGACGATCTCGAACTGACTCGTGCCGTCGAGGGTCGACACGGGAACGATGATGTACGTGAACGTATTGCCGGCATCCGGATCGGTCGTCGAGAACGTGCCCACGACCGTCCCCACGGGCCGGTTTCCCGGCACGCTCGTGCTCGTTAGCGCGATCGCGATCGGCGCCTCGTTGACGTTGGTCACGTTGATGGTCAACACCCGGGCGACGAACAGCCCGTTTTGGTCCGTGCTCCGCACGCGCAGCCTGTAACTGGACTTTGCCTCGAAGTCGAACGAACCGGTCGTCCGCAGTTCGTTCCCCACGATCGCGAACCGGCCCGTTCCGTCGAGCGTCAGGTCGGGAACGATCGTGTACTTGAACGTGTTCCCGACGTCCGGGTCGGTCGTGGAGAACGTACCGACCACCGCGCCGCTCGGCAGGTTCTCCGCCACGCTCATCGCCGACAGTGCGAGGGCCGTCGGGGCCTCGTTCACGTTGCTCACCGTGATCGTGAGCACCCGGCCGACGAAGAGACCGCCCTGATCCGTGCTGCGAACGCGGACCCGGAAGCTGGCCTTCGACTCGAAGTCGAAGCCGCCTGTCGTCCGCAGCTCGTTCCCCACGATCGTGAACCGCGTGGTCCCGTCGAGCGTCGCGTCGGGCAAGATCGAGTACGTGAACGTGTCCCCCGCGTCCGGGTCCGTCGTCGAGAACGTGCCTACCACCGTACCGGCCGGCAGGTTCTCCGCCACGCTCGACGCCGACAGGGAGACGGCGCTGGGCGCGTTGTTGACCTGCTTGAGTGCCCACAACTCGGAACCGCGAGCCGGGTCGGAAGCCGCCACGTACAGCGTGTCCCCGACGGGCTTGGACAGCAGCCACACCGACGGCCCCGAGCCGCCGGAGAAAACCGTCGGCTTCGTGCCCGCCGCGGTGCCGTCCGACTCCCAGAGCACGGGGACCTGGGAGTCGGTGGAGTCGTACCGGAGAAATGACGCCCGCGTCC
>JBKDUV010000333.1:0-5399 GCA_046339335.1 Planctomycetia bacterium | reverse complement strand
CGAACCCCGTCGACGTCCGGGCCCTCGCCCGCCTGCCCGGTACGCTGGCGATCTACATGGGGATCGAGCAGCTCGACCGCTGGGCGACCGCCCGGCTCGCGGCGGGCACGCCGGCCGACACACCGGTGACGATCGTGAGCCGCTGCTCGTGGCCGGACCAACGAATCGCCAGCAGTTCGCTCGGCCGGTGCGCGGTGGACGCGACGGCAGCGGGACTGCGGCCCCCCGCGATCGTGATCGTGGGGGAGGCGACCGGGCAGGCATCGCGATCCGGCCCGCTGGCCGGCCGCCGCGTGCTGGTGACGCGGCCGGCGGGGCAGGGGGAAGATCTGGCCGCGCTGGTCCGCGGTGCGGGTGGTGAATCGATCTGCATCCCGGTCGTCCGCCTCGACGCACCGGCCTCCTGGCAGCCCCTCGACGACGCGATCGCCGCGGCGAGCACCTACGACTGGATCGTCTTCTCGAGCGCCAACGGCGTCCGCAGCTTCAGCATGCGGCTCCGGGCCGCAGGCCGCGACGCCCGCTGGCTGGCGACGGCGCGGATCGCCGCGATCGGCACCGCGACACGTCGTGAACTTGCCGCCGTCGGTCTCGCCGCCGACCTGACACCGGACGATTTCCGCGCGGAGGGACTCGTGGCCGCCTTCGCTGACGTGTCTCCCGGCAGCCGCTTCCTGCTGGTGCGGGCCGACCGCGGCCGGGACGTGCTCCCCAGGCACCTGATCGACGCCGGCCATCACGTCGTAGAAGTGGCCGCCTATGCGAACACGCCGCTGGGCGCGATCGACGCGGCGACGCTCGAGGCGCTCGATGCCGCCGGCATCGACTGGGTCACGGTGACGAGCCCGTCCATCGCAACCGCTGCCGCCCACCTGTTCGGCGACCGCATGCATCGCTGGCGGATCGCAAGCATCAGTCCGGTGACGACGGCCGCGCTCGCACCGCTCGGCCTGCGGCCCGCCGCCGAGGCCGGACAGGCGACGATCGAGTCGCTGGTGGCGGCGATGACGGACGCCGAACGGTCCGGCTGATCGCGATCGGGAGGCGTTGCCCAACCGTCAAGGTCGACCATGCCGCGGTCGATGTTCCCGATCCGACGATGGGATCGTGCAGGGAAAGCCGACCGCTGCCCGCGAAGTGCAGGCCGGCTGCACCGCCGCCGATACCCTGAAAGGGCGTGTCGCGAGGAGCGGCGGGAGGGAGCATGCGGACCGCGGTCGATCCGGCCAGAATCGTGATTTGTGCGGAACTGCCTGGGAGCATGCACGCCGCCGCCCGAGCAGGCCTGGCGCGATGCGGTGGGCGGCCGCGGTGCGCGGTCAACTGGGCCGGCGGCCCGGAAGCGATCGCGGCTGCCGTCCCGGTCGGAGCGGGAGACGAGGTGGGGCTGGCTATCGCGCCCGAGTGGCTCGACTCCAGACGCACGCTCCGGGAACGGATCGCCACGGCCCGGCGGTTCGCTCCTGACCTGGCGACTGCCGTCCTCCGTGGACCACGCCCCCTCGACCACCACGCCCTGCTCGTCGCGGAAGGCATCCGCATCGTGGTCGTGGAGACGTTCGGGACGGAGCAGCGGGGCGGCCGGCGGCCGGCCCCCGCAGGCTGGGAGTGCCGAAACCCGGTCTGGGGATTGTGGGAAGTGCGGGCCGCACGGGAATCAGGCCGCGGTCCATGGGGCTGGATAAACGGGCCGCTGTCGCGGCCCCGGCGAGGAGCGCTCCGCATTCTCCAGGTCGGCACGGTGCCGATGGGGCCGAACGGTCCGCTGAGCACCCGCTTCGAGCGGTACACCGCCTGGGCAGAGCGTCGGCAGGCTGGAAACACCGCGCGGGTCGTCACACTCTCCGACCTGGCCACGACGCTGTCCCGCGGCGGGGCGATGCCGCTGGCCGGGTCGGTCCTCAAGGCCGCCTGACGCGGGAGCGGGCCGCAACCGGCGTCAGCCGCGCCTGCGGTCCATCATCAGCCAGCTCGCATACGCCAGGATCAGGCTGCTGACGATGAAGCCCACATCGGCCACGACACTGGCGCGGCCGAACGGCACCGCGGCCGCCAGGTCGGCCGCGAAGAGCACGACGACCAGCCCGGCCATGACCATGCCCAGCATCGCAAGCCCCTTCGCCATCTGCCGCCCACCTCCGTGCCGGTACCGGGATTTCGACCCCGCCCGTGATTCCATACCATAATTCAGCCTGCGTCGGGAGCCAGGTTGCAGTGGCGGCCTTTTCGGGCCGCCCCGGCAACCGCCCCGGCCACGTCCCCGGAGTTGGCTCCCCATGCCCGACGCAAGCCCGGCCCGCATCGCCGTCTACACCGGCTCCTTCGACCCGATCACGCTCGGCCACCTCGACGTCATCGGCCGGGCCAGTCGTCTCTTCGACACGATCGTGGTCGGGGTCGGCATCAACCCCGACAAGCAGCCGCTGTTCTCGCTCGAGGAGCGGGTTCGACTGGTGCGGGAATCGATGGTCGGACTGACGAACGTCCGGGTCGAACGGTTCAGCGGCCTGTCGGTGACGTTCGTGCGCGAGCAGGGAGCGACGGTACTCCTGCGCGGCGTCCGGTCGCTGACCGACATCGAGGCGGAATTCACGATGACGCTCGCCAACCGCAAGCTCGACCCGGCGGTCGAAACGGTGTTCCTCATGGCCGATGCGGAATACTCGCACATCTCCTCGTCGCTGCTCAAGCAGATCACGCCCCTGGCGGACGACGAGCGACTGCTGCGGTTCGTGCCCCGGCCCGTGGTCGCCGCCCTGCGGGCCAAGCTCCCCGGCTGACCCGGCGGCGTCAGTTGGCGGAACCTGATCCGCCCGCCTCGAAGTGCTGCCGCAGGTAGCGGGCCCGCTCGATGTTGCGGTCCTTGGTGTCGAGTTCGAGGCCACGGAGCTTCTGCAGGTGGGCCGGCTGCGTGCGCACGAGAAGCACGTTGATGTCGGAGATCTTCACGTCGCCGATGAGGCCGAGCAGCACGCCCATGCGCACACGGGACAGCAGCTGCATCGTCTCCTCGGCACTGATCGTCTGCGCCGTCCGCAGGATGCCGTAGGCGCGGCTCACCTGGTCGTGGACGTTCTGCTGCGTTTCCCGGACGAGAAACTCCCGCGCCCGTCGTTCGTAGTCGATGAGGACGGGCACCACGTCGCTGACCTGCTCGACGAGTTCCTCCTCGGTCCGGCCGAGCGTGGTCTGGTTCGAAATCTGGTAGAAGTCTCCCATCGCCTGCGAGCCCTCGCCGTACAGGCCGCGGACGGCGAGGGCAATCTTGTGCAGGCTGCGAAACACCTTGTCGATCTGCCTGGTGATGACCAGCGCCGGCAGGTGGAGCATGACGCTCACGCGGATGCCCGTGCCCACGTTCGTCGGACAGGCGGTGAGGTAGCCGAACCGGGGATGGAAGGCATAGGGCACCACCTTCTCGATCTCCTCGTCGACGCCCTTGATCTGCCGCCACACGCCCTGCAGGTCGAGGCCGCTGTGCATGCACTGGATCCGCAGATGATCCTCCTCGTTGATCATCAGGCTCACCTGTTCGCGGCCGTCGATCGCCACGCTGCGGGCTCCCTGGGCCTCAGCCAGTTCGCGACTGATGAGCTGCCGCTCGACGAGAAACTGGCGATCGATCTCCTCCAGCCGGCCGACGTCGATGTACTCGAGTTGTTTGCCCACCGGCGCACCGGCGATCCGCTCGTGGAGGAACCGCTCGATGTCGGCCCGATCCTGCTCGGACGCCCGGCTGACGAACGGGTACTGGGCGACGTTGCGGGCCAGCCGGACGCGGCTGCTCATCACGATGTCCGATTCCGGCCCGGTGCCGCGCAGCCACTCACCCACGGCCTGCGTCAACGATTCGAGTTTCATGGCTTGCTTCATGGTCGGGGGGGAACGGCTCGTCAGGAGGCCGGCGAACCGAGCCAGCGGTCCTCGATGCCGCGGATCGCGTCACGATCTTCCTTCGCCTTCTCGTAGTCCTCGCGGGCGATCGCGTCCTTCATTCCGCGCCGCAGGCCGATGAGTCCGGTCAGTTCCTCCGTGTCCTCGGGCAGGGGGCCGGCGGGGGGCCGGGAGGGGCGCCGGCCGGTATGCGTCGTGCCGCCGTGAATGTTGGCGATCAGCGGCTCGAGCTCCTTCGCGAAATGAACGTAGTCGTGCGGGCAGCCGAGCCGCCCCTGGTTGCGAAACTCGAAGAAGGTGATGCCGCACATGGGGCAGGCTTTTTGGTCGAGCAGCGCCAGTTCGCCCGCGGTCTGTCCGACGCCCAACGGCCCCGCGATGCCGCCACCGGTGCCGCCGGCTTCCTCGGTCGCGGCCTCCTCCTCGGCGCCCCCTTCCGACTGGTTGAGATACGTCCGGGCATGATCCTCGCAGAGGTGCAGTTCGCGGACTTCTCCCGTCTCCAGTTCGGTGATGTGGAACACGGCCTGTTTGTCGCACTTCTGGCACTGCATGCTGAACTCCCGCCGGGGACAGGGGAATCATAGCGGACCGCGGCCGTATGGGCGCCGGGGATTTCCCCCGCGGCAGGCCACGACCGTGTTGTTGGCCATCGTGGCCACGGGTAGTCTCACGACGTCCGAATCCGCCCCGCCCAGGGTTGTCAGCGCCCCGTTCCGATGCCCCATCTTCCCGACAGGCAGCGTTTTGCGGAACTGGCCCGGACGAGCCGGCTCGTGCCCGTTTATCGGCGGCTGTTCGCCGACAGCCTGACGCCGCTCTCAGCCTTCGCCCGCCTCGACGCCGGCGCCGCGGGCTGCCTGTTCGAAAGCGTGGTCGGCGGAGAACGGGTGGGGCGTTACAGTTTTCTCGCCGCCGATCCCTTTCTGCGACTCGAGGCCGGCGGCGGCATCGTCCGCATCAGCGGAGCGGACGGGGCGGAGATGGAGTCGTTTCCGTGCGCCGACCCGCTCGCCGAATTGGAACGGCGACTGGCCGCCTACCGGCCGGCCCGCCTGCCGGAACTGCCGCCGTTCACCAGTGGCGTGGTCGGCTACGCCGCCTATGACGCGGTGCGGTATTGGGAGCGGCTCCCGGCCCCGCCGGCCGACGATCTCGGCCTGCCCGACCTGTCGTTTTCCTTTTACGACCGGATGGTCGTGTTCGACAACGTCTCCAAGATGATCGACGTCGTCGTCCTCGCCCGGCTCGAGGACGACTCGGACGCGGCCGTCGCGACGGCCTACGAGACCGCCCAACGCCGCATCGACGCCACGATCGACCGCCTGGTCGCGTCGGCAGCCTGGCCGCCCGCGGCCGTCGTGGGTCCCCGGGGCGAGCCCCGCGGCCGCGCCTGGGGGACCGCCCGCTCGGCCTTCGGCCGGGAGGCGTTCCTCGCGGCGGTGGAACGCGCGATCGAGTACATCCGGGCGGGAGACGTGTTTCAGGTCGTGCTCAGCCGGCGG
>JBKDUV010000332.1:0-18099 GCA_046339335.1 Planctomycetia bacterium | reverse complement strand
CGGTGTGACCCGCGCCGTGGACGAGGCGTTCGGCAGGGAAGCGGTGACGGCGGCTGGCAGTGTCTGGTCGTGGGAGCAGCCGGCATGACCGCGTCCCGGCCGCTGACGATCGCGTTTTTCTGGACGGGCGTGTCTCCCACCATGACCGCCTGCTGGCGGGCGCTCTCGGCGCTGCCGGACACCCGCGTGGTGGTGTTTCTCGCGCTGCCGCCGAAGCCCGACACGGCCTTCGATCACGGGCCGTTGCTCGCTGGCATCGACTGCCGCGTGCACCGCGAGGGGGTCGGGTTCGACCCCGCCTCGATCGAGCGGGAGATCGCGGCGGTCGCGGCCGACGTGATGATCGTGCTCGGCTGGCGGAGCCCGCTCTGCCGGCTGGCCGCGGAGAGCCGGGCGTTTCGCGGGGTGCCGAAGCTGTTTGCGTTCGACATGCCGTTCGTCTGGTCGCTGCGGAAAATCCTGGCGCCGCTCGTGCTGCGTCGTTACCTGAACCGGTTCGTGGGGGCGTTCGTGCCCGGTGAGCGGTCGGCTGCGTATGCACGCCATCTCGGGTTTCCCGAAAGCAGGATCGACCGCGGCCTGATCGGCCTCGATACAGAGACGGCGGCTCAGGCGGCGCGGGCCCGGCGGGCGCTGCCCCGGTATCCGCGCAGGTTTCTCTTCGTGGGCCGCTATGCCCGCGAGAAACGGATCGACCTGCTCATGGCGGCCTACCGCCGCTATCGCACGGCGGTGCACGATCCGTGGTCGCTCACCTGCTGTGGCATGGGGCCGGAGGCGGGGCGGCTGCGCGGCGTCGCGGGCGTCGAAGATCGCGGGTTCGTGCAGCCCAGCGGCATGGGTGAGGTGCTGGCCACGCACGGCGCGTTCGTGCTCGCGAGCGACTACGACCCCTGGCCATTCGTGATCGCGGAGGCGGTGGCGGCGGGGTTGCCGGTGGTGTGCACGGCGGCCTGTGGAAACAGCGTCGAACTGGTGCGGTCGTATTTCAACGGCCGCGTGGTGGGGCCGGGCGACGAGGCCGGGCTGGCGGCGGCCCTGGAGTGGGTGCATCGGCACGAGGGGGAGGCGCGGCTGATCGGCGACCGCGGCATGCCGCTGGCGGCGCCGTACGCGAAGGAAGTCTGGGCGGAGCGGGTTCGCGACATCTGCGCGCGGGTGCTGGAGACGCGGCAGACGGCGCCGGACGGTCGCGCGGCCGGATGACGTGGTCCCGCGCGGCCGGATGACGCGGTCCCGCGCGGCGGCGGATGACGCCGCCCCAGTTGGCGACGTATCATCGCAGCATCATGAATGCCTGGGACGTGTGTCTGACGCATGATCCGGTGTATGGCGGGATCTACCGCTCTGTCTGCACCTTCGCACGGGCGCTGGAGGGGCGGATCCTGTCGTTCGACGATGGGTGTGCGGATCGAGCTGTGCTGCACGACGAGCGGCCCACGGTCCGGATCGCGGCCCGGCCGCGGCTCTGGAATCGGGCCTGCCATGTGGTGATGCCGGCCATGCGGGTCGAGGCGGAGGCCCTGCTGAGGGGCGCCGACCTGCTCGTCGTCCACTCGCTTTTCCGCGGTCACGCACCGTGGGCCGCCCGCTGGTCCCGGGAGCACGGGCGGCCGTTGTGGGCGGTTCCCGAAGGCTGCCTCGATCCCTGGGCGCTGCGGCGGCATGCGATCGCCAAACGTCTCTGGCTGGCCCGTTATGGCCGCGGGTTTTTTGCCGGCGCCACCACGATCTTCGCCACGGCACGGGAGCGGACGAAGGCGGCCTCGGTGGTGGGCGATGGCCGGTCGGTTGTGATCCACTGGCCGGTCCCGCTGCCGCGGCTCGAAGGGCGTGAAGCGGCCCGCGACCTGTTTCGCACCGCCCACGGAATTCCCAGCTCGGCCCGGATGTTGCTCTTCGTGGCGCGACTGCACCCGATGAAACGGCCTCTGGACACGATCGACGCCTTCGTGCGGGCCGGTGTTCCCCAGGCCCATCTCGTGGTGGCCGGCATGGAAGAAGGGGTCACCGTATCGCAGCTCGCGGCCCGGGTGCCGGCGGAGTGTCGCGGCCGGGTCCACCTCGGCGGACAACTGGCCGGCGACCGGCTGGCCGAGGCGTTTCTGGCCAGCGACGGGTTCATCTCGTTGTCGCACCGGGAGAATTTCGGCTACAGCTTCGCCGAATCGCTTGCCTCCGGACTGCCTGCGATCGTCTCCGCGGGACACGATCTGGCGCATGACATCATGCCGCCGGGCGACGCGTTTCCCTGCGGCTGGCTGCTCGACGGAGACGCCGCCGTGGCCGCGGTAGGGGCGATTCGCGAGTGGGCGGCGGCGCCCGCGGCCCGGCTGGCCACCATGGGCGCGACGGGCCGGACGTGGGCGGGGGAGGAATTGTCCTTCGAGCGATTCCGCGACCGCCTCCGCGGTCTGTCGGCGGCCGGGTAGCCGCGTGCGGCAGCCGGTGCGTCCTGGCATTGGCTGCGCAGGCCGGTGCGCCGCCGGGTGCGTCGTCACCGATAGCCGACAAACGTGGGCGGAGGGAGCGTCGTGGCGATGCGGCGCCGATGCGCGAGCACCAGCGGCTGGAGGATGTCGGCCAGCAGGGCCGTCCAGTGAATCGGATAACCGCTCGGCCGGCCGTCGATCATGAAGCCGGCGTGATCCCGGGGGTGGGCGGCCGGATGGGTGGCGAGCGCCGGCGCGAAGCCCTCGAGCCGGCGGTTCACGCCGGCCCACCACGCGGCCGTGAACGGCGTGCCCGGCCGCATCACGAACCCGCACGTGCCGATCAGCCGGCGGAAGTTGAGCTGCAGTCGGCGATACCGCCACCAGGCGGCGTACAGCGGCCGCGGCGGAGGCAGCCGTTCGACGCCGAACGTCGCCACGCTGCCCGGTCCGACCTCGGCATAACCCACGGCGAGCAGGGCCGGATCGGCGGCGAGCCGGTCGAAGGCGGGCCGCCAGTCGGCCTCGAGCGGCTTGAGATCCACGTATCCGCCGCCGTGGTGGTGCATGAGGTAACACCGCAGGTAGTCCGATTTGTGGATCGCGGACAGGCTGCCAAACGAGGAGTGCAGCGGGGCGTTGTCGACGATCCAGTCGCCGAGGTTCCGCTCCGCGACGAGTTCGACGGGCACGCCCACGTTCCTGCGGATCGCGTCGAGGCTCGCGGCCCGCGTGGCCGACAGCGGACCGCCGAACCAGATGACGAACACGCGGCCGGCGGGCCCGCGTTGCTGGCCGTCGTCGGTCACGACCGGTTCCCGGCATACGGCGGGCCGCGCCTGCGCGAAGCGGGCCGCAGAGCGACGCGTCGACCGACGGCGACGATCGCCAGCGTGACGAGCAGGGGCAGGGTCGGGTCCGGCTCGGGCACGGCGTAGGCCCAGACGGTCCCGTTTCCCAGCGTGGCGGCGCCCGTGCCCCCGAAGACGGTCGTGCCGTAGAGCGTGTCGTCGAGCATGAGCAACGATCGTGTGGGCGTGTTGCCGTCCGCCATCGAGTCGAACGTGTGCAGGACCTCGAAGTTGCCGCCATCGGCATCGAGCCGGTAGAGCGTGCCGTATTCGTAGCCCGGGCCTCCCCAGATCTCGGTGCCGTGGGCGATGCCGTAGAGCGACCCGTCGGCGGCCACGAGCATGGCGCTGTTGGGCTTGGCGCCGTCTCCCACCTGGCCCTTGAAATCGTGGATCACCCGGTACTCGTTCGCCACGATGTCGTAGCGGAAGATGACACCCTCGTCGGCGAGGTGCACCGGCAGGTCGGGCTCACCGGTGTGGGGAGGGGAGCCGAGCGTCGTGCCGTAGAGATAGTGACCGCCGTCCCAGGTAAGCGTGTCGAACGGATATCCCCCCTGGGTGCCGCCGGCGAATGCGTGCACCACCTCATACGTCGAGGTGCTGGGACGAAAGCGAAAGATGTTTCCGTAATTATCGGGCCGGCGGTAGTCGCTGACGAGCCCGTAGAGCCACTCGTTCACGGGCGTGAGCGTGCCGAGCGGGTAGCCATTGCTGAGATCGAAGTGACGCGCCACGGAAAAACTGCCCGTGGTCAGGTTGTAGCCGTAGAGCACGCCGGAGTTGAACGTGCCGCCGAGGAACGTCATGCCATAGGCCGTATTTCCCATGAGCGTCGGCCCGACATACGGATGGGCGCCGCCGTTCCCGCCGGTGAAATGATGCAACACCGAGTAGTTGCCGCCGTCGAGGCCGACGCGAAACAGCGCGCCGCGACCATAGGCTCCGCCGTTCCGCGTCACGCCGATGATCGAACTGCCGGTGATCGTCAGCCCGTGAAACGGATTTTGGCCGTCGGTGGCCGACGTGAACGACTTGACGAGGCGGAACCCCGAGCCGTCGGGCCGGACGGCATAGATCGCGCCCCCGCCGGCGCCGCCGCTTGCCACGACGTCGCCGGTGCCCGAGGTCGTGTATGCCGTCGTGCCATACAGCCAGCCATCGTGGTGGACGACCGACCCGTAGGGGATCGAGGCCCCGTCGGTGTCCGAGAAGGCATGCAGGACCGTGAAATCAGCGCGGGCCGGGGTTGCCGCCGTCACGGCGAGGATGACGACAGCCCACGAGAAGCGGGCGGGAGGTGGACGGCGCTGTCGGCGGGGCGATGTCATGCCGCGGCGTGCCTGATCGACTTTCGGGCCCGGTCGGCTGCCGGCCCGACCTTTGGGAGGGAGGACAGGAGAATAACTCGTTCGGGGTAGGCCCCGCAATCGACGGCTGCTGCCCGGGCCGGAGCGGGCGCTCGCCGCTTGAAGCGGCTCGGCGGGTCGCCGATGATGGACGACCTTCGGGTGCCGTCGGGGGGCGGACCAACAGCTCTCGGGGCCCGCAGCCGCCAGCCTGGATTCCGGAAATCCCGATGTTCACGTCCAAAACCCTGCTCATCACCGGCGGCACGGGCTCGTTCGGCAATGCCGTGATGCGCCGCTTCCTGTCGTCCGACATCGGCGAGATTCGCGTGCTCAGTCGCGACGAGAAGAAGCAGGACGACATGCGGAAGCGATACGCGAACCCCAAGCTCAAGTTCTACATCGGCGACGTCCGCGACGCCGCGAGCGTCCGCAACGCAATGAACGGCGTCGATTTCGTCTTCAACGCGGCCGCCCTCAAACAGGTGCCGTCGTGCGAGTTCTTCCCCATGGAGGCGGTGCGGACCAACGTCATCGGCACCGACAACGTCATCGAGGCGGCGGCGGCGGCGGGCGTCAGGCGGGTGGTCTGCCTGAGCACCGACAAAGCGGTCTATCCGATCAACGCCATGGGCATTTCAAAGGCGATGATGGAAAAGGTGATGGTGGCCAAGTCGCGCAGCCTCGAGGGAACGCCCACCACGGCCTGCGGCACCCGCTACGGCAACGTGATGGCCTCGCGCGGCTCGGTGATCCCGCTCTTCGTGCAGCAAGTGTCGGCGGGCAAGCCGATCACGATCACCGACCCCGACATGACCCGGTTCATGATGACGCTGGACGACGCCGTCGACCTCGTCCTCTATGCGTTCGAGCACGGCGGCAACGGCGACATATTCGGGCAGAAGGCGCCGGCCGCCACGATCGCCACGCTCGCCCGGGCGATCGTGGAGCTCATGGGCAAGCCCGAGCATCCGATCCGCGTGATCGGCACGCGGCACGGGGAGAAGAAGTTCGAGGTGCTCTGCAGCCGAGAGGAGATGGCCCACGCGCAGGATCTGGGGGGCTACTACCGCGTGCCGCCCGACATGCGGGATCTCAACTACGGCCGGTTTTTCGAGCAGGGCGAGCAGAAGATCACCGAAAGCGAGGACTACAACTCCAACAACACCCGGCGGCTGGACGTGCCGGGCATGAAGACGCTCCTCCTGGAGCTTGATTTCATGCGCGACATCGTCGCCGGCCGCGCACCCGAACTGGTGGACTGAAGGCCATGCGGGCGCTCGTCACCGGCAGCCGGGGCTTTCTGGGCGCGAATCTCGTCGTCCATCTGCGCGAGCGGCCCCTGGTCGAGGTTCTCGAGTCCCACCGCGGCGTGGCCGAGGCGGAGCTGCCCGGGCTGGTGGCGGCGGCCGACGTCGTGTTTCACGTCGCCGGAATCAATCGCCCCCGGGACCCCGGCGAATTCACCGCCGGCAACGTCGACCTGACGGCGGCCGTCGTGGCGGCCGCCACGGCGGCGGGCCGGGCGGTGCCGATCGTGCTCACGTCCTCCACGCAGGCCGCGGTCGACAACGCCTACGGCGCGTCGAAGCGGGCGGCGGAGGAGATCGTCCGCGGGTACGGGGCCTCGAGCGGGGCGGACTGCCGGATCTACCGGCTGCCGAACGTGTTCGGCAAATGGTCGCGTCCCAACTACAACTCCGCCGTCGCCACGTTCTGCCACAACGTCGCCCGGGGCCTGCCGATCGTGATCAACGACCCGGCGGCGCCGCTGCGGCTCGTCTACGTCGACGACGTCTGCCGGGAGTTTCTCACGATCCTCGACCAGCCGGCGGGGGTACCGGTCGGCCGCGCCGCGCCGGACCGCACGGTCGATCCGGTGTACGAGACGACGGTCGGAGTCGTGGCCGACATGATCCGGGGCTTCGGTGCGGCGCGGGCCGACCGCACGGTCGACCGGGTCGGCACGGGGCTGGCACGGGCCCTCTACGCTACCTACCTGAGCTTCCTGCCGCCGCAGGCCTTCGCCTCCGGGCTGACCCGCCACGTCGATCGGCGTGGGGAGTTCGCCGAGGTGGTGCGGACGGCGGATTCCGGGCAGTTCTCCTATTTCACGGCCCATCCGGGCGTCACCCGCGGCGGCCACTATCACCACACGAAGAACGAGAAATTCCTCGTCCTTCGCGGCCGGGCGCGATTCCGGTTTCGCGACATCCGCACCGGGGCCGAGCACGTCCTCGAAACCTGCGGCACCGAGCCGCGGGTGGTGGAGACGGTTCCCGGCTGGGCCCACGACATCACCAACATCGGCAGCGACGAGATGGTCGTCATGCTGTGGGCCAACGAGGCCTTCGATCCCGCACACCCCGACACCATCGCCACCCCACTCGACGCATGAAGAAACTCAAGGTAGCCACGATCCTGGGCACGCGGCCCGAGATCATCCGCCTCGCCCGCGTGATGGCGAAGCTCGACGCGGCATGCGATCACGTGCTCGTCCACACGGGTCAGAACTACGACTACGAGCTCAATCAGATCTTCTTTGACGACATGCGGATCCGGAAGCCGGATCACTTCCTCGCCGCCGCCGGGGCGACGGCCGCGGAGACGATCGGCACCATCATCATCGCGGCCGACCGGCTGCTGGCTGACATCCGTCCCGACGCGGTGCTCGTCCTCGGAGACACGAACAGTTGCCTGGCCATGCTGCCGGCGAAGCGCCGCAAGATTCCCTGCTTCCACATGGAGGCCGGCAACCGCTGCTTCGACCAGCGGGTTCCGGAGGAGATCAACCGGCGGCTCGTGGATCACATGGCCGACGTCAATCTCACCTACAGTTCGATCGCCCGCGAATACCTGCTCCGGGAGGGCCTGCCGCCCGATCTGGTCATTAAGACGGGCAGCCCGATGCACGAGGTGCTGATGCACTACCTGCCGCGGATCGAGGCCAGTGACGCCGTCCGCCGGCTGGAACTGGAGCCGGGGGGGTTTTTCGTCGTCAGCGCCCACCGCGAGGAAAACGTCGATTCGGACCGGAGCTTCGCCCGCCTCGTGGCCGTACTCAACGCGGTGGCGGAAACACACGCCCTGCCGGTGGTCGTGTCCACGCATCCCCGGACCCGCAAGCGGGTGGAGGCCAACGGGGCCGTGTTTCATCCGCAGGTCCGGCTGATGAAGCCGCTCGGATTCACCGATTTCGTGCACCTCGAGACGCAGGCCAAGGCCACGCTCTCCGACAGCGGCACGATCACGGAGGAGTCGTCGATCCTCAACTTTCCGGCGCTCAACATCCGCGAGGCCCACGAGCGGCCTGAGGGCATGGAGCAGGCGTCGGTGATGCTGGTCGGGCTGAGCGTCGAACGGGTGCTGCAAGGCCTGGCGATCCTGGAAACGCAGCCGCGGGGGGCCGACCGGCTGCTCCTGCCGGTGGCCGACTACGCCGTGCCCAACGTCTCCGACAAGGTCGTCCGCCTGATCCTCAGTTACACCGACTACGTCAACCGCGTGGTGTGGCACAAAACGTCCTGACCGACCGTTTCCCGATGCGACTCGCCATCATCGCCGACACGTATCCGCCGATCCGGATTTCCGGGGCGGTGCAGATGCGCGATCTCGTGCGCGAGTTTGCCGCGCAGGGGCATGCGGCCACGGTGATCGTGCCGGCGGCGTCGTTGGCCGAGCCGTGGAAGATCGAGACGGCCGGCGGAATCACCGTGCTGCGGGTCCGCACGCCGCCGACGAAGGACGTGAATTACGTGCGCCGCACGATCAACGAGATGCGGCTGCCGCACGCCCTGCTGCGGGGCATGCGGGCAGCCGGGCTGCCGCTCACCGGCTGGGAGGGCGTGATCTGGTACTCGCCCACCATCTTCCTGGGGCCAATCGTGCGGCGGATCCGGCAGGCGAGCGGCTGCCGCAGTTACCTCATCCTGCGGGACATCTTCCCGGAGTGGGCCGTGGACATGGGCCTGATGGGCCGCGGACTCCCGTACCGGTTTTTCAAATGGGTCGAGGCGCGGCAATACGCCGTCGCCGACACGATCGGCGTGCAGTGCCGGGCCAATCTCGCCTACCTGGCGGACTGGGCCGCCGCCCGGCCCGGCCGCCGGCTCGAGGTTCTGGAAAACTGGCTCAGCCCGGCGGCCGTGGCCGGCTGCCGGATCGACATCTCGAAGACGAAACTCGCGGGCCGCACGATCTTCGTCTACACCGGCAACATGGGCGTCGCCCAGGGGATGGACGTGTTTCTCGAGATGGTCGCCCGCATGCGCGACCGCACAGACGTGGGTTTCCTGTTCGTGGGCCGCGGCAGCGAGGCCCCCCGGTTTGCCCGGGAAGCGGAGCAGCTCGGGCTCGACAACGTGATGTTCCACGACGAGATCGAGCCGGAGGAGATCCCGGGCCTGCTCGCCCAGTGCCAGTTCGCGATGCTGGCCCTCGACCCGCGGCACACGTCGCACAACATTCCGGGAAAGTTCCTCACCTACATGCAGGCGGGGCTGCCGGTGCTGGCCCGCATCAATCCGGGCAACGACCTCGAGACGCTGATCGTGCAGGAGGGCGTCGGCCGGGTATGCACCGGCGGGGATGCGGCGGTGCTGCAGCAGCTCGCCGAGCAACTCCTGGCCGAGTCGATCAGCCGGGATCAGGCGTCATGCCGGGCGCAGAACTTGTGGCGGGAGCGGTTTTCCTCGCCGGCGGCGGTCGCGCGGGTGGAGCATGCCCTTCGGCGGCCGGGGTGACGCGATTCACATGTCTGAGAGAGCCGAACGATGAGCATGGAAACCGACCACGTGATGTGTCCCGTGTGCCGGATGGAGGTTCGTTCCGCGCCGCTGCATCGTTACTCGGCGGACCAGGCGGCAGCCCACTTTTGCCCGCCGTCTCGAAACGCCGATCGCAATGAACGGCTCCGGCAGGTCGTGCGGCGGCTCTGGAGCGGGGACTCGAGCGCTGTCTACGTCTGCGACCACTGCGGATTCGGGTTCGGATGGCCGCATGTCGGGGGAGACGACGAGTACTACGGGATTCTCCACGAGCAGGCGGGGTATCCTTCCGACCGTTGGGAATACGGGCTCACCATCGGGCGGCTGATCGCCCGGTATCCGGCCGGGGGGAACGTGCTCGACATCGGCACCGGCGACGGTTCCTTCTTGAGGAAATTGCCGCACACGTGGCGGACGTTCGCAACAGAAGGAAGTGACACGACCCGGCAGCAACTGCGCACACATGGCATCGAGTGCTTCGACAACACCGCGGACGCCGTCGCCAAGGCGTCGGGCACGTTTCAGGCAGTAACGATGTTTCAGGTTCTCGAGCATGTGGCCGCGTTCAAGACACTGCTCAGCGACTGTTTTGAGCTTCTGCAACCGGGGGGCACGATCGCAATCTCGGTGCCTCTGGCGGCTGCGATGTTCGCGCAGGAGCGGCTGACCGGCTGCCAGGACATGACGCCGAATCACATCAATAAATGGTCGCCGGAATCATTGGAGTTGGCCCTGCGAGGGGCCGGTTTCATCCCGGAGCCGGCAGCGATTGAGCCAGCCGGCATGCGCGCCGCCTTGTATCGGGCGGGCCTGATGACGCGCGCCCAGGCGGCCGCCAATCCAGCATCCCTCGCGGCCGCCGCGTATCGCATTCAGGCGCGGCCGGTCCGCTTGGGGGTCTTGTCGCTGATCAGCGGCCTCAATCTGCTGTCGAGCCTGCCCAGGCTGCCGGAACTGATGGGGGGCAGCAGTTTCTTGCTGACCGGGACGAAGCCCTGAGCGATCGCGACAACACCTCGAGGACTGTTCCCCAAACCTCTCATGAGCACTGGTACGACAACTGGGAGGGGTTCAGCTGGTCGATCTGGGACGGCGGGCGGTCGCGGGCGAAATATCGGTGGCGACTCGTCTCCGCACAGGCTATGCTGATCGTCGTTCGACGGTCTGCCAACGAACGTCAAGAAGAGATCCTCGGTCACTGGTCTGGCGATGAGTTCTTCTCCGACTTTTCTCGACCCGGTCATCCTCCCGCTCATCAAGGGCGAATCGGTCCTCGATGTGGCGTGCGGTGTAGGCCGCTGGGGAAACCTGATTCATACGAATCATTGGGAAGCCGGAATTCCCTGCCCTGCCGTGGACGGGTTTGATTCATTCCCGCCGAATGTGCGGACGTGCGCGCAGCGGGGCTGCTATCGACGTGTCTGGGAGCACAGGCTGCCGGCTTCGCTCGAAGGAACGTGGGATACGGTGCTCGCATGCGAGATCATCGAGCATCTTCCCGAGGAAGAAGCCTACCGCACCGTCGAGATGCTCGAGTCGGTGGCCACCAAGCGGATCATCATCTCGACCCCGAATTTCCTCTATCTGCGTGGCGGGGCAGATACGGATGACGGACATAATCCCGACGAGGCACACTTGTCGCACATCCCCCGCAGTTGGTTCAAGAAACGTGGCTACGAGATCACCGGGGCGGGATTCGGGAACCCGACCAACCCTTTCGTCAAGGCAATCAAAGGGTGTCGCATGAGGGGGCAGCGCATGCTCGGCGGTTTGCCCTACGTCTTTCCGTCGCTCGGCTTTCTCTACGTCGCCCACAAGGACGTCGGCTGACGTCGTCGTCCTCGTTGCGGCGACTCATCGAGGCGCGAAAAGTGCGCGATATCCGGACTTCAGGGCATCGGTGTCCGCGAGGCGGCCGGCGTAAGCGAGGGCGGCGCGGGCCATCCGATCGAACCCGGTCTGGTCGAGGCGGGCGACGGCCACGATGGCCCTGGTGAACTCCGCCGGCTCCTCGAGCGGCAGGTCCCATCCCGCGCCCTGCACGACGAGGTTTCGCCATGGCGTTCGATCGCTGATGATCACCGGGCGGCCGGTTCCCAGCGCCTCGACGATGCTGTGCCCGTAGTTCTCCCCGAATGTGGGAAGCACGAAGGCGTGGTGTCGCTCGATCAAAGGCCGAACCTGCTCGTGACTGACCGCACCGATGGCCTCCACTCGGACGTGCTTGGGCAGGCCATGCATCAGCCGGCTACAGCGATCCCAGTAAGCGACATCCTCCTGCGGGCCGCCGATGGTGAGCGTGACCCCGACCGTCGCCGGGACTTCCCGCAGTCGCTCGAGCAGAAACGCCAGATTTTTCTTGGGGGATACTCGGGAGAGAAAAAGCAGCCGGACCGCGTCGGCCGACTTCTCGACGGGACGCGGGTCCGCGGCGACGGGCTCCGGAACATTGGCCAGGGTCGTCACGCGTACGGGCGGGACTCCCAGGCGCGAAACGATCGACTCTCGTTCCTGGGCGTCGGTGGCGTGAAAATGCAGCCCGTGCAACACCCCGCTCGCTCGAAGCAGCGAAAGAAACCCGGTCTTCTTCATGGTTTTGTAACGAAGTGCCCCGGGCAGCAGCTCTCCTCGCGGCGCGACGACCATCCGCTTCCCGATCCGGCCGCGCCAGCGGGCCAGGAGGGCCGGCAGGGAGAACCGCGTCGAAAACATGCTGTTGAGGTAGACGCATTCCGCGTCGGCTTCGGAGGCGAGTCGTCCGACCGTTCCCAGCGTCTGTCGATCCGGCGACAGATACATGATTCGGGCGGTGCCGCCGTGACTTGTCCACTCGTTGGCGGGAATGTCGGCGTACGGTCGTGACATCCCCAGGTCCCGGTCGGACGTGACCACGGAAATGTCGAATTCCGTGTGCAGCGCGGCAACGAGATTCCCGGTCGAGCGAATCGGGCCTCCGGCACGGTAGCCGGGCAGGAACCACTCGGTGAGAACGAGCAATCTCGGCTTGGACACTGGCAGACAACCCCTCCCGAGTCAGCGCACCCGCAGCCGCGTCCAGGCGCCTGAAGCAACTTGACGCACATGCCGGGTGTACCTCTCACGATTGGCCGCGAGGTGTCGCACGGCGCCCCAGCATTGGTGCCGCTCCCGCCGTCTCCGAAACCGTCGTTCGTCCGCGGTGTCGGCCGTGCCGCCCTTCGTGGCGACCGACAGGGCCCAGCGTTTGACTTTCGCCAGCAATTGCCATGACCAGCGCCACTTGACCGAGGCACGCGTTCCATGGTGTTTCGTCGTGAACAAAAACGGGTCGAGCCCAAGGCTGCCTGCACCCACCATTTCGCACAGTTCCCAGAATGCGGCGGGAGTGAGCCGCGCCGCTGCAATGTCGTGCCGCAGGTGCATCTGCGGATCGAAGCCGAACCGAAAGCCCATGCTGCGGAGCAGAAAGCAGAGTTCGATGTCTTCGCCCGTGATTCCCGCCTGCCGGTTCGTGTTGCTGAAAAATCGGTATCCGGAATCCCAGGCGTCGAGCAATGGTCGCTTGAGGAATGCCATGCCCGCACCGGCGATGTACCCGAGATCACCGATCTCGCGCCCTCGATCGTCGACGGTCACCCTGTCGGCGATCAGCGGTCGTTCGCATGCCAGGAGATCCTTGGCCCACGGAAACCAATCGGGCGCCACGACCGATTCATCGAGGCGATTCAGCGAGCCTACGACTCCCGCCGCCGGATAGTCGCGAAAGAATGCGGCGACGTGCGTCAGATATTCGGGGCCGATGTAGTTGTCATCGTCGATGATGGCGACAATCTCACCACGAGCCGCGCGAACACCGGCCTCGAAGGCGTGGTTTTTTCCCGGTTCCGAAGCATGCAACACACGGAGCCACCGGGGATTGTGCCGGGCGGACTTCTCCAGGATGGCGGGTGTCGTGTCGGTCGATCCGTTGTCGACGACGATGACTTCGGCCGGCGGCGCCCCGTTTCTCTGCACCTCTGCGAGGCAGGTGCGCAGGCACTCATCGAGGGTACGCGACCCGTTGCGGGTGCACACCAGCAACGTAATCTGCAACGGAGGTGAAGGCGTGACGGCGGATTGCTTGATCGTCATCGTTGGCAGCCAAGACTCGACCCGAGTATACTCCGCCGGGGGTTGATATTTCCGCGGCATCATTCACAACGGTTGGAACGGTTCATGGCGGTCGTGGTATTGGGGCTGGCCGCGTATCCTGCCAATCGCGTCTGGCCGAATGTCGAACTGCTCGTCAGGAGCGTGAAGCGGAATTCCTGTGGGTCTGACGTTGCGCTGTTGACGTCGAGGCTCGGTCAACGCGATCGGCGAATGCTGGCACGGTACGCCGTTCGGGCATTCGAGGTCGTGGACGACGTTCCCCGCTACAACTCCGATACCGCGGAGGGGCGGGCCGCGTTTCATCGCTGGTCGCTGGAGATGTTTGGCAAGCGACAGCGGATGTACCTGGAGGCGATCGAACGTCTGCCCCATACGCACGTTCTTCTCAGCGACACGCGTGACGTGCTGGTGACGGGAGATCTGAACCGGCACGTGGCAGCCGAAACACTGGTGCTCTCGCAAGAGGACGAGAAACGGTCGATCAGCGAGGAGCCGTGGAATCGGAAGTGGATTCTCGAAGGGTACGGCGAAGAAGAACTGGCACGGATCGGCCTGCGGCCGATCCTGTGTGCCGGCGCCGTGTTCGGCCCTCGTGCCGCCGTCGCCTCGTACGTGCGGGCAATGAGCCTCGAAGTCGATCGCGTTGGCGTGGAGGCGACGCGAAAGATCGGCGACCAGCCGCTGCACAATCATCTCGCCTACGCCCGGCGACTTCCCGATTTCGTCGTCAGTCGGGCCGAAGATGGGTGGCTGCGATCAATCGGCGTGCTCTCCCCGGCAGCGGTCAATCCGGATTGGACATTGCCCCGTGCCCGGGCCGGGTGTCACACCGCGTCCGTGGTGCATCAGTACGACCGGCACCTCAAGAACAGGGCGGTTCGTCAGGCCGTCGGGGACATGGCTGGCTTGGGTGCGATGCATCCCTGGCGGATCCATGCGTTTCAGGAGCACGGCTCGGGGCTCGTGGCCCGCATCCTGCGAAAGGTGTACTGGCACGTGCCGCTACTGCGCCGTTAGGCACGGCGGCACGGATCAGGCCAGTGCCCACGTGACGTCGCCGCGCCACGTGCCGATTCGTTCGCGCCCCAGTTCCGCCGGCTTCGACGCCCCGGCGCACCGTCGAACGGATCGTTTCCACGGGGCAGGTCTCACGCCGGGCGGGGAGCAGCGGGGGGCGACACCGTCCCGGACGTCTGGTAACCTTTTCTCTGGACTGTTGACTGCGCTGACAACCGCGAGGCGGCAGTCGATGAGTCGGGCCGTGCTTTCGGTTCCGGACGTCTTCATGTGGAGGGGGAGTTGGACCGCATATTGATCACCGGCGGGTGCGGATTCATCGGATCCGCTCTCGTGCAGGAACTGCAGCGGCGCGGCACCGAGGTCTTCGTCGTCGACAACAACAGCTACGGCTCCCGCCACGCGATTGCCGGAGTCGATGACGACCATTATGTGGCGGTCGACATTCTCGACCGATCAGGGGTTCGCGAGGCATTTGAACGGGCCCAGCCGGACGTCGTCCTCCATCTGGCCGCGATCCATTTCATCCCCCACTGCAACCAGTACCCCTACGAGTCGGCCAACGTCAACCTGCAGGGCACTGCTCATGTGCTCGACGCGGCGCGGGACGTTGGCAGCGTGAAGAGACTGCTCTTTTCCTCGACGGCGGCCGTCTATCCGATCGTTGACTCCGCGATTGCGGAAACCCATCCCGTGGGTCCGCTCGACATCTACGGTCTCTCGAAGGTGATCGGCGAGCGGCATTGTCACGAGTTCCATTTGGCGACCGGCATCCCCACGATCATCTGCCGATTCTTCAACGCGTTCGGGCCCAACGAAACCAACCCGCACCTGATCCCCGAGATCCAGAAGCAGGTGCTCGCCGGCAGCAGGCGGTTGAAGCTCGGGAATCTGGAGCCGAAGCGGGATTTCATCCACACCCACGACATGGCCACGGCGATCACGGCCCTGCTCGAGCGATTCGAGCAGGGCTACGACGTGTTCAATCTCGGGCGAGGCGAGGAGTATTCCGTCCGGGAAATAGTCGCGGCATTTTCTCGGATCGTCGGTGAGCCGATCGACATCGAGGTCGAGGCCGCCCGGGTTCGAAAAGTGGAGCGGATGCACCTCCTGGCGGACGTCTCCAAACTCAAGCGATTCACCGGCTGGGAGCCGCGGATCACGCTCGACGAGGGAATTCGCACGCTCGTCGCCACGGGTGTCTGATGCACGTCGCGATCTGCGCCGACGGCGTTTTTCCGGAATCGGTGGGTGGCATCCAGCGTCATACCCGGCTCCTTGTCGAGAGCCTGGCAGAGCGACATCGTGAGCTCGCCATCACCGTCGTCCACACGCACCCTGCGACGCGATTTTTCGGCGGGTTTCCCAACGTCGAGGAGCGGCCCGTGGAGCCCCGGCCCGGTCGGCGGCAATACATCCTGGAGTGCCGTGATCTGTCAGGCCGGATCGCCGAGGTGCTGCGTTCGTTGCCGGATGCAGTCGTCTATTCGCAGGGCATGGCGGTGTGGCGGGACGTTGCCGAGTTCGGCGACCGCCTCGTGGTCAATCCGCACGGCCTCGAGCAGCATCAGGTGACGGAGTGGAAGCCATGGTTGATCACGCTTCCGTTTCGACGCATCTTCGAGCACATCTTTCGGCATTCACGGCACGTGGTTTCGCTCGGCGGTCGCCTGACCGACATCCTCCGCCGGATCGTGCCCGATGCCGACCGACGCATCGTCGTCCTGCCCAACGGCGTCGTCGCTCCTGCTGCGCCTCCCGCCGCGCGGGCCGGTTCCTCGGGGCGGCTCGAGGCGCTGTTCGTTGGCAGGTTCGCGTCCAACAAGGGCCTGCCCGACCTTCTCGCGGCCGCCGATCTCCTCAATCAACGCGGTCTTGGCGACCGCTTTCGCGTCCGGCTCGTCGGGAATGGCCCGCTGTATGGTCCGCTGCGGGCGGCCAATTCGCGTCCGAACGTCGAATTTCTCGGCGCCGTCGACGATGTGGCGCTGGAGCGGCTCTACGGCGAGGCCGACGTGCTGGTGCTGCCGACGCTGTTCGAGGGCATGCCGACGGTCGTGCTCGAGGCCATGGCCCGGGGGCTTCCCGTGATCGTCACCGATGTCGGGGCCACCCGCGAACTCGTGGACGACACGAACGGGTTTATCGTGCACAAGCGCGATCCGGCTGATGTGGCGCGAAGACTCGAACAGATACTGGTGATGCCGGCAGACCAGCGGGCGACGCTGGGCAACGCATCGTGGCGGAGGGTGCAGGAGCGATTCACGTGGGCCAGGGTGGCGGACGCCCACGCCGCTTTGATTGACGAGATCGCCACGAGTCGGGCGCGGTCCCTGTCCCGGCGTCGCACGCGAGAGTAGCATTGGCAGGCAGCGGGAGAACTGAACGGATGAGCGACGGCAAGGCGACATTTCGGCACGCTGCGAAACTGTGGTTCGAGCGACTGACGGGCGTTCATTGTTTCCGCCGGCTCCCGCACGGCACCGATGTGCACCACGACCTGGCGCGGCACGCCCCCGACGTGCGGACGATCTTCGATGTCGGCGCCAACGTCGGCCAGACGGCCCGCCGGTTTCGTGAAGTGTTTCCCGACGCGACTGTCTACTGCTTCGAGCCGGTGCAAAAAACGTTCGACATCCTCACGGCAAACGTCGGCGGCCTCGGGTGTCGCTGTTTTCGGATGGCGATGGGCAGCCACACCGAGCGCCGTACCATGTACGTGGTGCACAACTCGCTGATCAGTTCGCTCATCGAGCCGCCGGAGTATGCCGGGACGGAGCAGGTGGACGTCACGACTCTGGATGATTGGACTGCGACACAGGGCATCGAGTCCATCGATGTCCTCAAGATCGACGCGGAAGGGCACGACCTGGAAGTGCTCGCAGGAGCGTCGCGGCTTCTCGCGCAGCGGCGGATCCGGTTTCTGCTGATCGAGACCGGCTTCGATTCGACCAATCGTTTCGTTCCCCTGGCTGCGGAGACCGACAGGCTGTCGAGTCACGGCATGCAACTCATGGGTTTATACCATCAAACCTTGGACTGGGGGGGAGCGAAGCGGCTGCTGTTCGCCGACGCGCTCTTTGCCCGCAATGACTGACGGCCCGCCCTGCATGCGGGGCGTGTGAAAGTACGAGTGCAGGACCGCCGTGCATCACACGAACGACGTTGCGATCTACGTGACCACGACGCGGGCGGATTACCGCCACGCCAAGGCCCTGATCGCGAGCATCGAGGCCAGATCGTCGTGTCGGCGCATCTGGATTGTCCCGGATGACGACCACCGCGAGCCCACGATGTTCGGGTATCCGGTGTGGCGGCCGACGGACCCGCGCGTGCTGCGGCTCGACGGGTACTACAAGAAACTGCGGGTGTTCTGGGGGCCCGCCGAGAGGTTCATGCACTGCGATGCGGATCAACTCGCCCTGCGGGACCTCGATCCGCTTCTCGATCGTCTGGCCACGCTTCCCCGGCCGTTTTTCCTGGCCAACCTCAGCACCCGCGTCCACGACGACTGGCAAAACGGCGACAGGCGGCGGGTGTTCATCCACCGTGC
>JBKDUV010000331.1:0-23759 GCA_046339335.1 Planctomycetia bacterium | reverse complement strand
CCGATCATCGCAAACACGGGCTTACCGCGCCAGCCCAGATTACCCAGAGTGCGCGCCGGCCCTGGGGCCGAGCCCCTCTCTTGGGTGGGAGAGCCCGGCGGCGGCGCGCCCCCGCCGCCGCCGGGCGGGGCGGCGACGAGCGGTGCGGGGCGGACGATGAATACTCCCGACAGGGATCGAACCTGTAACCTTCAGCTCCGGAGGCTGACGCTCTATCCAATTGAGCTACGGGAGCGAACGCGATCAGAAAAAGTGTAGCATCCGACCGGCCACGACAACAGGATGCCCGGCGACCGCCGGCCGGAACGGTCAGACCACGCGGTCCACTGCCCTCACGGCCTCCATGGCCGGAACCCGAGCCCGATCGGTCCGCTCACGCGGATCGGCGGAGCGGTGGCAAAGGCTCCTGCCGCTTTGGCTCAGCCAGCCGCGGATGCGGCCCGTCGATGCGTATCGTTCGCTCCCGGTGCGGAGCCGCCTCGGGGCCGACCGCGGCCGCCTGGGCACGCAACGCCCGGAGCAACGCGGCCCGCCGCATGCACGAGCCGAACTGGACGAGCGCCGCGAGCCGACCGAGCAGCATCGGCAGCGTGCCCAGGGGCGCGGAGCCGGCCAGGTCGCGCAGCCACTCGCCCGCGTGCAGGACCAGACCGCGTACCGGCGACGTTCCGGGCAGCGACCGCCAGAAGAGCCTCTCGGCATGCAGTCCGGCACGGAACGCACGTGCGCGGCGGCGCGGCGGACCGACGATGACACGCGACGACGGTTCGAGCATCACCGTGCCGCCGGCGCAGGCGACCGCGGCGGCAGCGTCAGCGTCGGCGAGGTCCGGACCGCACGCCGTCGCAAAACCAGCGCCGATCGCCGCCAGCATCTCGGCAGACCAGAAGCCGGCTTCGAGTTCCGGACATGTCGGCCGACCGCTGTCGCCGGCGCTTGCCCGCGTGAGAGACACCCGCCTGCCACCGGCCGTATGCCGAATGCCGGCCGACACGGCCCGGTCGTGGTCGTCTGCCGCGACACCCAGCGGCACAACCACGTCTGCCCGGCCCGACGCGATCGCCTCCACGGGCTGATCCGTCCAGCCATCGGTGCCGCGCCAGCCGGCCGCCAGCACGTGGATCACCCGGCCGCTCGCGGCCGCGATGCCGAGATTGATGCAGCCGACGATGTTCGTCCGCCGCGGAGCCCGCAGGAGCCGCACCTCGTCTCCGATGCCCCACGGGTCGGCGTAGTCGCAGCCGTGGACGGCGATCACCTCGCAGTCGGGCGGGCGATTCTCGAGGACGCTGACGAGCGTCTCCTCGAGCGGCACGGCGTCACCGGCCGCGGGAATCACGATCGACAGCCGATGCGGCTTGCGCGCAGACGATCCGTTCACGATCTTCCCCCCGTTCCCGGCCCGCACCGCCGGCGCGAACCTTCCCCCCGAACAATCACTCGTGCCGGCGTCCCCGGACCGGCCCGCTCAGGCGGCGGCCCGCTGTGGCTGCAGTTCAGTGAATAGGTTGACCGTGTGCAGCATCTCGCCATCGGCATCGTAGAACTGCAGCACGCCCACGTCGATCATCCACATCGCGAACATCTCCGCGACCCTGTAGCAGCGGGCCACGCAGCGTCCCCGGTCGATGCGGATGTTCTCCTGGACGTCCGCCACGTCCGCCTCATCGGCGCCCAGGTGGAGGAAGTGACGGGAGACGAGTCCGCGGACGTCCGCGGCGTTCAAGTGCAGGCGCATGAGGGCAACCTCCTGTTGCGGGCTGTCGAGCGACGTCCTGTCGATCGGGCCGGGAACCTTACCGGGGAGGGGGCGGTGACGAAAGACTGGATTTCGCCCGCGCCGCGTCGCCCCGGAGCGGTGCGTCCGGCCCACCACTCAAGGGTCGTCATCGGCCCACGGCGATCGAGAAAATGAGGTCGGGAACAGCCAACTTTCCAACCGGCTTCGTCCGCACGTCTTGCCCAGGCTGCGCCGTCCCGCGCGTCGGCGACGACGGTCAGCCGCGCCGCGTGGTCCAGTCCGGGTTGGCGTACCGTTCACGAACCAGCCGGTCCACCCGGTCGATGGGCAGACGCCGCCGGTCACGGGTCGCGGAAAACGCCGTGCGAACCGCGGCCTCGAGCACGGGTGTCCCGAGGCCGAGGTTGGCGAGGAAGTCTCCGTGGGAGCGGCCCGCGCGATAGGCCGGTTCGCGCGGTGGATGCCGCAGCACGCGGCCGATGAGGGCGAGGTCGAAGGCGTCGAGCAGCGTGCCGTGATAGAGGACGCCGTGCCGCCGGACCCGCAGGGCGTTGCCCGAGACCTTGCGGGCCGCCGCGCCCGCGCCGACGGCCAGGTCGCTGGATCCGAGCAGGTCGACAGCCGCGCCCGCCTGCCGGAGCGCGGCCACGAGTGGGCCGAGAACACCCCTGTGGATCGAGTCGACGGAGGGCGGGCCGACCGGCTGATGAACCACCACCGACCACATCAGGCAGCCCGGGCCGATGACCACGGTGAGCCCGCCGCTCGGCCGCCGCGCGACCCGAACGCCCAGCCGCCGGCAGGCATCGAGATCGACCTCTTCCTCGACGCGGCTCGAGGAGCCGAGCACCACGGTCGGCTCGGCAGCCATCCACGTGCGCACGACGGTGTCCGTGACGATCCCTTCATGCGCCTCCTCGAGCAACGCCTCGTCGAGGGCGAGATTGTCAGCGACGGTTTCACCGGCTTCGCTCAGCCACTCGGCCGGTGCTCGCGGCTCGAAGCGGAATGCGTGCGCAGCCGAGGTCGATGTGGCGGGGATGCAATTCACGGTGGATCGTTTGCAGATTCGTCGGCAGATTCGTACCCCGCTTCGGGCCGGGCCGCATGCACCTGCACGCCGGCCAGTCGCGGACTAGAATCTCGTTCGTCGTGCCGGCCCGTCACCCGTCCTGTCCGAGGAACCTCACCATACCATGGCCGATTCCCCCCGGCGTCCATCCTCCGCGGCCGATGACCTGCCCGAGGTCGCACCCCCGAACGCGGGCTTTTTGGTGCAGCTGTTCCTCGTTCCCGCGGTCATCGTCGGGATCATCGTCTGCGTCTATCTCGCGTTTTACTGGCTGGCGCATCTCGGCAACGACCCCGAGGGCTACATCAAGGCGCTGCAGCGGAACACCAAGGGCCGCTGGCAGGCGGCGCTCAACTTCGCCGACGACCTCCGCGGCAGAAACGGCGGACGGCTGAAGAACGACCCCGTGCTCGCCGCCAAGTTGGCCGCCATCCTCGACGCCGAAGTGGCAAGCGGCAAGCCGCGGCTGAGCGGCGAAGAGGGAGACCAGTCGCGGACGCTGTGCGGCTACCTGTGTCGTGCCCTCGGCGAGTTTGCAGTGCCCGAGGCGGCGGCCCCGTTGCTGGGGCGGATCACCGATCCGGCCCTCCCGCAGATCGGTCAGGCGGCGGTCGAGGCGATCGCGCTGCTGGCCGACAACCTGCGGCAGGCGAAGCGCGGATTTCCCGACCCGGCAGCGGTGAACGACGCCCTCTTCGCCGCATCGCGGAGCGATGATGCGACGCTGCGGTCCCGAGCTGCGTACGCCATCGGCGTCGCCGTCGGACCGGCCGGCAGCGATCGCCTCATGGAACTGCTTGTCGACGGGTCGGACAACGTGCGGTACAACGCCGCCATCGGCCTCGCCCGGCAGGGGAATGCTGCCGCCTGGGAGACGCTGGGGGAGATGCTCGCGTTGCCCGACGTCGCGACCACGCCTGGCGACGAGTCCGCCCAGGCGCGGCGGTACAAACGGGTCGTGATCGTCGTCAATGCGCTGCGGGGCGTCGGACTGCTCATCGATGCGGGCCGTGCCGCGCCCGAGGCTGCGATCGTGCAGGCGATCACGGCACTTGAAAAGGATCCGGCCGCGGACGTCCGCGAGGCCGCCGCTGCCCTGCAGTTGAAACTCGGCCGCCTGGCGACGCCCGTGGAAAAGGCCGAATCGGCCGTCGCCCCCTGACAGGTGCGTCTGCCAGCGCCCCCTGAGCGGCAGTTCCCCTGACTGTTCAGGCGAGAAACTCGTCGAGCGCCTCGCGCAGCATGTCGGTGTCGGCTTCGCCCCCCGACAGGGTGTGGAAGTCGATCGCCGTCCGAGCGGCGTGCACTTCGAGACCGTCCACGACGCAGCAGCCCGCCCCGGCGGCGCGGCGCAGAAAGGGGGCCGGGTCGGGGGCCAGCAGCAACTCGGCTACCACCTGGTCGGGTCGCAGGTTCGTGATCTCGGGCAACGCGGCCGGCGGCCCGTCGGCAACGAGGACGTCGATGTCGGCGGGCAACTCGATCGTCGGCTGCCAGGGGATCGCGTCGGCCGCCGCGGCGTGCAGGGAACGCAAGCGGTCGACGAGCCCTTCGGCCCGCCGTACGTCAGCGTCGCAGACGATGATGCCGGCGGCTCCGGCGAGCGCGAGCTCGAGGGCTGCGGCCCGACAGGCGGGCGTGGTGCCGAAAATCGCCACGCGGCAGCCGGCGGGATCGACGTGGGCCCGCAAGGCCTCGACCGCGCCGCGGCCGGCGGTCATGTGGCCCGTCAGTCCGTCTCCCTCACGAACGACCAGGTTCACGGCGGCGGCGAAATCCGCCGTCGGAGTTCGTGTGGCCAGCAGTTGAGCCGCGGTCGCGCAGAGCGGGCCCGACAGCAGGCAGCCGCGCATGCCGAGCGCGGCGACGCCCGCCAGGGCATCCGCCAGCCGGTCGGGATCGACGTCGAAGGTCACGAACCGCCAATCGAGGCCGGCGGCTTCGATCGCCCGCTCGAAGAGATACTGCGCCGGGTTGCCCGCGGCCGGTGCGCCGAGCAGGGCGAGCACTTCCTGAAGAGCCGGACTGGTCATGCGGCGCGTCCGCGGCAAGCAGGCGAGAGCAACGGCATCAGACCATGACGACCGTCGCGGCTACGAACCGCGGATCGCCGCGGATCGGATCGAAGTCGCGCTCACTGCCGGTGAGATCACGATACCGCGAGTCGAGGGCGATCGCCTGGGTGAGGTTTTCGATGGCCGCCGGCACGTTGCCGGCCAGCGAGTGATAACAGGCGAGGTTGTACATCAGGATCGGCTGCCGCGGCGACACCGCGCGGCCCTTTTCCAGGGCCGTGATGGCGTCGGCCAGTCGGCCGAGCCGTTTCAGGCACCAGCCCAGCCCCAGCCAGGCTTCGATCCGGTCCGGGGCACCGCTCGCGGCCGCCTCCAGTGGCGCGAGGGCCGCCTGCCACTCGCCGAGCGCCCGGAGTGCCTCCCCTTCGAGCAGCCGGAGGTGCGGTTCGGCGCGGTCGGGGGCGGGCAGTTCCGCAAGCGTGGCCAGGGCGCGGCGGAGCAGCCGGCAGGCCGACTCCGGCGGCGGCCCAGCGCCGTCCACCAGCAGTTCGGCCAACTCGATGGAGCCGGCTGCGTTCTCGATGAGTTTCGTGCGAAGGGTGGGGGGCAAAGTGTCCATGGTGCTCGTCACCGGCGCGTCGTCCGCGGTGCACGCGGTCTTTGGTGAGGATCCTGAGGAATTTTAGCGCATCGAGGGGAACGAACGACGTTCGCGCCGCGGCGGCTCGCGGAGGGGAGGGCGTTTCCGCTGCGATCTACGGCCAGGAGCCGGTCCTCTGACACCACCGGGCGGTCCCCCCTCATACGCATCCCAGAACGCCCTGGATCGGGGACTGGCGGGCGGGGACTGGAAAAATCGCTGCACGAAATGTGGTGGCCGTCCCCACATATAGAAGGATACCGCCGAACGACTGTTCGGCTGGCCCCGATCGTTGCCCCCCGGCCCGCCCCGCGGAGAGGAGAAAGTCCCGTGAGACTGACGTTGCGGACCCTGCTCGCCTGGCTCGACAGCCTTCTGTCCCCCCAGGATCAACAGGCCCTCGCCGACAAGGTGGCGGCCAGCCCGGTGGCGCCGACCTTGGTTCGCCGCATCCAGGACGTCGTGGAAAACGCCGCTCTCGGCGCCCTGCGGATCGACGCCCGCGGCCTCGCCGACGATGCAAATTCGGTGGCCGAGTACCTCGACAACTGCCTGCCTGCCGGCCGGCTCGAGGAATTCGAGCGGATCTGCATCGAGTCGGACGTGCATCTCGCGGAGGTAGCCGCCTGCCACGGGGTGTTGGCCGAGATGTCACGCGATCCCGCTGCCGTCGACGCGATCGACGCGGCCACGCGCACGCGGTTGCTGGCGGCGATCGGTGACCACGTTGCCGCGGACTCGCCGGCGGTGATCGCCGCGGCCACGAGCCGGGGGGTGCGGCCGTCATCGGCAGGGCGGAAGCCCGCTCGGCGTGCGCCGGTCGGGGCCTGGATTTCGGCCGGCGTGGCGCTGGTATTGCTCGTCGGCCTGGCGTCGGTGTTCGTTCGCGCCTTGGTGACGTCGGGCCCGGGACGCCGGGTGGCGGCGAACCAACCGGTGCCCGTTCCGAAGCCGGCCGCGCCGGTTCCGAAGGTCGTCGCACCGCAGGCTGCGGCGCCAGCACCACCTCCGACCGGCGAGCCGCGTGCGCCGGAGGATTCGGTGCCGCAGGCTGAAGAGAACGCGCCGTCGAACCCCGCGGCGATCCCCGTGGTTCCGCCGGACGGTGTTGCCGTCGTCGTGGCGCCCCCCGTGCAACCCGTCGAGCCACCACCGCCCGCGGCCCGCGTCGAAACGACCGAAACCAATTCCGAACCCACGGCGGCTGTCTCCCCGACCCTGTCCGCGGCAACGCCGGCCCCCACAGTTGAATCTGATCGGCCCGTTCAGCCATCGGTGCCGCAGGGGGACGCCCTCGCTATCGCCGCCCTGCCACCCGTCGCGGAGCCATCTCGGCAGCCCCGGGAAGAGCGGCCCGCCGCTGCCGGCGCCATCGAACCGCAGGCACTGGTGACGAACAACGGCCTGCTTCTTCATCGGCCCCCTGTCGCTGCCGCCGCTGGGGCGGTGCCGGTGCATGGAGCGTCCGGCTGGGCTCTCCTCCCGCCCGGGGCCGGACTCGCTGCCCGAGAGGATCTGATCGTGCCGCCGGGGTCGCAGCCGGAGATCACCGTGGGAAGCGTCACGATCCGGCTCGAGCCGGCCACCAGGGCGACAATGACGCAGGACGGCGACGGCACGCCCCGGCTGGAACTGGTCTTCGGACGCGTTGCGATCCGCTCGGCAGCTGCCGGCGGGCGGCTGGGGCTGACCGCCGGGGGGCTGTCGGGCGTGATCGTCGACGGCCTGCGGAATCCGATCGGTGTCGCGGTGGTTCTCGATCGGGAGCCGGGTGCGGAGCCAGGCAGTTCGCGGCTGCGGGCCGCGATCTGCACGACGACTGCGGGCATACGTTGGAAGCAGACGCAGTTGGACGGCGGTGAGCCCGACGCGTTGCTGGAGGGAATCGCGGCGGACGGTCTCCTGGAGGCGGGTCGAAGGATAGCCTGGGACAGCCGCGTCCCCGACTCCGCCACCGTCCTGCCAGGGCGCGACCTCGACTGGATCGCCGCTCCCGCCCGGATCGATCGCATCGATGCGTTCGCGGCGGCCGCGTTGCAGGCTCGTCTCGCGGAGGGGCGGCCGTTCGACAAGACGTTGCGAGACATCGCCTCAGACCGCCGCGAGCGGGAGGAGAACCGGGCGCTGGCGGCCGCCACCCTCGCGTTGGTGGGCGAGTACGACGCGGTCGTCCACCTGCTCTGCGCCGAGTCGGCCGCGAGCGGGCTGCGTGCGGGGCGCTGGCGTTCCCTGGAGCAGGCCACGGTGCCACTGGCGCTGGCCCGCGGCGTCAACGCCGCACAGCGGCTGGAGCGGTCTTTCGAAGAACACGCTCCGGGCGGTCGCGGCAGGGAACTCTTCTCCCTGGCACGGGGTCTCAGCGACGAGGAACTCGCGGCCGGTGGCGACGCCCGGCTCGTTGACGATCTCGACGCGCCGGAACTGTCCGTGAGACGCTACGCCCATCGCAACCTCACGGCCATCGTCACGGCTGCCGAGTCGGCCCGTCTTCGCTACGACCCGGAATGGTCCGCCGAACTGCGGCGCGACGCGGTCGCCGCGTGGCGGCAGCAGCTGGCCATGGGGCGAATCCGCCGCCCTGCGCCGGCGGCGCCATGACCGTGGCCGGGTGAGGCGGCTCGAACCCGCTCTACACGCGGCGATTACGCAGCCGGTTTGTCGACGGCCCGAACCGGGTGATATGATCTCTGTTCGGTGGTTCCGATGAACCTGTCGGGGGCTCTCCGGCAGAGGCCGAGTGCGAGCCGGGGTCATCGGTCCCGGCCGCCCTACGGCCGATCCGGAACCGAGCACGCCACGAGCAGGAAAGCGGGAAAGGACAGGCAGGTGCAGATCAACGTCTCCTCCCGGCACGGGCACTTGAGCCCGGCGTCGCAGTCCAAGGTCGTCGCGAAGGTCTCGCGGCTGAAGCGTTACTTCGACCGGCTGACGGCCCTCAACGTCACCGTCGACCTGCAGAATTCCAGCCTGCCGAGCGTCGAGATCGTCGCCTCCGCAGAACACTTCCACGAGCTTGTCAGTCGCGAGGCGGCGACCCAACTCTGGCGGAGCGTCGACGGGGCGGTGCAGAAGCTGGAGCAGCAGCTGCGGAAGCACAAGGAGAAGGTCCGCGATCACAAGCACGTCCAGTCATCCCGGCATACCTGACCGTGGCATCCCGCCGGTCCCGTCCCTTCACGATCCCGAGCCCGAGCCTCACCGACGCTGGACGCAGCCACGCATGAAGTTCTCAGATTTCGTCGCCCCTGAAGCCATTCGTTCGCGACTCGATGCGTCCACCAAGGAGGGCGTGATCCGGGAGATGGCCCGCGCCCTCGTCGATGCCGGCAAGATCGCTTCCGGCGACCTCGAGGGCATCGTCAAGGCGATCATGAAGCGCGAGGATCTCGGCAGCACCGGGATCGGCCGCGGCGTGGCCGTGCCCCACACCAAGCACCCGAGCGTCAGTCGGCTCGTTGGCACCGTCGCCGTCAGCCCTGAGGGGATCGACTTCGAAAGTCTCGACGGCGAGCCGGTGCAGTTGTTTTTCCTGCTCGTGTCACCGCCGGACAGGCCCGGCGACCATCTCCGGGCGCTGGAGAACATCTCGCGGCAACTGCGGGACGACCACTTCTGCCGGCTCCTCAAGGCGGCCCACGGGCCGGCCGCCATCCAGTCGCTTCTCGAGGAAGCGGACAGCCACGGCGTGGCTTCGTGAGACCGTTCTGCACCCTGAAGCCATGCACCCTGAAGCCATGAAACCCGAGGCCGTGAACTCCGCAGCCGTGGCCGGCGACACGCTCTCGCGCGAGGTGGTCGTCGCCAACAGGCAGGGACTGCACGCACGGCCCGCGGCCCTGCTCACCCGCGAGGCGCGGCGTTGGCAGTCGCGGATCGAACTCGTGGCCGCGGCGCAGCGGGTGGACGGCAAGAGCATCCTCGACGTGCTGACGCTCGCGGCGGAGGCCGGCACGCGGCTGGTGGTGGAGGCGACGGGCCCCGACGCCCAGGACGCCCTGGAGGCGATCGGCAGCCTGTTCGATCGCCGCTTCGACGAACACGACGAACCTTCGGAACCGAACGATCCCTGACCGCTTCCGGGCGGCAGGGGGCCGAACCCGGCTCCCGCCCGCGGCGGTCCCCGACCTTTTGACAACACGACAGGAGCCGCTTCTCCCGCCTGGCGCGATCCCCCGGGATGCCGATCGCCTGTTCCGCTCCGTCGCGATGGCCGTTTCGGCCCGCGTCGATGCCCGCAGCGGCGCGATCTCCCGGCAGGGCCTCCGCAGCCGGCGCGTGGCAGGCGCCCCATGCTGAAACTCCAGGGCATCGCCGTCTCCCCCGGCGTCACGATCGGCGAAGCGTTCGTCCTCGACAGCGAGGGGTTCCGCATTCCGCGTCGGTTCGTCGAGCGGAGCGCCGTCGACACGGAACTGGCCCGGCTCCGGGCCGCCATCGCCGACACGTCGCAGGAGATCGAGCGCAACCGCGACGCGATCCGCGGCGAACTCGGCGAGCAGTACGCCGCCATCTTCGACGCCCATCTGGCGATGCTCCACGACGACCGGCTGCAGCAGGAGCTGACGAGCGCCGTCCGCGACCGCAACTGGTGGCCGGAGTACGCCGTGAGCCGGACACTGCGCCGCTACGCGAAGGCGTTCCAAAATCTCGACAACCACATCGCCCAGCGGGCCCACGACATCCACGACATCGAGCGCAGCCTGCTCCGCAACCTGCTCGGCCAGCGCCGCGAGACACTGGCCTCGATCTCGCAGCCGGTGATCGTGCTCGCCCACAACCTGACCCCCAGCGAGACGGCGAACCTCGACCGGCGGTTGGTGAAGGGCTTCGCGACGGAGCTCGGCGGCCCCGGCAGCCATACCGCGATCGTCGCCGAGGGACTGGAGATCCCCGCGGTGGTGGGAATCGGTCCCTTCCTCGCCGACGTGTCCGGCGGGGAGCCGGTGCTCCTCGACGGCAATCAGGGGATCGTGATCCTGCAGCCGGACGAGGAGACGATCGCCCGCTATCGGCAGGAGCTCGAGGATGCGCGCACGGCGGCCGCCCGGCTCGACGTGCTCCGCGACCTGCCCGCCGAGACGACCGACGGGGTCCGCGTGCAGATCACCGGCAACATCGAGTTTCCCAGCGAGGCGGAGCACTGCCTGGCCCGCGGCTGCGACGGCATCGGGCTCTATCGCACCGAGGTCCTCTACCTCACGTCGCGCCGCGAGCCGACCGAGGACGACCACTTCGCCGCCTACCGGGCGGTGGTGGAGGCGATGGGTGGCAAGCCGGTGGTCATCCGCACCCTCGACCTCGGTGCCGACAAGATGCACACCGAGTCGACGCCCGAGGAGGAGCGGAACCCGTGCCTCGGGCTGCGGAGCATCCGGCTTTCGCTTCGCAAGCTGCCGATGTTTCGCACGCAGCTCAGGGCGATCCTCCGTGCCAGTGCACTGGGCGACGTGCGCGTGATGTTTCCCCTCGTCTCGACGCTCGTCGAGCTGCGGCAGGCGCGGATGGTGCTCGCCGACGTCATGGAGGATCTCGCCGAGCCCGGCATCGCGTTCCACCCGCGGATGCCGGTGGGGATGATGGTGGAGACCCCGGCCGCGGTGATGATGCTCGACGCCTTCATCAAGGAGGTCGATTTCGTCTCCATCGGCACCAACGACCTGATCCAGTACACGCTGGCGGTCGATCGGGGCAACAAGGAGGTTGCGGATCTGTACAACGCCTGCGATCCGGCGGTGCTCCGGCTGTTGCGCCGGTCGCTGGATGTGGCGCGAGAGGCCGGCGTGCCGGCCAACGTATGCGGTCAGATGAGCGGCAGCGTGATGTACACGCAGCTGCTTCTGGGGCTGGGGCTGCGGCAGCTGAGCGTGCCGGCGAGCGCCATCCCGGAGGTCAAGCAGGTGTGCCGAAGCGTTTCGGTCGCCGATTGCCGCCTTGTCGCCGAGAAGGCCCTGACGATGGACGATGCCCGGGAGGTCAAGGCCTTCCTCCGGGACCAGATGCGGCGCCTGCTCGGCGGGACGGTCGCCTGAGACGGCGGCCCCGGAGAACTGTTCACGAGGAAAGGACGGACGGATGAAACAGGAGATGCTGATCAACGTGTCGCAGCCGGAGGAATGCCGGATCGCGATCATCGAGGACGGCCAGTTGGAGGAGCTGTACGTCGAGCGGACCAGCCAGGACAACCTGGTGGGGAACATCTACAAGGGCCGGATCGTCAACATCGAGCCCTCGATCCAGGCCGCGTTCGTCGACTTCGGCGTCGGCCGCAACGGCTTCCTCCACATCAGCGACGTCGAGCCGCAGTACTACCGGCAGGGCGGGCTCGATCCCGACAAGGCGTTCGACGCCGAGCCGCCGGGCCGGGCGGGCGAAGCCGAGGCGGAGGGGGATGCCGCCGCCCGCACCGCCACCAGGCGGAAGCCGCGGATCGGCGACCGGCCCCGGGTCAAGCCGCCGATCCAGGACATCCTCCGGCGCGGCGACGAGGTCCTCGTGCAGGTGATCAAGGAGGGCTTCGGCACCAAGGGGCCGACGCTCTCCACCTACATCTCGATCCCCGGCCGATACCTCGTGCTCATGCCGCCGCTGGGCCGGGTCGGGATCTCCAAGAAGATCGACGACGAGCGGGACCGGCGCGTGCTCCGCGACATCATGCTCGACCTCAAGCCGCCGAAGGGGGTTGGCTTCGTGGTCCGCACGGCGGGCACGGAGCGGACGAAGTCGGAAATGGCCCGCGACATGGCCTACCTTCTCAATCTCTGGAAGAGCATCGTCCGCCGGATGCGGAAGTTCTCGGCGCCGATCGACATCTACCAGGAAAGCGACATGATCATCCGCACGATCCGTGACATGTTCACGGAGGACGTGGGGCGGATCCTCATCGACGAGCCGGCCGCCTACGAGCGGGCCAAGGAGTTCCTCGAGCTCGTGATGCCGAAGTACGCGGGCCGGCTCCAGCTCTACGAGGGCAAGGAGCCGCTCTTCCACCGCTACGGCTTGGAGGAGGAGATCGGCAAGATGTACCAACGGAAGGTGCCGCTCAAGGGGGGCGGGTCGATCGTCATCGATCAGACGGAGGCCCTGGTGGCGATCGACGTCAACTCCGGCTCGTTCCGCACCGAGAAAAGCGCCGAGGAGAACGCCTACCAGATGAACCTCATCGCCGCCAAGGAGATCGCCCGGCAGCTCCGGCTTCGCGACCTCGGCGGCGTCATCGTCAACGACTTCATCGACATGCGCAAGGAGAAGTACCGGCGCGGGGTCGAAAAGGCGCTCCACGACGCCATGAAGCGTGATCGGGCCCGGACCAAGATCCTGCGGACGAGCCCCTTCGGCCTCGTGGAAATGACCCGGCAGCGGATCCGGCCGTCGTTGCGGAAGAGCATCTTCCGCGACTGCCCGACCTGCACCGGCACCGGGATCGTGAAGACGGCCGAGAGCATGGCGATCGAGGTCATGCGGACGCTGCAGTTGTCCGCCACCCGCGACGACGTCACCCGGCTCAACGTCACGGTTCACGACGAGGTGGCGACGTGGATCAACAACCGGAAGCGGCGCGAGATCACGCAGTTCGAGGACGAGACCCACATCCAGCTCCACGTCGACGGCCGGGACGGCGTCTCGCCCGAACACTTCGTGATCGAGGCCTGGGACACGACCGGCCGACCGGTGCGGTTCCCCTGACGCGTTCGGCTGAAATGCCCGCTGGCGCGGGTCGAACGGGGCCAGATCGGCACCCCACTCGACCCGCGGCCGGCGGCGCGGTAGTCTTCGAGGCTCGCCTTGCGCGAGTTTTCACGACGTTTTCCCGTACCGGATTCGAATCATGGCCAAGGCCTCCAGCCCGAACACGTCCTCCCCGACCGCCGCCAGCCCGACAGCAGCCAGCATGGAAGGCGCAGGCCATCGCTACGCCGTCGTCGTCGACGGCGGCCGGCAGTACATGGTCCGCGAGGGGCAGGAACTGGAGATCGACTTCCGCCATGCTGCCGACGGCACGCCGCTGCCCGCCGGCAGCGAGGTCGTGTTCGGCGACGTGCTCGCCGTCAGCGACGCCGGCAAACTGACGCTCGGCAAGCCGAAGGTGAAGGGGGCGTCTGTGAAGGCCGAGGTGCTCGGCCTCGTGCAGGGGGAAAAGATCTACGTCCAGAAGTTCAAGCGCCGGAAGAACTACCGGCGCCGTACCGGGCACCGGTCCTTGGCGACGAAGATCCGCATCGCTTCGATCTCGGCCTGAGCCGACCGCGTCGATTCGGCGTCGCGTGCCGGGGTCGGCCTGCCACATCGCCCACGTCGCGTCGCCCATGTCACTTCGCCCGGTTCGGCTGGTGCACGTCAGCGACGTCCACGTGGCGGCTGCCGGAGCCCGGTGGCGGCCGAGAGATTTTTTTTCCAAGCGGCTCACCGGCTGGATCAATCTGCGGCTGCTCGGCCGCGGCACGCGGTTCCTTCTCGGTGACGCGATCCTCGCGGCCCTGGCCGCCGACTGTTGCGGCTCGGACCCGCCCGATCGGCTGATCTTCTCCGGCGACGCGACCGCCCTCGGACTGGACGCCGAGATGGAGCGGGCGGCACGGCTTCTCGGCGTCCGCGACTCCGAGGCGATCGCTGGGCTGGCCGTGCCCGGCAACCACGACTACTACACGCCGGCCGACGAGGCATCCGGATCGTTCGAGCGCTGCTTCGCCCCCTGGCAGGCCGGGCGGCGGATCGACGGCGCGACCTATCCGTTCGCGCAGCAGGTCGGCCACCTGTGGCTCGTCGGGGTCAACTCCTGCTGCGGCCATCTCCGGCCGACCGATGCCAGCGGCCTCGTGGGCCGGTCCCAACTCGACCGGCTCGAGCGGCTGCGCGGGGAGCTCGGTGCCGGCCCGCGCGTGCTCGTCACCCACTATCCCGTGGCCGGGCCGGATGGCCGGCCCGAGAAGCCGCACCATGGCTTGCGGGACGTCGCAGACCTCGTCGCCGTCGCCCGCTGCGGCGGTGTCGGGCTCTGGCTGCACGGCCATCAGCACCGTCCGTATCGGCTCGTGGATCGGCAGGCGGCACCGTTTCCGGTGATCTGCGTCGGGAGCACGACCGATTCCCGCAGCCACGGCTACAACCGCTACACGGTGGACGGCAGCCGTCTGACGGCCGACCGGCGGATCTACGATCCCGTCGGCGGGACGTTTCGCGCGGGGGAGTCGTTCACGCTCGACCTCGCCGGGGAGTGAACACCGGCCCGGGGCCGTGGCGGCATGCGGCCCCGAGGCCCGGCCGCATCCGGCGCGGAGCCGGGCCCCCGAACCATTTTCTCATGCGATCCGTACAAGCCCCTAACGTTCGCCGTGCAGGCTTCGAGATGGCGTCACGGCCGGAAGAGCACGGCAGACGGCAACGGAGGGCCCGGGATTCCGGGCGCGGGCGATGGATCGCGAGGACCTGCAGGCATTCTGCAATCGGGTCGCCGGTCTGCGCGGGCAGGTCATGACCGGCCGGGTGAGCGTCACGATGTGCGATGCGACGGTCGATCCCGTGGCGGAGATCGTCCGCAGCTTTCGCCGGGCCGAGATCTCCGAGTCGGAGAAGAACGCCCTCCTGTCGCTTGTCTGCGACGACGCCGACGACGAAGATGGATTCGCGGAGATGGCCTGCCTCCGCGACCCCTACGCCGACGCCTGTGCCGCCGTGAGCGACGACGACATCGGCTGAACGACCGTGACCCGCAGGCCGGAGGTGCCGGCCGTGCCACGAGTCACACGGTTCACCCTCGAGCCTCGCTCGGTTTGCTGGTCGGGGCTGCCCATGCCCAACGCCGGACGTTCGCTGCGGGCCTCCGGCCCTCGCTCACTCGGACCTGCCTGCGCTCCGGCATCCTGCCTGCGGCGACCGATCCCTCTCTTGGCGGATCGGTGACCCCCGTTTCCCGCGTCGATGTAATCGCGTGCCGTCAACGCAGTGTGCGGAGCCCGGCTCGGGAATAGTCGGCCGGTCTGTGAACGAAGGAAACGGAAACGGAGGAACCGGAGATGTCGAGCGCAATCGATCCGCTGCCGCAGCCCAGGTCGGGTTCCAGGTCGCAGTCGGTGCGCGGACCTGCAACGGATCCGACAACCCGCCGAACCGCCGCCGTCGCGGCATCTGCCGACGACGGGTGCTTCATCGATACTGCAGCCCTGCGCCGGCAGACTCCCGCCTGGGTGGTGAGCCTGCTCGTGCACGTCGTGACGCTTCTCATGCTGGCGCTCTTCGTCAGCCGGCCGGACGAGAAGCCGAAGGCGACGGAAATCATCGCCCGCGGTGTGGAGGACGATCCGTCCCCCACGGAATTCGACACGGTATTGCCGCTGCAGGCGCTGCCAGATACGGCACCGGCGCCGGCGGCGACGCTGCACGAAAGTCCGGCTCCGTCGGTTGCGGTGGGCACGGAGTTTCCCAGCCCGGCTGAGCCGGTCGCGAACGAAGCGTTTGCCGACGCGGATGGTCTGTTCGCCGACGTGCCCTTGGGCAAGGAGATCGGGCGCGGTCCTGGCGGCGACGCCATCGGCAAAGACGGGTTCATGGGCCGCCAGAAGCGGCGCGGGCAGGCGAACCCTGAAACTGAGTCGGCCGTCGATCTGGCGCTCGAGTGGCTCGCCGCCCACCAGATGCCCGATGGAAGTTGGAGTTTTCGGCTCGACGCCTGCCCGGCCTGCAACGGCAAGTGCTCACGAAATGGCGGCTACCGCGACGATGCCGCGGCAACCGCCCTGGCCCTGCTTCCCTTTCTCGGCCGCGGCTACACGCACAAGGACGGCCCCTACAGGAAGCACGTCGCCGGCGGGCTCGAAATCCTCGCCAAACGGTCGGTAGGCAATCAGGGCCAGATCTATGCCGGCGGCGGCCACGGAATGTACGTGCAGGGGCTCGCCACGATCGCGCTCACGGAGGCCTACGGGATGTCGCAGGACGAGCGGTTGCACGCACCGACGCAGGCTGCGCTGAACTTCATCATGGAGGCCCAGGATCCGGTCGGAGGCGGCTGGCGGTACGCCCCCAAGCAACCCGGCGACACGTCCGCCGTCGGCTGGCAGATCATGGCCCTGAAGAGCGGCCACATGGCGTATCTCGACGTCAATCCGCTGACCATTCGCAAGGCAGGAGAGTTTCTCGACGCCGTGTCGAGCGGCAGCGGGGCAGGCTACGGCTACACGGGGCCGGGGCAGGGGGCCGGCACGACGGCCGTCGGCCTGCTGTGCCGGATGTATATGGGCTGGAAGAAAGATCATCCGGCACTGGAGCGAGGGATCGCGGAACTGGCCAGACGGGGTCCGTCACAGGATCTGTATTACGACTACTACTCCACGCAGGTGATGCATCACGTCGAGGGGGATGTGTGGAAAGTCTGGAACGACAGGATGAAGGCCCTGCTGCTCGCGGCCCAGGTCAAGGAGGGGCATGAGAAGGGGAGTTGGTACGACGGCGTGAGCGGCGGTCATGGTGGCAGCCATGGCGGCCGGCTGTACACGACGGCGCTGGCGACCCTGATCCTCGAGGTCACCTACCGGCATGCCCCGCTGTACCGGACGCAGGCGGTGGACGACGAGTTTCGCGAGTAGCCGCGGTGGATTGCAGCGATCACACGTGCACCGTGCAGCCGGTCGGAGGCATGCTCGTCACCGGGGGACTTTGCCGATATCGCCTCCTGCGGCATGGTGCGTCTTGCGGTGCAGGCAAAGCACCCCGGACTCCTGTGCGTGCCTCCGGCCGGCTGCGGGGGCATGGATAGCCCCGCACGCCAGTCGATTCCGGACGTTCGGTTGATGCGCAAGGAATACAGGCTACTACCGAGAGCATCCAATAGCTGACAGAACGCTCCGCCGGTTCGGGGTTGCCCATGCCCCGCTCGTCGGACGTTCGCGTCGGCCTTCCAGGCCTTCGTTCTCTCGATGCTGGCCGCGTTTTCGGCAGACCAATCCGCCGTGTGGCGGATCGGTGCCCTCCTTCACTTGCCAGCAACGCCGCCTCTCGAGGCATGGGCAACCCCTCACGGATGCATGACGTCAGATGTCCACTACGTCATGCTCGGGGTAGTATCTGGCCTACAGCCCGAGGCCGGCGAGCGGGCCGCCGGAGGCGCATAGCGCATCGATTCGGGACGTGACCGCCGGATCCTCCTCAACCGGCGGCGCGGGGTGCGGCTTGAGCCGGGCGTCGATCACCAGCGGGCCGCGGCAGCCCCAATGCTTGTGGAGCGTGAACGCCTCGACGCCGTGGACGTCGAGGGCCGGGTTCGAGCGGGTGAACGTCAGCCAGAGGAAATTTTCGAGCGACCCGGCCGCGAAGTCGGCGTCATCCACGATCACGACGAGCGGAAACTTCCGCAGCGGATGGTCGGGGCCGATCGCCGCGCAGAACCGCTCGACGTCGGCTCCCCACGGTGCCGCGGCGGCCATGGACCAGATCGCCTCGTCTCCCTCCACGTCGAGCCGCGGGCGGGGCTCGATCCGCGGTCCCGCGACGGCGACCACGCCCGGCAGGCAGACCCGCGGGTTCGTGAAGCCGGCGGGCAGGCTCGCGCCGGCCGCAATCGCCGTGGTGAGATCACGGATCGCCGGGCCGCGGGCGGCGACCACGAGTTTCGAGCCGGCGTTGAACCCGGTGCCCGAGTAGTCGAGCGTGTCAATCGTGGTCTCGGTGTGAAAATGGCAGTCGCGCCGCCAGTCGGCGCGGGCGAGGAGATGGGCGAGGAACGGACGGACGTCGTGGGCGTCGAGGCCGGGAGCGTCGCCGCCGGCCACGATGAACAGGTACTTGGCGAGCGACAACTGCCCTTGGCCGAGGATCGCCGCGGCCTGCGTGAGCAGTTCTGCTGGCCGGTCGGCCCGCTTCCAGGGCAGATACCGCTCGCTGCCGACGGCGAGGAGGAGTGGATGGACGCCCGAGGCATCGACCGCGTGCACGCTCGTCACGCCGGGGAGCACGGTGGGGATCACTGGGCCGGTGAGCTCGTGCACGAGCCAGCCGAAGAGCGTGTCCTCCTGCGGCGGCCGGCCTACGACGGTCACCGGCCAGATCGCCCCCGGCCGATGCCAGACCTTGTGAACGTTGAGCAGCGGAAACTGGTGCCGCCGCGCGTAGTAGCCGAGGTGGTCGCCGAACGGACCCTCGGGCTTTGTCCGGCCCGGATCGACGGTCCCCTCGATGACGAAGTCGGCGTCTGCATAGATGGCCGGGCCGCCCGGGCGGCGGATCATCGGGATCCGATGGCCGGCGAGGGCGCCGGCGAACGTGAGCTCCGAAAGACCCTCGGGGAGGGGCATGACCGCCGAGACAGCGAGCGCCGGGGAGCCGCCGACGAAGATCGCCACCGTGAGCGGCTGGCCGCGTGCCAGCGCCGCGGCATGATGGACGCCGATGCCGCGGTGGAGCTGATAGTGGAGCCCCACCTCGCGGTCGGGCAGGTAGTCGTTGCCGGCAAGCTGCACCCGGTACATGCCGAGGTTCGACCGGGCCGTCCCCGGGCGATCCGGGTGCTCGGTGTAGACCGCCGGCAGCGTGATGAACGGGCCACCGTCGCCGGGCCAGGCCACGACCTGGGGCAGGCTGGAGAGGGGAATGCTGCCGCCGAGCACGGGCCCGGCGCGGACGTGCCGCGGCAGCGTCGTCAGCGCGTCGAGCGGGCTGCGCCAGTAGCGGAGCGGCCGACGCAGGGCGGCGGTCGGGTTGATCTTCAACTCGACGAGCCGGCGGACCCGGTCGAGGGTGTCGGCGAAGATTCGCTCGATCCGGGACTTCGTGCCGTAGAGGTTCACGAGCACCGGAAACGCCGTGTCGCGCGGCCGGGTGAAGAGCACGGCCGGGCCGTGTGCGCGAAACAGCCGGCGCTGGATCTCGGCGATCTCCAGGTGCGGATCGACCGGGTGGTCCACGACCACCGCCTGCCCCTCGGCACGCAGCGCTTCGACGCAGGACTTGAGCGAACGGAATCCCATCGGTGTTCCGGGGAGTGGAGCAGCCGGGCGGGGATTTGACTGCTGGAAGACCGCAGAATGGTAGTCCAGCACGCGAAAGAGACGCTCTCGGATTCGTCGCGCGGCGTTTCCAATCGGGGTCCATCGGGCTTTTCCGTGGGTCGGGGGCGTCCCCTCCCGCGTCACCGGCCGTTCTCTGCGGGCCTCCGGCCCTCCGTTCACTGCATGTCCGCTGCGCTTCGGCATCCATGCCTGCGCTTGCTTCCACAGCCCGGCGACATGGCAGCAACACGCCTTCTGGGCTCCTGACCCACAAAGTTCCTGGAAGGAACCCAATTGGCAGTAAACTTGCTTTGGGCTGAAAAGGTCCTTATCATGGTCATCATAAGGACCTCATTATGGACTTTATTGCGGTCAATGAATTGAAGCGGCCGCGGATCGTTCGGGAGCGGTTGGCCGCTTCCGAGGAGATGATTCTCACCAGCAATGGCCGCCCCATGGCGGTGCTGATGTACGTGGGGGACGACGACGACCCGGAGGACGTGCTCAAGGCCGCGCGGGAGGCCCGCAGCCAGATCGCGCTTCGCCGCGTTCGCGAACACGCACGCCGCTCGGGTGCGGCCGCGATGTCGGACGCGGACATCGACGGGGTGATTGCCGCGACTCGTCGCGATCGGAGCCCGCGGTCGTGAGCGACCGTCCGTGGGTCGCGGTCTTCGACACGAATGTGCTCGTGTCGGGTTTTCTCAGTCCGCATGGTGCGCCCGGCCGAATCGTCGAATGGCTGAGAAGCGGTGCCGTGCGGGCAGGACTGGATGACCGGATCATCGCGGAATACGAAGCGGTTCTGACGCGGCCGGAATTCGGCCTGCCACGGCATGAAGTGGCGATCGTGCTCCGAAGCATCCATGCCCAGGCCGAATACGCCGTGGTCGCCCCGGCCCATCTCGTCCGCGGCCTTCCCGACGCCGACGATGCCCCGTTCGCCGAATGTGCGAAGGCGCTGGGGTGTCAGTTGGTGACGGGGAACACGCGCCACTTTCCCGTCGCGGCGGTCGGCACGTTGGCCGTGGTATCGCCCCGGCAGTTCGTCGATGCCACCACACCGGCTTGACGTGGGGCCGGCGAGACGTGCGGCTGGCGTGTAGAATCCGGTCCGTCCAATCCACCGCCCCGCTTTTTTCATGGAGGCTCTCGCATGGTTCGGATCACGAGCACCTACGAGGGGGGGCTGCGGTGCCGCGCCGAGCATGGGCCCTCCGCGGCGGTCGTGTTGACCGACGCGCCGGTCGACAACCACGGCAAGGGGGAGGCGTTTTCCCCGACCGACCTCGTGGCGGCGGCCCTGGGAACGTGCATCATGACGGTCATGGGGATCGTCGCGACGCGGCACGGCATCGAACTCGCCGGCATGCGGGCGGAGACGGTGAAGGAGATGACGCAGACCCCGCCACGGCGCATCGCCGCGCTCAAGACCCGGATCACTGTCCCGTTGCCGGCCGATCACCCTCATCGGGCGGCCCTGGAGAAGGCGGGCCTTTCCTGTCCAGTTCACGAGAGCATCCATCCGGAGATCGATGCGGCGATCGAGTTCGTCTGGAATGGATGAAGCGATGGCCGCAGCGGCAGTGAAGACGCGGCCACCTGGCGGGCCGGCCCGCCTGGCGCTGGCGGCTGCGGCCGTGCTGGTCGCGCCGTCCCTGGCGGCCTCCGTGACGCAGGCCGCAGACCTCGATCCGGCGACGACCGTGCGCCGGATCGCTGCCGGCTCCTGCATCCGGCAGAACCGGCCGCAGCCGATTTGGAACGCGGTGGCCGGCTTCAAGCCCGACCTGCTCCTGCTCCTCGGCGACACCGTCTACGGCGACACCGAGGACATGCAGGTGCTGCGCGACAAGTATGCGCAGCTCGACGCTGACGAGGGTTTTGCCACCATCCGGCGCGGCGTGCCGCTCGTCGCCGTGTGGGACGACCACGACTACGGCGCCAACGACGCCGGCCGCGAGTATCCGCGCCGCCGCGAGTCGCAGCAGGTGTTCCTCGACTTCCTTGGAGCGCCGGCCGACGCGCCGCTGCGCCGCCAGGAGGGAATTTACCGGACCCTGACGGTGGGCCCGCCGGGCCGGCGGGTGCAATTCATCTGTCTCGACACCCGCTATCACCGCTCCCCGCTGGCCGTTCTGCCTGCGGCCGAACGGGTCAAGGGGGATGGTCCCTATCGTCCGACGGACGACCCCGCGGCCACGGTGCTCGGTGAACCGCAATGGGAGTGGCTGGCCGCGGCGCTGCGGGAGCCGGCCGAGATCCGCATCATCCTCTCCAGCATCCAGGTGGCATCGATCGAGCATCACTACGAGCACTGGGGAAATTTTCCCGCCGAGCGGGCCCGGCTCCTGAAAATGCTGCGTGACACGCGGGCCGCCGGCGTGATCGTGGTCAGCGGCGACCGGCATGCCGGCGAGATCAGTCGTGTTCCCCCCGGGCCCGAGGCGATCGAATATCCGCTCTATGACCTGACCGCCAGCAGCTTCAACCAGGAGCGGCCCGCGGGATTGGACCGCGAGCCGAACCGGCATCGTGTCGGCCCCGTGTACGGTGGCGTCAACTTCGGCACGATCGAGATCGACTGGGAGCCGGCCGACGGCGGCGGGCCGCGGCTGACGCTGGCGATCCGCGACGGGCGTGGGAAGCCGGTCAATTCCGTGACGGTGCCGCTGGCCGATCTGCGCTGACCGGGCGGGCCGCTCCGGTCGTCGGGCGGCCGCCGACCGCGGCCTGCCGCCGGGCCAGTTCCCGGAGCTGCATCCGCACCCGACGGCCGCCGTCGGGCAACGTTTCCCGGCCGTTGTATGCGGCCCGCAGCCAGCGGCCGGCGCCGGCGTAGTCTTGCTTCTTGAGCAGCAGGCCGCCGAGCCGGGCGGCGGCGGCCACGTCGTCGGGCGCGCGTTCGAGCGATTCGCGCAGCCGGGCCTCATCGGCGTCGTCGGCGCCGCGGCGCATGATGAGCGTGCCGAGGTCGAAGACGAAGTCCCAGGTCGATTCCGGCTCCTCGGACGGGGCCGGTTCGCTGGCCCGGTGCCGCACCGCCGCTCGTGACCGCGGCAGGATCATGTCCACGTCGCGGACCGTTTGCAGCCGAACGCCGATCTTGCCCGCGTCGGCGTCGAGCGGCAGGCTCACCGTCCCGCCGGCCTCCACCAGCGCGTCGATCGACCGCTCGGTGCCTCCCACGTCCACGGCCACGAGCAGCACCGGCCGCGAGCCGTGGTTCGCGACCTTCAGCGTCGCTCCCTCGCGGGCGACGAGCACCCGCTCCTCCTCCAGGCCTTCATCCGGGCCGACCTCCAGCGTCCAGGCGTGCGGATACTGCACGTCGAGCACGTGGAGGAAGGCGGCGGAGTACTCCTTGAAGATCCCAACGTGCTCGTGGATCTCGTTCCCTTCGACCGCCTCGACCACGACCCGGTGCCCGACGTGCCGCTCGAGCAGCGGGTCGTGGATGCTGCTCACCTCGGCGAGCATCGTGCCGCCGAGCTTGGTGAGCGTGTCGGTGCCCTCGGCGGCCACGAACCGGTCCTGGAGTTTTTGGACGCGGCCCAGGACCAGGGCGAGGACGTCGCGGAGCGAGTCGGTGGCCGAGCCGATGAAGTTCCGCACCGTGCGGGCGAACCGGCGCAGCGGGCCCGGGCGAAAGGAGCGGGCGATGTCGGCGTCCCGGGCCCGACGCTCGTCGTCGGTGAGCCGGTCGGCGTACCGGAGGATCGCCTGGATGAGCGGGTACTCGCCGGCATACAGCAGGTAGGTCGTCTTTACGCCCGGTGCGGCGTGCTCCCGCATGGGGAACGCCAGTTCGATGCCGCCGGCGGAGAGGGCCATCCGGCCCCAGGCCCGTTTGCCATCGGTGCGGAGGAGCGTGACGTTGAAGCGGTGAAACGACCGCAGGCAGCGGTCGCTGATCCGCGACCGGGCGTAGCCGACCGCTGAGGTGACGAGGAAGATCAGCCCGATCGTGACGAACAGCGACAGGTCCATGCAGTCTCGCGGTTCCAACCTGGCGGCCCGCGACAGGGAAACGCGGACGAGGCAAGGAGTGTACTTCCGATGGACTGTCGGCCCAATCGTGCTCAGCACGGCGGATGACGGTGGTGCCGCCGGTCGGAGGCATGCTCGTCGCCGGGGGACTTTGCCGTTGCGGACTCGTGCGAGATGGTGCGTCTTGCGGTGCAGGCAAAGCACCCCGGCTCCTGCGCGTGCCTCCGACCGGCTTCTCGACGCCTGAGAGCCGCGGGGCCGGAGACTTGAAAACCGGGCCGTGGTGACGGGCCGGGAACCTTTTTTCGCCTCCGGGCGTCCAAAA
>JBKDUV010000330.1:0-5017 GCA_046339335.1 Planctomycetia bacterium | reverse complement strand
ACCCGGACGTGCTGGCCATGATCGGCGCCTCGGCGGCGCTCTGCATCTCTCCCCTGCCCTTCCGCGGTCCGCTCGGCAGCGTTCGGCTGGCGCAGATCGACGGTCGGTTCGTCCCTTTCCCCACGCTCGACCAGCTGGAGGAGAGCGATCTCGACCTCGTGGTCTCCGGCAGCCCGACGGCCGTCCTCATGATCGAGGGCTTCGCCCGGGAGATGCCCGAGGATCGAATGCTGCAGGCGCTCGACGAGGCGCACCGCATCATCCGCGTCATCTGCGAGATGCAGGAGGAGCTGATTCGCAAGGCCGGAAAGCCGAAGAAAGAGTATGTGCTGGCCGACTACTCGGCACTCCGTGACCGGCTGACCTCCGGCTATCTCGGCGACCTCAAGTCTGCCAAGGCGATCGCCGGCAAGCAGGAGCGGGGGCAGGCGGTCAAGGCGTTGCGCGAGCGTGCCAAGGCCGCGGTCGCCCCAACCGAGCCCGCCTTCGGGTTTCAGCCGGGAGCCGCCGGCGGCGTCAGCGACGCCGACTTCGCCCACGTCTGGCACGGCCTCGAGGAGCGGGCCGTCCGGGAGCTCATCCTGGAAGGGAAGCGGCCCGATGGCCGCGACTACAGGACCCTGCGGCCGATCCACTGCGAGGTGGACGTGCTGCCCCGTGTCCACGGCTCCGCGGTCTTCCAGCGTGGCGAGACCCAGGCACTGGTCACGATCACGCTCGGCACCGGCAAGGACGAACAGCGGGTGGACGGCTTGATCGACGAGTATTCGAAGAAGTTCATGCTCGACTACTACTTCCCCTCGTTCTCGGTGGGGGAGGTGCGGCCGATCCGCGGCCCCGGCCGGCGCGAGCTCGGCCACGGGGCGCTGGCGGAGCGGAGCGTGAAGCCCGTGCTGCCCGATCCGGACGTGTTCCCGTACACGATCCGCGTGATCTCCGACATCCTCGAGTCGAACGGTTCCAGTTCGATGGCGTCGGTCTGCGGGGCGACTCTCGGCCTGATGGCCGCCGGCGTGCCGATCACCCATCCGGTGGCGGGCATTTCGGTGGGGCTCGTCAAGCAGTCGGAGCAGCAGTGGGTGCTCCTCACCGACATCATCGGTGACGAGGACCACTACGGCGACATGGACTTCAAGATCGCCGGCTCGCAAAACGGGATCACGGGCATCCAGCTCGACCTGAAGATCGACGGCATCTCGCCGGCGATCATCGAGGCCACGCTGCGGCAGTCACGGGAGGCCCGCCTGGAGATCCTGCGCACGATGCTCTCGGCGATCCGCCGGCCGCGTCCGGAGATTTCGGTCTGGGCGCCGCGACTGCTGCGGACCCGGATCAACCCCGAGAAGATCGGCCTGCTCATCGGTCCGGGCGGCAAGACGATCCGCGGGATCCAGGAGGCGACCGGCGCCAGCATCGAGGTCGAGGACGACGGCACCGTGACGGTGGCGAGCCACGACGCCGAAGGGGCGATGGCCGCGATGGCCCAGGTCGAGGCCCTGACGGCCTCGATCCAGGTCGGCCGGATCTACGAAGGCCGGGTCACGAGCGTGAAGGACTTCGGTGCCTTCGTCGAACTCGTGCCGGGCAAGGACGGTCTCTGCCACGTCAGCGAACTCTCCGACGAGTTCGTGAAGAGCGTGGCGGACATCTGCCGCGTGGGCGACGTCATGCGGGTCAAGGTGATCGCGGTCGACGACCAGGACCGCGTGAAGCTCAGCCGCAAGGCCGTGCTGCGTGAGGCGTCCGCCGGCGGCACGCCCGCGGAATGATGCCCGGACCGGGGGGCGAGGTCGTCCATGTCGTCCGCCGATGACACGGCTCGGCAGCGTGCCGAGACGTATGCGGAATTCGCGGCTCTCGTGGGCGGCCTCGCCCACGAGATCCGCAATCCGCTGTCCACGATCCGGCTCAACATGGAACTGCTCGCGGAGGACTTCGAGAACGCCGATCCCGCGTCCCCGACGAAGCAACGTGATCGCCGCGCCAAGGCCAAGATCGACCTCGTGCGGCAGGAGTGCGACCGGCTCCAGAAACTGCTCGGCGATTTCCTCGATTTCGCCCGGCAGGAGTCGCTGGCCCTGGAGCCGGGCAGCCTGAACGCGGAGATCGAACAGTTGCTCGACTTCTTCGCCCCCCAGGCACGCGAAGCGGGCGTGGAGGTCGTTCGCTACCTCGATCCGGAACTGGCGACGGTGCGGCTCGACCGGGAGACCTTCCGCTCGGCCGTCCTCAACCTCCTCCTCAATGCCGTGCAGGCGATGGAGGCGGGAGGGCAACTCGTGGTGCGAACGCGGCCGTCCGGGCTCGGCGTGGTCCTCGAACTGATCGACACCGGCCCGGGCATGGATGCCGAAACCCTGGCCAAGGTCTTCCAGGCCTTCTACACCACCAAGCAGGGAGGCTCGGGTCTCGGTCTGCCGACCGCCCGCAAGATCGTCGAAGCCCACGGGGGAACGATCGACGTGGAGAGCGCTCCGGGACGCGGCACCAAGGTCGCGATCTGGCTGCCCGCCCCACCGCGACTGCCGACGACCGGCTTTGCCTGACCGAACACCCGCAGCCGGACACCCGCAACTGGACGGGGTCCCGCACCCCCTCGTACCATCGCCAGCATGAACCCGCACGCGACCGCAACGGCAGCCGAGGAAACCCCGACGCCGCTGCGCATCCTCGTGGTCGACAACGACGTCGTGCATGCCCGCACCATGGCGGAGGCGCTGGGGAAACTCGCCGCCGAAGTAACGGTTGCGGGCAGTGGTGCCGAGGGAGCACGGCGGATCGAGCAGGGAAACTTCGACGTCGTCGTCACCGACCTGATGATGAACGACCTCGGTGGGCTGGAGATCCTCGCCCGGGCCAAGCGCGCCTCCGCCGAGACCGAGGTGATCGTCGTCACGGGGCATGGCACGATCCCGTCGGCGGTCCTCGCCATGCAGCAAGGCGCGTTCCCGTACCTGCCGAAGCCGCTCGACCTCGGCCACCTCCGAGCCGCGGTGGAGAAGGCGTCGGACGGGGTCCGGCTGCGCCGCCAGAACCTCGAGCTCCACCGGCGGCTCGACGAGAAGTTCGGCTTCGAGGGTGTGATCGGCTCCAGCCCGCAGATGCTCGCGCTCGTCGATCGACTCAAGCGGATCGCCCCCACCGACGCCACGGTCCTGATCCAGGGGGAGACCGGCACAGGCAAGGAACTCGTCGCCCAGGCGATTCACCAGAACAGCCCGCGGAAGAACAAGCCATTCGTGGCCCTCAACTGTGCCGCCCTCAGCGAGAACATCCTCGAGAGCGAGCTTTTCGGTCACGTTCGCGGGGCATTTACGGACGCATCGAGCGACCGCGTCGGCAAGTTCGAGTTCGCCAACGGCGGCACGCTGTTTCTCGACGAGGTCGGCGACATGCCGCTGGCCACACAGATCAAGCTGCTGCGCGAGCTGGAATCCGGAGAGATCACCCGCGTCGGCTCCAACACCCCCCTGCGGGTCAACGTGCGGATCCTTTCCGCAACCAACCGCAACCTCGAGGAGGCGATCGCGACGGGGGCGTTTCGCAGCGACCTCTACCACCGGCTCAAGGTGGTGACGATCGCCATTCCCACGCTCCGCGAGCGGACGGGCGACATTCCGCTCCTGATCGAGCATTTCGTGAAGCAGTTCGCCCGCCGGCACGGCAAGACGATCAAGGGCTTGTCGCTGGCGGCCCGCGTCAGGCTCGGATCATTTCCCTGGCCGGGCAACGTGCGACAGTTGCGGAACGTGATCGAGAGCATGGTCGTGGTCGACGTCGACGAGACGCTCGACGTGGATGACCTGCCGCTGGAGCTGGGGCCCGACGAGGGGGCGACGGCGACCGTTGCCGCCGTCGATCCGGCCGTCGGGCTGACGGGGCTCGTGGGCCGCCCGCTCGAGGAGATCGAGCGGCACTTCATCGTCGAGACCCTGAAGCTCACCGGCGGCAACCGGGAGCAGGCCGCCGAACTCCTCGGCATCGGCGAGCGGACGCTGTACCGGAAGATCAAGGAATACAAGCTTCCCTGAGGGACGTGCCGCGGGCCGAACACGCATGGGGCGAATCCACAAACTGCCGGTGTCGGTCGTGAACCGCATCGCCGCGGGCGAGGTGGTGGAACGGCCGGCGAGCATCGTCAAGGAACTGCTGGAGAACGCGCTTGACGCGGCTCCCGCCCGGATCGACGTCGAACTGGACCAGGGGGGCGTCGCCCTGGTGCGGGTCGTCGACGACGGGGGCGGCATCGAACCGGATGATCTGCCGCTGGCGGTCGCGGCCCATGCGACGAGCAAACTCCGGTCGGCCGACGATCTGGAGCGGATCGAGACCCTGGGATTTCGCGGTGAGGCGTTGGCCAGCATCGGCGCGGTCGCCCGGCTCGTGATCCGTTCGCGGACGCCCGGCGGCGACGGAGCCTCGATCGAGGTGGACGGGGGACGTGTGGCGGAGGTCGTGCCGCATGGCTGTGCTGCGGGGACGACGGTCGAGGTGCATCAGCTGTTCGGCAACGTCCCCGCCCGCCGGGCCTTCCTTCGTGCCGCGGCGACCGAATGGTCGCACGCGGCGGAGGCGTTCGTACGGACGGCGCTCGCCCACCCGGGCGTCGCCTTCACGCTCACGCACAACGGCCGCCGGATCCACGACCTGCCCGCCTCCGACTCCTGGCTCGGCCGGATCGCGGCCTTGCACGGGGCCGGGGTCGCGGATCGGCTGTTGCCCGTGGAGGCCGACGATGGCGAGATCGCGGTGCACGGCTTCGTCGGCCGGCCCGAGGACGACATGTCGAGCACGCGTCTGCAGCACCTGTTCGTGGCCGGGCGGCCGTTTCGCGATCGCGCGATTCTCCATGCCGTGCAGGAAGGCTACCGCGGCCTGCTCCTCTCCGGCCGGCAGCCGATCGTGTTCCTGCGGTTCGACCTCCCGGCCGACATGGGGGACGTCACCCTCCACCCGTCGAAGATGGAGGTCCGTTTCCGGGAACCGTCGCGACTCTATCGCTTGGTGCTGTCAACGC
>JBKDUV010000329.1:0-4249 GCA_046339335.1 Planctomycetia bacterium | reverse complement strand
GTCGTCGGCACGACGAGGCTGGCGTCGCACCAGCGGTCGAGCCAGGCGGCGCTGGTGCCGAGGCCGACGGCCCGCGTCCAACGCTCCTCGGCGACGGCCACGAGCCGGCGCGGCGTCAGCCGGCGCAGGCAGGCGAGCGTGGCCGAGGCCGCGTGGAGGCTCGTCGGCGCGTCGATGAACACGGGCACGTCCTGGCCGCGGTCGATCCGCTCCATCCGGCCTGCCACGCTGCCGGCCGACTCGATGCCGCGGGCGATACGCTCCAGGGGCACGCCGCAGCGGCCACCGACGGCGGCCGCGAGGACGGCATCGCGGACGAACGACGTGACCGGAGTGCCGATCGCGACGGGCACCGCCGCGGCGGCCGTGCGCAGCAGGAACGTCTGGCCGTGCAGGCTGCGGTCGAGCGGTTCGGCGGTGACGGCCGCCGCGGGCGTGAGACCGGCAGTCACGATCTCGATGCCGGCCTGCCGTGCCCGGCGGCGCAACCGCCCCAGCGAACCGCTGCCCGGCGGCGCGATCAGGCACCCGCCCGGTGTGACGGCGTCGAGGATTCGCGTTTTGATCGCATGGTAGGCCGCAGGAGTCCCGTGGAGATCAAGGTGCGCAACGTCGAGGTTCGTGACAACGACGGCGGCGCAGGGCACGCCGGCGAGCACCTGCCGCGTCAGCATCCTGCTGGACACCTCGATGACGGCGTGGGTGCAACCGCTGTCGGCGAGTCGGCTCAGCCAGGCTGCAAGCCCGCGGGGGCTGCGATAGGTCGCCCGTTCCGGCGCGGTGGACGTGCCGTCGAGGCAGCCGAGATCGGAGAGCACGCCGACCTGCAGCCCCGCCTCGGCGAGCACGGAGGCGGTCAGCCATGTGGTCGTCGTCTTGCCGCTGGTTCCGCTGATCGCGATGACGCGCAGGGCCGTGGCGGGATCGCCGGCAAATGCATGGCAGAGCCGGGAAAAGGCCCATTCGGCGTCGGGCACCAGACAGAGAGGTCGCCCCTGGGTGACGACCATTCTTTCGGCCACCACGCCCGCGGCGCCGCGGGCGAGCGCCCGGAGCACGCCCGCCTCGCCGTCGTCGGCGGCGGTCGACCGGGCGACGTACACGTCCCCGGGCCTGCAGGCATCGGGATCGTCCTGACAGCCGCGGGCGACGATGTCGTCACAGCAGAGGAAGCGGCCCGCCGGAAGGAGGGCGGACAATTTTTTGCGGCGGCCGGGACGAACGATGGACTCGTCGAACATGGGGGCCTCCTGCCCGGACAGCGTGATCGGGTTCTTCCTTGAACTCGAACCAGACGCATTGTCGATGCGATGGCAAACGGGTCAAGGTGGAGTTTCGGCCTGTTCTCCCCGGGACCGCTCGGCCTTGCAGGTTTGCCCAGACCCCCCGCTTGTCGTCGTCTTGCCCGCGAGCGGGCCCGCGGTCTACCGTGAACGCGAGGAGGAGTCGCCCGTATGGTCCAGTCGTCAGCCGTGAGCATCGTCCGGCCGTCGCGTCCCAGCATCGCCTGGCTGGGGGATACGGATGGCGTCGAACTGACGCTCGCCCGTCGTTGGGCCGGTGAACTGGCTGCGGTCAGCGAACCCCGCGAGGATCCGGCCCCCGATGCCGTAGGGCCGGGCCCGACGGCCGTCGTCATCGCCGCCAGGCGGCCCGGCTGCTGGGACTTGCGGCGAGCCACGGCGGTCGTGCGCCGCTGGCCGCTCGCTCCGCTGATCTCATTGGCCACGAGCCTCGACGACGGCAGACGCCGCAGCGGTCCGGCGCTGCCGGGCGTCGAGGAGATCACCTGGACGGACCTGCCGGGACGGCTGGCCTGGTGGTTCGCGGAACGTGCCGCGGGGCGGCCGGGCAGTCTGGGCCTGCCGGCCACCGTGCGTCGTGAAGACCGCCTGCTCGACGCGGCGGCCCGCATCGGAAGCAGCGCCACCGAGTGCTGCGCCGGCATGCGGATCGCGACCGCCGCGGCCAGACGGGCCGACCTCGAGGGACTCGCGGATCTCATCGCGGCGATTGGTCGGCAGTCGCCGGTCATGGAGTGCGGCCGCCCGTCCCTGGAAGTGGCCGCCGACGTCGTCGTTTGGGACATCGGCACGACGTCTCCGGGGGACCTGACGTGGCTCGGCATGCTCACGGCCCATCGGCCGGGGTTGCCGGTCGTCGTCGTCGAGTCGTTCCCGCGCGGCGATACGGTGCTGGCCGCGTTCCGGGCCGGGGCGGCCGCCGTTCTCGGGCGGCCACTTTCGCTCGAGGCTCTGGCGGGGACGCTTCTCCGTTTGCACGCGAAAAAAACCGCCGTTCCAGCGGCCGGGATGGGGGGGGGCACTGGCATTGGTGCGCCGGCCCGGGATGGCTAACATCGCGGCCCGTTCCCCCATCAGGTCGCCGATGTCCAGCCGTCTCCTCCGTGAGCCCCGTGCGTTTCTTTGTGAGCGGCTGCTCATGCCCCGAGGTTCATCTGTGACGCGGTTTAGGTGCGTTGTCGCCGGTCTCGCGGTCGCCGCCGTCGGCTGCGCCCGCGTCGCGGTCGGTCCGGCATGGACGACCTTCAATGGCGCGGCCGTCGCGGCCGTTTCCCCCTGGAGCCGATCGGCCGACCTCCCGGGCCGATCGGAGGTGGCTGCCGGCCAACTGCTGATCCACGCCGACTTTCCCCTCGCTGTCAGGCACAGGCTCGTTCAAGAACTCGAGACGCTGCGGATCGACGTCAGCCAGACGCTCGGACTGCCGGTCTCGGACGAGCCCGTGCATCTCTACCTGTTCGAAAACCCGAAGCGGTACGACGCCTTCGTGGCCCGCCACTTTCCCGCCTTCCCCCAGCGGCGGGCGTTCTTCATCGAGACCGACACGACTCTGGCCGTGTTCGCGGCCTGGCAGGAGCGTGTCGCCGAGGACCTCCGACACGAGACGACCCACGGCTACGTCCATGCCGTGGTGCGGGGCATTCCCCTGTGGCTCGACGAGGGCATCGCCGAGTATTTCGAGGTGCCGCGGGCCGACCAGGGGGTCAACGGCGTGCACGTCGCCCACCTCGCCGGCCGCTTGATCGAAGGCACATGGCAGCCCGACCTCGGCCGGCTGGAGTCGATCAAGGATGCCGGTGCGTTCACGCAGGATCACTACGCCGAAGCCTGGTGCTGGGCGCACTGGCTGCTGCAGACCACGCCGGAGCGGCGCCGGCTTCTCCAGGACCACCTCGCCGACGTGCGTCGGGAAGGGCCGGCCGCGGCGCCGCTCTCGCTGCGGCTGCGGCACGAGGCAACGCTGCCGGCCGACCTGTCCGCGGCCATCCGCACACACGTCGAGACGCTTGCCGCGCAAGCCCGCTGACGCCGGACAGCAGTCGCATGTTCACGGCCGCACGTTCACGGTGGGGCCGGGCTGCGAAAGACGATCCCTTCCTCGACGCGGGTGAAGCCGAGTTTCTCGAACAGCCCCAGCGCTCCGTCGTCGTTCACGACGGCCTGCGTTTCCACCAGCGCGAGCCCCTCCTGCGCGAGATCGTGCAAGGCCTCGGCGAGGAGATAGTTGGCGAGTCCCTGCCGGCGCCGCGGTCCGGCGATTTCCACGTGCAGGAGGCCCGTGGCCGTCACGCCCCAGGCGGCGGCGACCGGCTGCATGTCCCAGAAAGTGGCGGCACCGAGCAGTTCCTGGGCCTCGTTGAAGAGTTCGTACCGCCGCAGCGAGAGACCGGTGGTGGTGGCCGCCTCCCACCAGGTGCGATGGACCGGCTCGTCGATGGCACGGAGCACGGTGGCCCGCCGGATGGCGAGTTGCAGCCTGTTGACCGGCGGCCGAAACCCGGTCAGTTGCCGGCGCAGCACGGCGATTCGCCGGTCCTCGGCATAACCGGCGAGCCGAAAGACCTCCTGCATGCCGGGTGACGAGGCCAGGATGCCGGGAAGGTTCGCGCCGCCGTAGAGGCTGAGATAGAAGCCGCACATCGTCGCCGTGCCGCCACCGAGAAGCACCTTCGCCCCGCGTCGCCGCAGGTAGTCTTCGCTGCGGGCCAGCAGGCCGGCACCGATCGCCGCGGCCTGCTCGTGCGGCACGACGACCACGAGCATCGTCGTGCCGGTGCTCGTATCGACCGCCGAGCGGTCGGCATTGGGCCCGAAGGCGGCATGGGCTAAGCCCACGATTCGGTTGCCGTCGACGGCGATCGCGAGTCCGGCCCTGTCGAAATACGGCTTGGAGAAGACGGCCGCTTCCAGAAGCGCCGCCGTCATCGGCTGCACCGCCGAGGGGC
>JBKDUV010000328.1:0-5822 GCA_046339335.1 Planctomycetia bacterium | reverse complement strand
TCGGCGTCGAAACCGCCGTGCAGCAGACGCTCGCCACCGAAATCGACCGGGCCTTGGCGGACCGATCCGGCAGCCCCGCCGCCGGCGTCGTGCCGGCAGCCCACGAGGCGCCCGCCGCGCCGACGAGCACCGAAACCCGTGACGCCATCCAGACGCTCGACATGGCCACCGTGGTGGCCCGGGTCGGCCCCGAAGTCGTCCTCGTCGCCGACCTGCTCACGCCCAAGGCGCTCGACCACGTCGCGGAGAAGACGCAGGAGTTTCACCTGTCGGCGGACCAGGTCCGCGAACTCCGCCTGGCGATCTGCCGCCAGATGCTCTCCGGCGGCTACTACACCGACACGATGATGGTGTACGTCGACGCGCTCCGCGAAATCCCCAAGGACAAGATCCCGGAGATCCGCAAGAACGTCGACAAGTCGTTCGACGAGCACATGCTGCCACGGCTGCTGCGGGAGGCCGGGGTCACCACGGTGGCCGAGTACGAGCAGCAGCTGCGGGCCAAGGGACAGTCGCTGGAACGGGCACGAAAGACGTTCTTCGAGCAGGGGCTGTCCCAGGAGTGGCTGCGGAAGAACACGAACGTCAGCGAGGAGATCCCGCACGCCGACATGATCGCCTACTACGAGAACCGCATCCAGGACTACAAGTTCCCCGCCAAGGTGCGGTTCGAGGCCCTGACGGTGAAGATCCAGCCGGGCCGAACACGAAAACAGGCCTGGGACAAACTGGCGGCGATGGGCAACGAAATCCTCGCCCAACGGCCGTTCGCCGACGTTGCTCGCGAAAAGTCCGACGGCCCGACGGCTCGCGACGGGGGCGTCTACGACTGGACGAGCCGGGGCAGCCTGGCCTCGAAGCGACTCGACGAGGCCGTCTTCTCGCTTCCCGTCGGCCAACTGAGCGCGATCATCGAGGATGAGCCGTCGTTGAACCTGCCGGACCGCACGGCGTTGCACATCGTCCGCGTCCTGGAGCGGGTCGAAGCGGGACAGACGCCGTTCCTGGAGGCGCAGGTGGCGATCAAGCAGGCGTTGCTCGAGGAGCGTCGCCGCAAGGCGACCGAGGAATACCTGACGACGCTCCGTGAGCGGACGCCGGTGTGGACGATCTTCGACGACGAGCCGGCCGATCCAGCCGCGGGCCCGCGCCGCTGAGCGGGGCTCGGACGCGGCCGTCGCGAGTCAGGGCCCGTCCGGTTGCCTCCGTGGGTCGGCGGCCGGCAGCCTGCCGACCGCAGGACCGGCACCGACGTTGGCCATGCCGGGCCCGTGATAGGTTTTTCCAAGGGGAAGGATCATCGGTTCCTCGAAGGGCCGCCCGGGGAGCATGGCGGCGATCTCGTCGAGCCGAGCAACGACGTCTGCGGACAGAGGTCCTTTCTCGGCATGGGCGAGCGTGGCCTGGAGCTGCTCCGCGGACTTTGCGCCCACGAGGATGGTCGAGAGCAGGGGATGGGCGAGCATGAAGCGGACGCAGGCTTCGACGATGTCGAGCCCGGCGGCGTCGAGCAGGGCGTAGAGGGCGAGGAATTGCCGGCGCCTCCTCGCGCTCATCCACAGCGGGCGGTGGCGAAGTTCCGCGTCGAACCGTCGGCCGAGAAAGCCCTGGCCGTAGATGGAGCCGGCGATGATTCCCATCCCCCTGCGGGATGCGGCCGGAATCAGTTCGTCGTCGGCCTCACGGTAGAGGACGTTGCAGTTGAACGCGGTCAGGAGCACGTCGAGGTCGGTCGCCTCGATGAGCCCGGTGAGTTCCGACGTGGTGGTGCCGGCCAGGCCGGCGAAGCGGACCTTGCCCGCCCGCCGCAGCGCCTCGATCGCCTCCAGCACCGGACCGGTGACCGGATCGTAGCCGGTCCACCAGGGATACTGACCGGGCCGATCGGGTTCGTGGATGAGGAGGACGTCGATGACCTCGCGGTCCAAAAGTTTCAGGCTGGTCTCGACGGAGGCGACGAGTGCGGCCGGGTCGCGCGGATCGAAGGGCTGGGGCCGGCCGCCGAGTTTCGTGGAGATGATGAACGGCTCGTCGATGTCGCGCAGGGCGCGGCCGAGGATTTCCTCGCTGTCGGCATACCCGGGGGCGGTGTCGATGTAGCGGATTCCGGAGTCGACCGCGACCCGCAGGATCCGGCGCGCGGCGGCAAGGCCGCCGCCGAGGGCCGACGTGAACAGCCCCCCCAGACCCAGCGGGCCGGTGTGAATGCCGGTTCTTCCAAGGATTCCGTGCGGCATGGCCACTTCCCGAGGCCCCGATTCCCGCGGCCGGCCGCTCACGAGTTCATGCCTTCGTGGGCCGCCGAACAGATGCACTCTTGCGCCGTCGACAACGCACGACTGCGCGGACGACAGGCCGGCATCCCCGGAGGTCGGCGCATCCGGCCCACGGCAGCCTAGTCAGCGAATCGCCGTTCGTCCATCGAGCCGCATGTGCGGCACGGTGAAACCGTACGCGGGCGGCGCGATCGGCCCTGGGACGATTGCCGAAGCCCGCCGGCGCCGGTAGACTGCCGCGCGCAGGCGGTGCTGGTGTGTGTCGCGATTCTCAGCCCTCTCTTCCGCCGCGCCGCCGCACTCGGAGATCCACCATGACCGCGCCCAGTTCCCCCGCCACACCGTCGTCGGCCGCCGCCACCACGCCCCCCTGGCCGGGCACGCAGGCGGCCGGCTCGGCCCGCGTGGACATCGACGGCAAGGGCGTTGATCTGCCGCTGATCGTCGGCACCGAGGGGGAGCGGGCCATCGACATCTCCAAGCTCCGCGCCCAGACCGGCTGCATCACGCTCGACGAGGGGTTCGTCAACACCGGCTCCACGACCAGCGCCATCACCTTCCTCGACGGCGAGAAGGGAATCCTCCGCTACCGGGGTTATCCGATCGAGGTGCTCGCCGAACGATGCGACTTCGTCGAGGTCGCCTACCTGCTGATCTACGGCAACCTGCCGACTTCGGCCGAACTGGAGGCCTTCCGCACGTCGCTCTCGCTGCACACGATGATCCACGAGGACATGCGCAACTTCTACAGCGGCTTCCCGCGGGACGCCCATCCGATGGCGATCGTGGGGAGCATCGTCGGGGCGCTGTCCACCTTCTATCAGGACTCGCTCGAAGTCCGCGATCCACGACAGGTCGAGGTGAGCGTGCACCGGCTGCTCGCCAAGCTGCCGACGATCGCCGCCTACAGCCACAAGAAGTCGTGCGGGCAGCCCTTGATGTATCCACGGAACGACCTCGACTACTGTGAAAACTTCCTGCAGATGATGTTCGCCGTGCCCTGCGAGGAATACCGGATCGATCCCGACTTCTCCGACGCCCTCGACATGCTCCTGATCGTCCACGCCGACCACGAGCAGAATTGCTCCACGTCCACGGTCCGCATGGTCGGTTCGAGCGACGCCAATCTCTTCGCCAGCATCTCGGCCGGCATCTCCGCCCTCTGGGGCCCGCTCCACGGCGGTGCCAACCAGGCCTGCGTGGAGATGCTGGAGCGGATCGTGGCCGAAGGGGGAGACGTGAAGAAGTACGTCGAACTGGCGAAGAAGAAGGACTCCGGCTTCCGCCTGATGGGCTTCGGCCATCGTGTCTACAAGAACTACGACCCGCGTGCCAAGCTCATCAAGGCGACCTGCGACAAGCTGCTGGCGAAGATCGCTCGTCACGACCCGATCTTCGACATCGCCCAGGAACTCGAGGCCGTCGCACTGGCCGACGAATACTTCATCGAGCGGAAGCTCTATCCGAACGTCGACTTCTACTCGGGGGTGATCTACCGGGCGATGGGCATCCCGGTGCAGATGTTCACGGTGCTGTTCGCGATGGGCCGACTGCCCGGCTGGATCGCGCACTGGATCGAGATGCACCACTCCCCGACGAAAAAGATCTGCCGACCGCGGCAGATCTACAGCGGCGCGACGCGGCGCGAGTTCGTCCCCATCGACCGGCGCTGACGGCGGGCGGCCGGCCGCTCACGCCCGGCCGCGCTTGCCGCGGAAGAAGTCGCTGAGGATGTGCCCGCACTCGGGGGCGAGGACGCGGCCGACGTGCTCCACGCGATGGTTGAGCCGGGCGTCGTCGAACAGCTTGTAGAGCGACTCGACCGCTCCGGCCTTCGGGTCGGGAGCGCCCCACACCACCCGCGGCACGCGGGCCTGGACGATCGCGCCGGCGCACATCGGGCAGGGCTCGAGCGTGACGTAGAGCGTGCAGTCCTCGAGACGCCACGAGCCGAGCGCGGCGGCGGCCTGCGTGAGCGCGATCATCTCGGCGTGGGCCGTGGGGTCGGCGAGTTGTTCCCGCTGGTTGTGGGCGCTGGCCACGATCCGTCCCGCCGCGACCACGACGGCCCCCACCGGCACCTCGTCCTCCGCCACCGCCTGCCGCGCCTCGTCGAGCGCGAGCCGCATCCAGCGGTCGTGCGGGCTGCCTCCGGGGAGTTGCGGTTCGTCGTCTGCGTCGTCCATGGTCGAATCACTCTATGCAGTCCCGCATGCCGCCGACAAATGCCCCGCTGGCCCGCTCTCCGTCGCGGCCCGGCACGGCCGCTTGGGTCGACAGAAAAATCGGCTACCATCACGGAACGGTTAGCCGTCTCCGGCCCCCTCCGGCACCCCTTTGGACATCCCGATGGAACCCGTCACGCTCCTGCTTCGCTGGGCTCACGTGCTGGCGGCGATCGTCGCCATGGGGGCGCTGGTCTTCAGCCGCTTCGCGCTCCTGCCCACGCTCGACTCGCTCGACGCCGCCACCCGCGACCGGATCCACGACCAGATCCGGCGCCGCTGGCTCCCCTGGGTGATCGGCGCGATCACCGTGCTGCTGGCCAGCGGTCTGGCCAACTTCCTGCTCTTCAACGGTCGCGTCAAGGCGGAGCACTGGGGGGATGGGACCTGGATGCGGGCAACCTCGTATCACGCCCTGTTCGGTGCCAAGTTCCTCCTCGCGCTCGCCGCCTTCTACTTCGCCAGCGGGCTGGTGGGCAGGGGCGAAAGCACGCAATGGATTCGCAACGACCGGGCCAAGTGGCTCTCCGTCACGCTCGGCCTGATGCTGGCCGTCGTCCTGCTTTCGGGCTGGATGCGGCAACTGCACACCGGCGCCAACCAGCCGACGGACGGCGGCGTGCCGCTCGACCGCCCGGCGGCCCGCGGCGTGCGGGACGGTTCCGTGGCAGGCAACTCCGGGGAGGGTTCCGATGGACAAAAAGGACAAGAAGCGGATCGACGTGCTGCAGCAGAAGATCGCCAAGCTCCAGCAGCTGCTGGCGGGAGCCAAGAAGCAGCCCGATGATCCCGCCGAGGTACCGCGGCTGGAGAAGGAACTGGCGGCGGCGCACGCCGAACTCGTCGCCCTGAAGGGCGGCCGTTGACCCGGGACAATCCGCGACGACAGGCAAGGGGACGGGATGGGCTGGTTGTCGGGATGGTTCGATCGGCCGCGGCCAGTCGACCTCTGGAAACGCTTCGAGCGGCTCAGGGAGAGCCAATCGGGCACCATGTCGGCGTTCTACAAGGTTCGCGAGATCGCGACCGGAAGGATTCTCGGCCTCAAGGTCGTCGACCGCACCAAGCACGACCCGGTGGAGTCCCGCTACAAGGGGCTGGGCAAGCCGGGCGAGGGGGAGATCGGCGCGACGATCGAGGCCGAAAACGTGGTCCGCACCCTGGAATGGGGCGTCTCGACGGCCGGTGAGCCGTCCGTGGTCCCGGATTTCACCGTTGGCGTGCTGATCAACGCGCGGACGACGGGCCGGCGGCAGTCCCCGCCGGCCCAGCGACTCGACCTCGTCCTCCAGGCGGCCGCGGCGATCGGAGCGGTCCATAC
>JBKDUV010000327.1:0-2914 GCA_046339335.1 Planctomycetia bacterium | reverse complement strand
ATCCCACATCTGATCTGGCATGCGAAACTCCGCCGCCACCTGCCTGCATTCCGTTGCCATATCGCACCTCCTCGGTTGAATGAGGCGGGGATACTTCACGATTCAGGCTGGCAAGCCAAGACCAGTTTTGGGATAGGCTCTACGACGCGGCCGACCGGCTCACGGCCTCGGTCAACGTCGGCACCAACGGCGGCGTTTCATATGTCCGCCCCGCCACCGCCCCGGCCCGCTCCGACACGGCGCTCGTCACGACCTACACCTACGACTTGGCCGGCCGCGTGCAAGACGTGACCGATCCACGTGGCATCGTCGCCCGCACGCTCTACGACGCCCTCGGCCGCACGACAGCCACGATCGCCAACTTCACAGGCGCCGCCCCCGGTTCCCAAACCGACGTCACCACGCTCTTCTCGTTCGACTCCGCCGGCCGGCTCGCCTCGCGGACGGCCGTGCAACCCGCCGGCACGCCCTCCCAGGTGACGGGCTACGTCTACGGCGTCTCACCCGCCACGGGTAGCACGATCGCTTCCAACGATCTGATGGCCGAGACGCGTTATCCCGATCCGGTCACCGGCCTCCCGTCCGCCACCGAGCGCGACATCTACACGTCAAACGCACTCGGCGAGCGCACGAGCTTCACCGACCGCGCCGGCACGACGCACACCTACGCCTACGACGTCACGGGTCGCCAGACCGCCGACGCGATCACCGCGGTCGGCACGAATGTCAGCGCCACCGTCCGCCGCATCGAATCGGCCTACGACGTCCTCGGCCGCGTCACGGGCGACACCTCCTTCGACGCGCCCGGCGGCGGCACAGCCGTCAATCAAGTCACCCGTGCCTACACCGGCTTCGGCCAACTCACGAGCGAGTGGCAAAGCCACACGGGCCTCGTGGCCCCGGCCACGACGCCGCGAGTCCAATACGCCTACTCGCAGGGCAGCGGCGGCAACCACAGCCGCCTCACACGGGTCACGTACCCCGACGGCTACGCCTTAAACTACACCTACAGCGGCATCGACTCGGCCGTCAGCCGGCCGACGAGCCTTTCGGGCCAGCGTGCCGGCTCCACGAGCTCCAACACGCTCGAAGCCTTCAAGTATCTTGGCGCCGGCACCGTGATCGAGCGATCCCGCTCGGAAGTCAACATCACGCTCTCGATGATGAACTTCTCCGGCGCCACCGCCGACGCCGGCGACAAGTACACCGGGCTCGACCGCTTCGGCCGCGTGGTCGATCAGCGCTGGACGAAGGGCACGACCGCCACGAGCCCGGTCCTCGACCGCTACGGCTACACCTACGACCGCAACTCCAACCGGCTCACCCGCAGTAACGTCCTCGCCGCCGCGTTCAGCGAGACCTACGCCTACGACGCCCTCAACCAGCTGCAGAGTTTTAATCGCGGCAACACGCCCACTCCGACCACGAGCCAGCAGTGGCAGTTCGACGCCCTCGGCAACTGGACGACGGTGACGACCAACGGCGTCGCCCAAAACCGCACCGCCAACGCCCAAAACGAGCTCACGCAGGTCGGCAGCTCGGCGCTTGCCTACAGCACGACCGGCAACCTCACCACCGACGCCGAGGGCCGCACGCTCTCGTACGACGCTTGGAACCGCCTCGTCTCGGTCAAGAACGCCGCCGGCACCGAAGTCGCCCGCTACGAGTACGACGGTCTCAACCGCCGTATCGTCGAGCAGGCGGGCACACTTGCATCCCCCGCCGCCGCGACCGCCGCCATCCGCGACGTCTACTACTCGCAGGACTGGCAGGTGCTCGAAGAGCGTGTCCGCACGAGCCCGAGCCAGGTCGCCGCAACGGCCGACGCCCGCTTCATCTGGAGCCCGGTCTACGTAGACGCGATGGTCGCGAGAGACCGCAACGCCGACGGGAACGCCACCACCGGCACCGGCGGCCTCGAGCAGCGGGTGTATGCGTTGCAAGACGCCAACTGGAACACGACCGCGATCATCGCGGCGACGGGTGTGTCCGGCGTCTCGGCCGGCAACGTCATCAACCGCTTCGCGTACACGCCCTACGGCGACGTGCAAACCCTCACGGCCTCGTGGGCCACACCGCCCGCCGGCTCCACCCCCGCCGTCCCGTGGTCCCACCTCTTCCAGGGCCTCGAGTTCACCGACGTTACGGGCCTGGCGTACGTTCGCCACCGCGACTACTCGGCGACCCTAGGCCGGTTCATCGAGCTGGACCCGATCGGGTTCGAGGCGGGGGATGATAATTGGTATAGGTTCGTCGCCAACGGGCCGACCGGGAAGACGGATCCGAGTGGGCTATTTGAGGATGAATACATTGATGATTACACGGGAATGCCCTATGACGACATGTGGTTCTGGGGTCCACCGCCGCCGCCCAAACAACCGCCCGTACCTGTGCCCGTTCGCCGAGACGAGTATGGCCTTCCGGTTTCGGGTCCGCTGCGTGCCGGGGACATCGGGACCGTGGCGGGCGGTTCACAATGCGACAACCTGCCAAAGGCCAAACGTGAGGCCAAGGAACTTTGTAAGCAGGTTGCCATTGATGCAACACTTTCCTGTGCCACAGCTGGATTGGGTGTAGTTCTTAGGAACATGCCAACTGTTGTGCGTTCGGCCTCAGAGGGGTACAAAGGAAGTACGCGGATCGGCCATGCTTTGTCGAAACACGCGAACCGCAAGCCAACAATTTGGGGACCCCTCACTGGCGACAAGTCCACTTGGCACGACCAGGCGATGCGACACTTCCAAGACATCGTGAACGGCCCTGGATCATTTTGTGGTTCCTCAGCAGAATTTGTGGGTAAAAACGCTTACCGAATAGGCCTCGGCGTTGCGGGTCCGAGTTGCGTGCCGCCATGACACATGCGTTGGCCGTGGCGATCCTCCGGTTGCAGAGTCACGCGATCGCTGGCGCGAGA
>JBKDUV010000326.1:0-10450 GCA_046339335.1 Planctomycetia bacterium | reverse complement strand
AGCGACGTGACGAGCGAGGCCGCCGGCGCGGTGGTGATGGACTCGGCGCTGGAACGGGTGGACGAGCTGTTTCACATCGGCGGCCGGCTGCGGGCGATCGCCCTGCAAAGCGCCGTCGGCGGCATGGCGGCGAGCCTCGTGGGGATGGGGATCGCGGCGGCCGGCTGGCTGCCGCCGGCGGCCGGGGCGCTGCTCCAGGAGGCGATCGACGTGGTCGCGGTGGTCAACGCCCTGCGGGTCTCGTGGCGGCCCGGAGCGCTCAGCGACTACGGCGGCGAGCCCTGAACCGGCGGCGGCCCGGCGAGGCGGCCGTGCCCGGTTGAAGCCCGGCGGGCCGTCGGGTCGAAAGACGCCGCCGCCACGTGGCGGCGCCCACCGTCCTTCCGGAGTTTCGCGCCATGCCGAAGAAGTCAGTCGCCGACATCGATCCCCAGGGCAAGACGATCCTCGTGCGGGTCGACTTCAACGTCCCGCAGGACGACGGCGGGGCGATCACCGACGATCGACGGATCCGGATGGCGCTCCCCACGATCCGCTCGATCGTCGACCGGGGGGGCAGGGCCGTGCTCATGTCGCACCTCGGCCGGCCGGCCGGCAAGGGGGTCGAGCCGGAGTTTTCCCTGGCCCCGGTGGCCCGGCGTCTGGGCGAACTGCTCGGCCGGCCGGTGACGCTCGCCGCCGACACCGGCGGCGCCGACTCCCATGCCAAGGCCCGGGCGCTCCCCGCCGGCGGCGTGCTCGTGCTGGAGAACGTGCGGTTCAACAAGGGGGAGAAGAAGGGGGACGACACGGCCTACGTCGACGGCCTCGCCGCGCTCGCCGACGCCTACGTCAACGACGCCTTCGGCACCTGCCATCGCACCGAGGCGAGCATGCACGCGGTGCCGGTCGCCATGAAGGCGGTCGGCAAGCCGGCCGTCTCCGGCTTCCTCGTCGAGAAGGAGATCAAGTACCTCGCCGACGCCATCGCGAAGCCGAAGCGGCCCTTCGTGGCGATCCTCGGCGGCAAGAAGGTGTCGGACAAGATCGCCGTCATCGAGAACCTGCTCTCGATCTGCGACCACGTGCTGATCGGCGGCGCGATGGCCTACACGTTCTCGCTGGCCCAGGGGGGCAAGACGGGAAAGTCGCTCGTCGAGCAGGACAAGCTCGACCTGGCCCGCGACCTCGTGGCCCGGGGCGGCAGCCGGCTCGTGCTGCCGCGCGACACCCACTGCGCGGCGGACTTCTCCGCCACGGCGGCCCGTCAGGTGGTGAAGGCGGGTGCGATTCCGGACGGCTTCGAGGGGCTCGACATCGGCCCGGAGACGGCCCGTGCCTACGCCGACATCATCCGCTCGGCCAGCACGGTGGTCTGGAACGGGCCGATGGGCGTGTTCGAGATGCCCCCCTTCGACGAGGGCACGAAGGTCGTGGCCGCGGCGGTGGCCGAGGCGACCGCCCGGGGCGCGATCACGATCATTGGTGGCGGCGATTCGGCGGCGGCCGTGGAGCAGCTCGGCTACGCCGAGAAGGTGAGCCATGTCTCCACCGGAGGCGGGGCGTCGCTGGAGATGCTCGAGGGGAAGGCGTTCGCGACCGTGGCCGTGCTCGACGACAAGTGACCGCGGCCGCCGGCCTGACGGAGCTCGGCTCTGTGCGTGGACCGCCGCGGAGAACCAGGGCACGAGGGCCGCGATCGCCAGGACCGCGATCGCCAGGGTCGCGATCGCCAGGGTCGGGACAGTCCGCTCGAACCGGCCGCCGATTCAGAGGCCGGCCGTGGCGTCGGGCGATGCGGTCCGCTTCGCGGCCAGTTGGCGGGCAGCCGCGTCGGCCGCATAGTCGCGGTCGAGGGGACTGAGCCGCTCGGCACGGACGACGAAGCTGCGTCCATCCGGCGAGAGGATCGAGACCCCGGCGGCACCGGCGGCCACGAAGCGGCCGACGACGGCGTGCCGACCGGTGTCGTCGATCCAGCGTCGCAGCGGCTCGCTGCTGCTGAACGGATCGACCGGCTGCTGCTCCGGCGCCGGTTCCTTCGCGGGCTGCCTGGGCTTCTCGACAGCCGGTGCTTCGGGCACCGGGCCATCGGCCGGGAGGAGGGCATCCCCGTCGGGCGGCGTGTTCGACTGCGGCGCCGCTTCTTCGGCCGGCTTCGGCTGGGATGCCTGTTGATCATCGTCCGTGGCATAGGGAGCTGGCTCGGCCTCCGGCTCGGAATCAGATTTAGACGCGGTCTCCGACGCCGGCTCGGGCTGGGGATCGGCCGGCTTCGGCTGTTCGGACGACTGCTTGGCAGGCGGGGCAGCCGGTGTCGCCGGAGCGTCGAACAGGTTTTCCTCGGCCGGCTGGACCGGAGGCTGCGGGACCGGCGCGGGAGGCTGAGGAACAGGTGCGGGAGTCGGAGGCTGCGGGACCGGATCCGGAGTCAGCGGTTCCTCGGCCGGCGATGCGGGCGCGGGAACGGGATCTTTCCCCGGAACCGGCTCGGGTTCGATCGGGTCGACTTCGATCGAGGGTGCCGGCTTGGGCTCGGGCGTCGGCTGCTTTTCAGGCACCGGGTTTTCACTCGGCGACGGCTTCACTTCCGGGACCGATTCGGCGAAGGGATCGGCGACCGGTTGCACGGCGGGCTTCTCTTCCTCGACAGGCAGCGGCTCTTCCCCGGCGAACGGGTCGGCGGGCTTGGCCTCGATCGGCTTGGCCTCAGCAGCCGGGGCCGGGATCACCGGCTCGGAGCCTGCCACGGGCGTCGCGGGCTGCAGGTCGGGGCCCGGAGCCGGTGTCGGGGCAACGGCCGGCTGTGGTGTCACCGTCAGCGGCGCGACTGCGGTCGGCTCCGGCTGCGCAACCGCAGGCAGTCGTGGCTCGGCGGCCGAGTCCGTCCGGGCTGGCGCCGGCGTGGGCGGGGCGACGGTCGGCGTGGGGACGGCGAATGCCGGCGCGGGCACGACGACGGAGGGCACCGGCACGGTGACGCTCGGCGTCGGTGCCGCGACCGCGGGCGCCGGCGCGGCGGTCGCCGGCCGCTGCAAAACCACTTCTTCTTCAACCGTCCCGCCGGCGTCGCCGCAGCACGCGACCGCGGGGCCGCAGGCGATCTCCTCGTAGACGACGCCGACCGGGAGGGCCGTCAGCTCTCCGTCGCAACCGCAGGCCGTCGCCCGCAGCCCTAGCGGCTCGCCGGGTGGGGGCCGACTGGCCGGTGGGGGACTGCGGGGGGGCACGTTGGGGGGGGGGCCGCCGGGCCGGGGTGGGGCGGACCCGCGACCGTGCCGCAGGTACCAGCAGGCCTTTGCCGTGTCGATCGAGAACGAGAGCGTCAGGACTGCGACCAGAAACGCGTGCAGGCAGCGGCGCACGGGATACCTCGCGGAAGGAAGGCGTGGGGGATGACGGCCGTGGGACAGGCGTCAGCACGAACGTCGCGGACGCGAGTCGACTCAAAGGAATGTAATTCCCGTCCCGCCTCCCCGCAAACCGGCCGGCGGAAAGCGAAAAGGGCCGCGGTGTCGTGCGACACCACGGCCCTTCCGTGATCGATCCTGTCAACCGCCTGCGAACGGGGTAGAGCACTGCGAGAATGAAGCGGATCGGGCTGCCGCGCCCGAAGGCACGAGAGCTTTCAGGGGATCCGGCTCAACGCAAAGGGTTTGGCACCTCCGACGGAATGCGGTGACAGGTCGAAGTCGATGCTCGTGACTTCGGCCCGTCCCGCCCGCCGCCTTCAGCCGCGGAGCACACACCCGCACAACCGGACCGGCCAGCGGTACGGCTGACCGGTCCGGCGGTGAGACGGAAGGCCCGCTCAGGAACAGCCCATGCTGTTGCCGCAGTTGTGGCAGAGGTAGCAGTTGCCGTTGCGGACCGTGATCGACCCGCAGTTGTCGCAGGCGGGAGCGTCGATCTGGAACTTGGCAAACTGGCTCTGCCGGTCGGCCGGGCTGGCATGGGGATCGACGGCCATCTTGAGGCCGGCCCGCTCCAAGAGCGCGGCCGAGGCGGGCAACGCCGCCGAGCCCGCACCCGCCGGCCGCCCGGCCGGCTTCGTCGCGGGGGCGGCTGCCGGGGCGGTCGCGTGTCCATTGGACCCGGGATGCCGGCCGCGGCTCGTCGTCTGCTCACCGTTCGTGCGGGCTTTTCCCTGCCCATCGGCCAGCCCGCTCGCCGTCGTGGCGGCGGGCTTGCGCTCCGTTTCCGCGTCGTCCCCCGCGGCGGCCTCCCCGCCGCCGCCGTACCCACCGGGCCTGTTCGCCTCGCGATAGCCGGGGATGAACTCGGTGCCCATCCAGCGGAAGAGATAGTCGACGAGGCTCTTGGCCACCGGGATGTCGGGATTCTTCGTGTAGCCCCACGGCTCGAACCGGGTGTGCGAGAACTTCTTCACGTACACCTCCAGCGGCACGCCGTACTGCAGGCTCATCGACACCGCGGTGCCGAAGGCGTCCATCAGGCCGCCGATGGTGCTGCCTTCCTTGGCCATCGTGATGAACAGCTCACCGGGGCGGCCGTCGTCGTAGAGGCCGACGGTGATGTAGCCCTCGTGGCCGCCCACGTTGAACTTGTGGGTCACGCTGCGCCGCGTGTCGGGGAGCCGCTCCCGCCGCGGCGCCGCCGTCACCTTCGCAGCCGACTTGTCGGCCTCGGTGCCGGTGTTGAGCGGCTGGCTCTCCTTCGATCCGTCGCGGTAGATGGCCAGCGCCTTGAGGCCCATCCGCCAGCCCTCCGTGTAGGCCCCGGCGATGTCGGCGGGCGTGGTCTCCCGCGGCATGTTGACCGTCTTCGAGATCGCCCCCGAGATGAAGGGCTGCGCAGCCGCCATCATCTTCACGTGCGCCTGCCAGGCGATGCTCCGCTGGCCGAGACGCGGCTTGAAGGCACAGTCGAAGACCGCGAGGTGGGCATCCTTGAGCCCCGGCGCACCTTCGATGGTGTCGTTCTTGTCGATGAAGGCCAGGATTCCCTCGACCGCCGGCTCGTCGTAGCCGAGCGTCCGCAGGGCGAGCGGCACGGTCTGATTGACGATCTTGAGCATCCCGCCACCGGCGAGCTGCTTGTATTTCACGAGTGCGATGTCAGGCTCGATGCCCGTCGTGTCGCAGTCCATGAGGAAGGAGATCGTGCCGGTGGGGGCGAGGACCGTGGCCTGGGCATTGCGGTAGCCGTGCCGCCGGCCGTGCTCCAGAACGTCGTCCCAAATCCGCCGGGCCGCGTCGTGCCGATACGTCGGGCAGGCCGGGTCGATCTTCTCGACGGCGGTGCGATGCATCTGCATCACGCCCAGCATCGGATCCCGGTTGGCCGCGAAGCCCTCGAACGGTCCGACGGCCGCGGCGAGCTCGGCGCTGGTGCGGTTGGCCGCTCCGTGGAGGATCGCCGTCAACGCACCGCACAGCCCGCGGCCGGCATCGCTGTCGTAGGCCAGGCCGTCGGCCATCAGCAGGCTGCCGAGGTTCGAATAGCCCAGCCCCAGCGGCCGGAAGAGGTGGCTGTTGCGGGCGATCCGGGGCGTCGGGTAGCTGGCGTGGTCGACGAGGATCTCCTGGGCGACGAAGAAGATCCGACAGGCCGCCGCGAACCGTTCGACGTCGAAGCTGCCGTCCGGCCGGCGGAACTTCATCAGGTTGATGCTCGCCAGATTGCAGGCCGTGTCGTCGAGGAACATGTACTCCGAGCACGGATTGGAGGCGTTGATCCGCCCCGAGTTGGGGCAGGTGTGCCAGCGGTTGATCGTCGTGTCGTACTGCACGCCCGGATCACCGCACTGCCAGGCACACTCGGCCATCCGGTTCATCACCTCGCGGGCCTTGTAGGCAGGCCCGGCCTTCGCCGCGTCCGTGACCCAGCGGGTGGTCCAGGTGTCGTCCCGCTCCGCGGCCTCCATGAAGTCGTCGGTGACACGCACGGAGAGGTTCGCGTTTTGGAACAGGATCGAGCTGTAGGCCTCGCCGTTGAAGTTGGCGTCGTAGCCCCCCTTCTCGATGAGAATCCGGGCCTTCTTCTCCTCCTTCGACTTGCACTCAATGAACTCCATGATGTCCGGATGCGTCACCTTGAGCGACTGCATCTTCGCGGCCCGGCGGGTCTTGCCGCCGCTCTTCACCACCGCCGCGACCTGGTCGTAGACCCGCATGAACGACAGCGGGCCCGAGGGCTTGCCGCCGCCGGCGAGCTTCTCCCGCTGGCTCCGCAGCGTCGACAGATCGGTGCCGGTGCCGGAGCCGAACTTGAAGAGCATCGCCTCGCTGCGGGCGAGGTCCATGATGTCTTCCATGTTGTCCTTGACGCTCTGGATGAAGCAGGCGCTCCCCTGGGGGTATTCGTAGGGGTTGTCCGGCATCACCACGTCGCGCTTCGCCTCGTCCCACCGCCAGTTGCAAGGCGCTCCCTTGACGCCGTACTGGTGGTACAGGCCGACGTTGAACCAGACGGGTGAATTGAAGGCGCCGTGCTGATGGACGCAGAGCCAGGCGAGGTCGCGGTAGAAGTTTTCCGCGTCGCTGCTCGTCTTGAAGTAGCCGTCCGCCTTCCCCCAGTCGGCGATCGTGCGGGCGACGCGGTGGACGAGTTGCTTGACGGAGTGCTCGCGCTCGGGCGTGTGGATCTCGCCGTAGAAATACTTGCTGACGACGACGTTGGTGGCGAGCTGGCTCCAGGCGGCGGGAATCTCACAGGCCGGCTGCTCGAAGAGCACCTTGCCGTCTTCCCCCTTGATGGCCGCCGTGCGGAGTTCCCACTCGGTCGTGTCGAACGGGCTCTCGACCTCGACGGGGCAGAACGTGGGGTGGATTTCGAGGGCCGCACGCCCGGAGGAGGTCGAGGCCGTGACGGCCGGGGAGGCCGAGGCACCGGAGAGCGTGGCGGACGCGTCGAAAACAGCCATGGGTTCGTGCTCCTTGCGGGGGAAATTCCAGTCCGTGAAATATACGTGCGTACAGCCTTCGGTCAACCAATCCATCGGCCGGTCTGGCAGCGTTCGATCAGGTCTTTCGGGGCAATCCCGGAGACAGGCCGCGATTCAACGGGGAGAGCAGTTCCTTCTGCATGCTATCGCAAGATGTTGTGGTGGTCGTCCCGTTGACCCCTGCCTATTGGCCGGGGCGTGATGGTAGCGTGAGCGTCGAGGGCGTCAAGCCTCTTTTCTCGCTCCCTTGAATCTGCCGGGAATTGACCGCCGACGGCCCGCGCAGAAAGCTCTCGGGCGTCTCGGAGCGCTCTTTCTGAATACTCCTCGGAGGGGGGGAATTCGTCACCGTTCGCCTTTCTTGCCCCAGGGGGCGACAATAAGCGGCAGGAACGCGGGTGTTCGCAGCCACAGGAATCGCGCCCGTCCGGTCGTCCTCTCGCGTGCAGGAGGTTTTCATGTCGTTCGTGTCCCGTCCCCTGGCAGGTGTTCGCGTGCTCGCCCTCGTAGGCGACGACTACGAGGACCTGGAACTGTGGTATCCGAAACTGCGGCTCGAGGAAGCCGGCGCCCATGTGACCGTGGCGGGAGCCATGCAGGGACGAACCTACACGGGAAAGCACGGCTATCCCTGCACGAGCGACGCGGCCATCGGCGACATGGAGGCGACCGACTTCCACGGCATCGTGCTGCCCGGCGGCTGGATGCCGGACAAGCTCCGCCGCGACGAGAAGGTGCTGGCGCTGGTCCGCGACTTCGCGGCCCGCGGGCAGCTCGTCGCCGCGATCTGCCACGGCGGCTGGATCGCGATCTCGGCCGGCGTCTACAGGGGCGTGCGCGTGACCGGGAGCCCGGGAATCAAGGACGACCTGATGAACGCCGGAGCGATCTGGGAAGACACTCCGGTCGTCGTCGACAGGCACTTCGTCTCCAGTCGCAAACCGGCCGACCTGCCGGCGTTCATGGCGGCGATCGTCGACCTGCTGGCCGGCGTCCCGGTCGGGTAGGGGCGGTTCGCGGGGAGTTCGGACGGGGCATGGCGGGAGGTGCAGGCCGCGGGTAAACTCCGGGCATGGCCAAGCGTTCCGAGCGTCCGGCGAGCAAGCGGTCCGCATCCACGCCGACGTCGCCGGCGTCGGGCACGGTCGTCGCGACGATCCGCGGGGCCGGCCTGCGGTGCACGCCGGCCCGCGTCGCCGTGCTCGAGCATCTCGTCGGCGCCCGCGGCCCGCGGACCCACGCGGAGGTGGCCGACGCCCTCGTCGACCGGGGCTTCGATCGGGCCACCATCTACCGCAATCTGACCGAACTCACCGCCGCGCGGATGGTCGTCCGCGTCGACCTCGGCGACCACGTCTGGCGGGTCGAGGTGGCCCGGCCGGCATCGCCGGGCTCGAAGGGGGAGGACCATCCGCATTTCGTCTGCACCAGCTGCGGCGACGTCTCCTGCCTCGACGACGTGAAGGTGACGTTTGCGCAGCGGACGAAGGCTGCCCGAGCGAGCAAGCAGCCGCGAGGCGGCGGGGCCGCCGGCGGCATCCGGGCCGTGAAGGAAGTGCTCCTCAAGGGAACGTGCGCGGACTGCGGCTGACGCCCGCCGCCGTCGAGGACGTTCGATGCTGAGCCTCCGGTCACCATCGTCGGCCCGCTGGCTCGCCCAGGTCGACGCGCACATCGAAGACATCCTCGTCGACCACGCCCACTGCGAGAAGAAGGCGGCCGGCGTGGCGATGAACCTGCTGTTCTCGTACGTCGATCGGCCGGCCGTCGCCCGCGAGATGACGGCGATCGTCACCGAGGAACTCGACCACTTTCGGCTCGTGCTCGATCTCCTCGAACGACGCGGGATCCCGTTTCGCAAACTGTCCCCGAGCAGCTACGGCGGCCGGCTCCACGAGCTGATTCGCCGCGCCGAGCCGGGCCGCGCGGTCGATCGGCTGCTCGTGGCCGGGCTGATCGAGGCCCGCAGTTGCGAGCGGTTCGCCCTCCTCGGCGACCACGTCGAGGATGCCGAACTGCGGGACTTTTACCGCGGCCTGTTCGAATCGGAGGCCCGTCACCACGCCACCTACGTGCGGCTGGCGGCCGACTTCGCCCCGGAGTCGGCCGTTCGCGACCGGCTCCGTGAACTGGCGGACGCGGAGGCCGCGATCATCGGCCGGGGCGACCCGCTGCCGCGGATGCACAGCTGAGCCCCGCGTCCCGGCGCGAACGTGGCGGGCCGGGCGAATGACCGGCGCAGCGGGCCGCGCGACTGTCCGGCGGCGCCGACGCGGCCGTTTCCCGGCCGAAACGCCCCGGCGGCCGAACCGTTTGCCTCGCCCCGCGCCGGGAGCGAAAGGTTGACCGGTTCGGAACGCAGCCGAGGGCCTTCGGGCTCGCGGCTCTCTTCGGCATGGCTTCGGAAGACGGGTTGCTGGGCCCTGGCGCCGCCGGTCATCGCACCGCGGCGCGGCCCCGGCGGAACGTAGGCCGATGCGGCACGACGACGTGGGTCGTCCGCCGTCACGGCCTGTTTTCGTTTCGCGTCGCGTCGCCCCGGATGGCGCCGTGGTACCGGCATCGGCCGCCTCGTCCTGCGAGGAGAAGACCATGCGCATCCGCAGCCCGTTCGTCGTCGCCGGCGCCTGCCTGGCACTGTCGGCATCCCTGTTTCACGCCGCGCCCGTCCAGGGCGGCAACGTCAATTACCCCTTCAATTCCGCGAGCGGCGGCTGGACCGTCGTCAATTCGGGATCGATCCCGCCGGGCAGCCAGTGGGAATGGACGGAAGACAGCCCCAGTGCCACCGAAGGCGGCTGGCACGTGCGGCGCGGCAGCGAACTGCCGGGCACCGGCAGTTACCTGATCAGTCCCTGCTTCTTCGTCGACGGCAACGACGGGGTCGACAAGAAGAACTCGGTGTACTTCGAGGTCTTTCACCGCTTCCGCTTCGGCGACGCGAGCATGGACGAAGTCCCCTGGGCTCTCGGCCAGGTGCAGTACCGGATCAACGCCGGCGACTGGCTCGGCATCCGCACGAGCGACTTCGTTTCGACCTCGGGTCATGTCGTGCCCACCTACGTCTCCCCTCCGCCCCCCTTCATCGCATCGACGAACGAGCCGCCCCCGGGCGGATTTCTCGTGAACGCCTGGGACGGCTACACGAAGGACTTCGGCGACAAGGATCACGAGCCGAGCGCCTTCGAACTCAATTTCGGCCTCGGGGGCGACTACACGTTCGCCATCGGCGACGAGATCGAGTTTCGCTTCCTGATGGGGACGCAGATCCCGCTCCTGGACGCGCCCCCGGAACTGGTCTGGGAACTCAACTCGGTGCAGATCAAGGGCGTCACGCTCTGCCCCGAGCCCGGCGGCATCGGCGTGGCGTCCGTCGGCGTCCGCGCCGGTCTCGGCGGGCGGGCGCGCCGCCGGCTCCCGCACCGCGTGGCGTGTGGTCCGCCGTGTCGCATGCGCCGTCGGCCCCGGCAGCGGGGCCGGCGGCCGGCGTTCCGGCGAGGAGAATCAGCCCGACCGCGACGATGGACCCCCAAGGCCCCTTGAAGCAGATGCCGCCGGCCGACG
>JBKDUV010000325.1:0-2633 GCA_046339335.1 Planctomycetia bacterium | reverse complement strand
ACGATCTCGACGCCATCGTGCCGCGGTGCGACGTGCTCAACCTGCTGCGCATCCAGTTCGAGCGGCAGAACACCCGCCCCTTCCCCTCGGTCCGCGAGTATGCCCACCTGTACGCGATGACCCGTGAGCGGCTCCGGCGGGAGAAGAAGGACATGCTGATTCTGGACCCCGGTCCGATCAACCGCGGCGTCGAGGTCACGGCCGAGGTCGCCGACTGCCCGCAATCGCTGATCCTTGACCAGGTCACCAACGGCCTCGCCGTCCGCATGGCCGTGCTCTGGCTCATCTGCGGCCCGCGGGCGGCCGACGTCGCGGCCGGCGGTCTGGCCGGAGAAAGGATCGTCTGATGGCCACGCTCCTGATCCGCGGCGGCCGCGTCGTCGACCCCTCGCAGGGCATCGACCGCGTGGACGACCTGCTCGTGCGCGACGGCCTCGTGGTCGCGGTCGGCAACTCCGGCGTGCAGCCGGTCGGCAGGGCCGACGAGACGATCGACGCCGCCGGGCTCGTGGTGACTCCGGGCCTGATCGACATGCACGTCCACCTCCGCGAGCCGGGCCGCGAGGAGGACGAGACGATCGAGACGGGAACGCGGGCCGCCGTCGCGGGCGGCTTCACGAGCGTCGCCTGCATCCCCAACACCGAGCCGCCGATCGACACGCAGGCCGCCGTCGAGTTCGTCAACCAGAAGGCGGCCCGGGCCGACAACTGCAACGTCTTCGTGGTCGCCTGCGTGAGCCGCGACCGCGAAGGCAAGGAACTCGCCGAGATCGGCCAGCTGGTCGAGGCCGGGGCCGTCGCCTTCAGCGACGACGGCGCGCCGGTCTACGACGCCGAGCTGATGCGCCGGGCATTCGAATACTGCCGCATGTTCGACCGGCCGATCCTCGCCCACGAGGAGGTGCTCGAACTCTCCCGGGGCGGCGTGATGCACGAGGGTCTGGTATCGCTCGTGCTCGGGCTGGGGGGCATGCCGGCGGCGGCCGAGGAGGTGATGATCGGCCGCGACGTCGCGCTGGCCGAAGTCACCGGAGGCCGGCTCCACGTGATGCACGTCTCGACGGCCGGGGGCGTGGCCTTGATCCGCGACGCGAAACGGCGCGGCGCCCGGGTGACCGCCGAGGTCTGCCCGCACCACTTCACCCTCACCGACGAGAGCCTGCGGGGCTTCGACTCGAACTTCAAGATGAGCCCGCCGCTGCGGACCGCGGCCGACGTCGAGGCGCTCATCGGGGGCCTGGTGGACGGCACCATCGACTGCATCGCCACCGATCACGCCCCGCATGCCCTGGAGAAGAAGATGCTGGAGCTCGACCGGGCGCCGTTCGGCATCCTCGGGCTGGAGACGGCGGTCGGGCTGTGCACCACGCGGCTGATCCACACCGGCCGGCTCGGCTGGCCGCGGCTCGTCGAGGCGCTGAGCACGCTGCCGGCGCGGATCCTCGGCGTCAACCGGGGCACGCTCCGCGCCGGCGCGGTCGCAGACGTCACGCTCATCGATCCCGAACTCTCCTGGCGTGTCGACGCCAGCGCGTTCCACTCCAAGAGCGTCAATTCCCCGTTCGACGGCTTGACGCTGCGGGGCAGGGCGGTGGCGACGATCGTGAACGGCCGCATCAAGCACCGGCTCGGGGCCTGACGCGATGCCGGTCCGCGGTCCGCGCCGGCTGCAGCGTCGGGGAGGGCGTCCATGACCCTGATCATCGACGGGTACAACCTGTTGCACGCGTCGGGCGTTTTCGGCAGCGACCGCGGCCCGCGGGGCTTCGAGGCCTCGCGGCAGGCCCTGCTCGCACTGCTCGTCGATCTGCTCGGTGCGGATCGATCCGACGTCGTCGTGGTCTTCGACGCCGCCAAGGCCCCGGACGGATTGCCGGCCCGCTTCGTGCACGAAGGGATCACGGTGCTCTTCGCCCGCGAATACCCCGACGCTGACTCGCTGATCGAAAAGCTGGTGGCCGAGGACCAGGCCCCCGGGCACCTCGTCGTCGTGTCGAGTGACCGCCGGCTGCAGGTCGCCGCCCGACGCCGCCGGGCGCGGGCGGTCCCCTGCGATGAGTGGCTGGACGAGGCCCGGATGGCCCGGCGGCGGCGGCGGTCAACCGCGGCCGAGAAACCCCCGGCCCCCGGCCCGGAGGGAATCGACTTCTGGAAGGACTACTTCGGCCTGTCGTGAGCGGCCACAGGTGGGGGGCAGGCCCCCGGTGGGCCAGGGCACGTCCAGGTCTGGGCACGGTTGGGACTGGTCATGTCCAGGTCTGGTTGGACAGTCTGCGCCGCCCGTGCTACCTTTATTGAAGGTGCTTTTGCCTGGCCGCCGAAATCTCCTCCGCGAGGTGCAGCATGACAGTCGGAACCGTTCGTGTGCCTGGCCAGGGCGGCCGTCGCGGTCGCGGCTTGGTGGCCTTGCTTGCCTGGGTGGCCGTGTTCGCCGCCAGCCAGCCGGCGCTGGCGCAGTTCGGTGGCATGGGCGGCATGGGCGGCATAGGCGGTGGCGGTTTCCGCGGCGGATTTCGCGGCGGCTTCAACGCCGTGGGCGGCATTTCGATCGATGCGGACGGCATCGTCGCCAACGTCGATCCGCGCATGCTCGAGTCGCTGGCCACGGAGCGAAAGAAGCTGCTCGAGGCAGC
>JBKDUV010000324.1:0-2677 GCA_046339335.1 Planctomycetia bacterium | reverse complement strand
GGCGAAGAACGGATTTTGCGTGGTGGCGCCGATGATCGCGATCACGCCGCTCTCGACGTCGGGAAGAAGGACGTCCTGCTGGGCCTTGTTGAAGCGATGGATCTCGTCGATGAACAGGCAGGTCCGCTGGCCGTCGTCTTCGAGCCGGCGCCGGGCGGAGTCGAGCACGTCGCGAACGTCCTTGACACCGGAGGCCGTGGCGGAGATCTCGATAAATCGGCGCTTCGTCTCGCGGGCGATGATCTCGGCGAGCGTGGTCTTCCCGACGCCCGGCGGCCCGTAAAGAATCACCGAACCGAGACGGTCGGCCTCGATGAGCCGGCGGAGCAGTGTCCCGGGGCCGACGATCCGCGCCTGCCCGACATAGTCGGCGAGCCGCCGCGGCCGCATCCGCGCCGCGAGCGGGGCGGCACGGGCGACGTTGGCGGCGCGGGACGCGGCGAAGAGATCGGGCATCGGTGTCAGCTCCTCGTGGCACCGCTCCTTGGACGCAGCGGGGGAAGCTGGGCGTCATGAAAGGGAGGACACCGGCCGCATCTTACCCGTCCTACCCGGTCGGCACGTCCGCGCGATGACGTGCGGGTTCCGCGGACTGGGAAAACTGGCCGGGCCATGCCGATTCTTCCGATCAACCGGAAGGGAGCGTTGCCGCGACGGGCTGGGTCCGCCGCGTCCAGGGAGAGTCTGGCGTGTGCCGCATTCGACACCGGCTGGCCGCAGCCATCCTCGTCCTGCCCTGCGTTCTGCGGGCGGAGTTCGTGCGGCCGGCGCGGGCGCAGCAGGATGCCCGGCAACAGCGGAGCGGGATCCTGGAGTTCCCGAACCTCGGTCCGGTTCCGGGATCGACGGAACTCGCCCTCGGGCCGGGGCCCGGCGCCCTGGAACCGGCCATGACCCTCGGGGGCAGCGCCGGCATCCTCGGCGGCTCGCGCCGCGTCGGTCGCACGCCCAGAACCACACGCGCCACGCCGGCCACGACGGTCGTCGCGAACCGCGGCCTTCGCGAGCCGGAAGCCCTGCCCGGCCCCCAACCGCCGCCGGCAGCCGTGCCGCTCCCGGCCCCGGCGTTCGACGAGAGGATTTTCGACGACCCGGGCCCACCCGACGGACTCACGCTCGACGCCGCGATCGATCGCATGATGAAGGCGAATCTGGACATGCGGGCCCTGCGGCACGAACTCACGCAGGCCGATGCCGACGTGCTGACGGCCGGCCTGCGAACCAATCCGCTCGTCTACATGGACACGCAGTTCATTCCCTACGGATCGTTCACTCCCGAGCGGCCGGGCGGGCCGACACAATATGACCTCAACGTCACCTACCCGCTCGACGTCTCCGGCAAGCGCAAGGCACGCGTCGTCGTGGCACGGATGGCCCGGTCAGGGATCGAATCGCAGTTCCAGGACGTCGCCCGACGCCAGATCGACAACGTCTACAAGGCCTTCACCACGCTGCAGGCCGCATGGATCGACCTGCTGATGGCCCGGGCCGCGGTCCGAAGGCACGAACAGGTGCTCGCGGATGTCCGCGCCGCCGGCCGCGCCGCCGGCCGCACCGACGCCCGTGCCGCAGCCGACACGATCGACCACCTGACGCTGGTGCTGGAACGGACCCGCAGCGGCCTCGGCGAGGCCGAGGAGGCCTACGCCGATGCACAGGATGGGCTGGCCGTTCTTCTCAACCTGCCGGCTGCCGACGTTGCGTCCCTCGCGCCGCACGGCAGCCTCCGGGACTCTTTTCCCACCCCGCCGACGGCCGATGAACTCACGACGCTCGCCCTGCGCTGTCGGCCGGACGTCCATGCGGCCCGGCTGGGCATCGATCGCGCCGGGGCCGAGGCGCGGCTGCAGCGGGCCAACCTTTTCGAGGACGTGTACCTCTTCTACGACCCGATCACCTATCAGGACAACCGTCCGCAGAACCTGCTCAGTGCCCACTCCTGGGCCGTCGGCCTGACCTTCGCGCTGCCGATCTTCAACCGCAACCAGGGGAACATCGCCCGCGCCCAGAGCAACCTCTCGCAGTCCAAACTCGAACTCTCGGCGCTCGAGCGCCGGGTCGTGGCCGAGGTCCGGCTCGCGGACCGGGAGTACCGGCGTTCCTGCACTGCGCTCGACCAGATCGAGCAGGCGATCCTCCCCCGGGCCCGGAACATGCTGCACCGCAAGACGAAGCAGTTGGCGGCCGGCACGATCGACTCCGACGCCTACCAGGTGCATCTCGACGAGACGGCCGAGATCGTGCAGAGCCACCGCGACGCGCTCCTGCGCCGGCGGAGGGCGATGCTCGACCTCAACACCGCCGTCGGCCTGCGGCTCCTGCCCTGACGTCGGCCGGCGGGCGATTGAAGGCCGCCCCAAGCGAACGTCCGGCAACGGGGCATGGACAGCCCCGCCCGGCGAACCCCACGAGGCTCACGTGTGAGCCGGCTCAGTCGAGCTCGAGTTTCTGGAGGAAATCGTCGAGCTCGCGGCGGGCCGCCTGCTCCTTCTGGATCAGGCCCGTGATCTCCTTCCGCAGCACGTCCACCCGGTCCTCCTGCTCCGTCATCTTGCGGACGTACTTGAGATACAGGTCGTTGGTCCGGTCCAGGTTCGCCATGTTCTGCCGGAGCCGGTTCTGCTCCTGCTCCACCACCTGGATCTCCCGCTCCTTCTCCTGCTTCGTCCGCACGATC
>JBKDUV010000323.1:0-3723 GCA_046339335.1 Planctomycetia bacterium | reverse complement strand
GGACCAAGGCACCTACGACATGGCGGTGGTCGCCGACCAGATCATGCCGCTGCCGACCGGCCATGCCGGCGGCGATCACGGCGGCGGCCATGGCGGGCATGCCGTCGGCTTGAACGACACGTTCCCCTGGCTGCGGCTCCCGATCGTCATCCCCGGCGGCAACATGTGGGCCAGCACCTATTTCCTGCTTACCGGTTTCCACGCCGTCCACGTGCTCGTCGGCCTGATCGTGTTCGCGATCCTGCTCGGCTACACGCTCGGCCCCAAGAATGCGGCGATGATCGAAAATGCCGGCCTGTACTGGCACTTCGTCGACCTCGTCTGGATCGTCCTCTTTCCCCTCCTGTACCTCTTCTGAAGCGGCACCAGACATGAGCCACCACGACCATCACGAGCACGGCCCGATCACCCGTCCCGGCGGCACGGCCGACGACCCCGGGCACGGCCACGACGATTCCCACGGCGGGCACGAGGAGCATCACGGCGGGCTCGGCACGTACCTCGCCGTGTTTCTCGCCCTGTGCTTCCTGACGAGCATGTCGTTCCTGACCTTCACCGCCTACTGGCCGTGGCGCGACCAGCCGCAGGTCGGCTGGGCGTTCATGATGGCGGTGTCGTGCACGAAGGCGATGCTCGTGATCCTGTTCTTCATGCACGTCCTCTGGGAGGCGAACTGGAAATACGTGCTCACGATCCCGGCGGCGATGATGGCGGTGTTCCTGGCGATCATGCTCATCCCCGACATCGGCATGCGAAACCGGATGATCTCCCAGGAACGAGCGGTCCACATGGCCCGGCCGGCCGACGTCTCCCTCCTCGAGCGGGCCGGTGCCCAGCATGCCGGCGAAGCCGCCGCCGCCCACTGACCAGGGATTCACCTCGGGGCCACCCCATGCAGTCGTTCGGCAGCTGCGGTCTCCCGCTGCTCGCGGCCCTCGTCGCAGGCGTGCTCGTGGCAGGTTGCGGCCGGCCGTCAGGTCCGGTCACCCCGGCGGCCCAGGTCACGGTCGGCAAGCCGATCGCCGAGGGACCGGGTCTGGTGAGCGTCGGCGAAGCGCCCTTCAAACTCATCGACCAGCGCGGCAAGGAGTTCGACTCCGCCCGGCTCGCCGGCAAGGTGTGGATGTGAAGCATCTTCTTCGCCAATTGTCCCGGTCCGTGCTTCCGTGAGAACCAGGCCGTGGCCGAGATTCTCGCCGAGATCGAGAATCCCGACTTCGTGGCGCTGAGCCTGACCTGCGACCCGGAGAACGACACGCCCGCCGTGCTCCTGCGCTACGCGGAGCGGTTCGCGGCCGACACGGACCGCTGGAAATTCCTCACCGGCGACATCGACGTCCTCCGGCGTGTGGGGCAGAAGACGTTCGGCCTGACGGTCGAGGTCGGCGTGCACTCCGAGCGCGGCGTCGTCTTCGACCGGCAGGGGCGGCTGCGCGGCGCCCATCACCTCCTCGATCCGCTGGAACTGGCGAAGCTCAAGAAACTGATCCGCACCGTGCTCGCCGAGAAGGACGCCGTCCCGGCGGCCGGCGCCGCGGCATCCCCGGAGCCCGCCGGGGCGACGCCATGACCATGTCCCTCGTCCTGCCGCTGGCCGTGCACCCGTTGGCGACGCTCAACGCCCTGCTCAACGCCCTGGCTGCCGTGCTCCTCGTGACGGGCTGGCTGCTGATCCGCCGCGGCAAGGTCCGCGGCCATCGCAAGGCCATGACGGCGGCGTTCATAGTCTCGACGGTGTTCCTCGTCTCCTACCTGGCCCGCTACGCCATCGAGGGGACGCACCGTTTCGCCGGCCCGGAAGGGGTGCGGCCGGTCTATCTGGCGATTCTCCTCACCCACGTGCCCCTGGCGGCGCTGGTGCCCATCCTCGCCCTGCGGATGTTCTTCCTCGCCTGGAAGGGCCGGTTCGACGCCCACCGCCGGCTGGGGCGGATCACCCTGCCGATCTGGCTCTACGTCTCGGTCACCGGGGTGGTGATCTATCTGATGCTGTACGTGCTCTTTCCCGGCGCTGCCCTATAATGAGTTCATGAAGACCCGGTTTGCAGCCCTTCTCGCCATCGCCTGCATCGCTCTCGTGGCGGCCGATGCGGTCGGCTGCCCCAACTGCAAGGATGCGGTCAACACGTCGGACCCCGACGGCCTGAACATGGCCCGGGGCTACTTCTACAGCATCCTCCTCATGCTGGCGATGCCGTTCACGCTGGTCGGCAGTTTCGGCTGCTACGTCTGGCGGGAGATGCGTCGCCAGGAACGGAGCCGTGCCGGCCGGCAATAGTTTCGGCCCCGGTCGGTGAACAGGGTGTCGTCATGAATGCCGACGCGGACGGGGACGATCTGACGCGGGACGCAGCCGGCCAGTCCGGTCCCCGGCCGCGGAACTACCTGGCGAGCCGGGAACGGCGCCGGATTTTCTGGATGTTCATGCCCCCGGCCGTTGCCGCCGTGCTCCTCGTCGGCTGGCTGGAAAGGCTCTGGTCCCCGGCCGCGAACGTCCCCGCGCCCGGCCGCTTCGACACCGTGCTGGCGAACGATCCGCGGCCGGCGCTCGCTCCCGGCGACGTGCTCATCGAACAGCCGACCGAGCCAGAGCAGGTTCCGGCGACCGCAGACAAGCTTTCGGCGGCTCCCGAACTGCTCGCCCAGATCAAGGATGATTCCCTCCATCGCAGCGAGGAGTTGCCGGCCTGGATCCAGACCTTCCTCACGCTGCGGTCGTCCGATCGAAAGGCCCTGCGTGCCGCCGCGCAACCGGTCGCGTTCGGGGAACTCTTCGGTCAGCCACGGTCGTTTCGCGGCCGTCCCGTGCGGTTCTCGGGCAAACTCCACAGTCTCGAAAGGCGCAGAGCTCCCGCCAACGACTACGGCATCGAGCACTACTGGGAATCGTGGATCGAGCCGGCGGACGGCGGGACGGAGCCGATCGTCGTGCATTCCCTCGACGGGCCGGCGGAACTGCAGCCCTCGGGCCGGCATACGCCCGTCGACGTCGAGGGCTACTTCTTCAAGAATTTCGCCTATCAGGCCCGGGATCACCAGATGCGTCGGGCCCCGCTCGTGCTCGCGGCCGTGCTTTCCCGGCGGCCGGATCCGCCGCCGTCCGCCGTGGCCTATCACGGAGGGTGGCTCCTCGGCTACGCGTTGCTGGGGGTGGTCGTGGCGACCGTGGCGATCGTGATGGGCTTCGGACTCGGCCTCGTCGGTCCGCAGGATCGGCACCGGCCGGTCGCGGATCCCGCCGATCTGGAGGCGACGCTCGCCGGGGCCGATATCATGACCGCTTCCGAAGCCCTGCAGCGGCTGGAGGCGGACCACCGGTCCGCCGATCGGGACCTGGTCGCGAAGGCTCCGCCACCATCACCATGAGGACATCGATGCCCAGTCTTCCCGCCGCCGCGCCGCGGCCCCGCCGCGTCGCCGGCGGCCTCGTCCTGCTGCTCGCGGTGCTCGGTGCCGTTTTCACCGCCCGGGCCGAGACCCGCGATGTCGCCACGTTTCTCACCGATGGCATGCTCGACCGGCAGCAGCGACGCGTGCTCGAGGAGCCGGGAGAGTGGACCGATGCCAAGCAACGCATGCTGATCCGCGTGCTCGCCACCCTCGACGTCCCCGCACCGCTGATGATTCCCTGGAAGGATGCGGCCAGCGATCTGGCCGCACGTGGAGCGGAGGTCGCCGACGCCTTGGTCCGCGTCCGCGGACGGGCCACGTTCGTTGCGGAGC
>JBKDUV010000322.1:0-6630 GCA_046339335.1 Planctomycetia bacterium | reverse complement strand
CAGGCCGCGGCCCTGGAGGTCGTGGAGGTAGCAGCCCGCCCGGCCCGGCACCGGGGTTTGCGGGCTGAAGATCTCGCAGGCGTGGCCGGCGACCGTGATCGTCGACCAATGTCCGTCAGGGTGTGCATCGCTCACGCCGACAGTGTAACCCTCCCCCATGGCGTCGCGGAGTCCCGCTGTTAGGCTGCAGCCTCGTCCAGCCTCACGGGCTCGCCCAGATGCACGTCCTGCTCACAGCCGCGGAGATAGCCGCCGGAATCGACCGGCTCGCCGCCGCTGTCCGTGCGGATGTGGCCGGACGGCCGCTGACCATCATCGGCGTGCTCAACGGGAGCATCATGGTCGTCGCCGATCTGATCCGGCGGCTCGCGGGGCCGATCCGGCTCGGGATGGTGTGGACGAGCAGTTACCGCGAAACGGCCACGAACGCCGGCAGCCTGGACATGCGTCTCGATCAACTGCCGGACCTGACCGGCCAGGATGTCCTCGTGGTGGACGACATCTTCGACAGCGGCCGGACGCTCGCAACGCTGCTGCAGGAACTTCGCGGTCGCGGCGCCGCCCGGGTCCGCTCGCTGGTGCTCCTGCGCAAGGAGGGACGGGCCGAGGTGGCGATCAGGCCGGATTTCGTAGGATTCGACATTCCCGACCTGTTCGTCGTCGGGTATGGTCTCGACTTCGACGGGGGGTGGCGGCACTTGCCGCACATCGCCGCCCTCGATGCCCTCGACATCGCTGCCATCCGCGCCGGCAGGCTCCCGCACCATGCCGACCACGTTCCGCCGTCCCCTTCTCCTCGTCTGCCGCGGACTTGATCCGCTTGGCAGCGGCCGACAGATCGAATTGGTGGCCGGCGGACTGGCGGCGGCCGGTGCCGATGTTCACGTCGCCTTCACGACCCGCGGTGGCAGTCTGCCCGGCCGGCTCGCCGCCGCCGGGATCACCGTCCATCGCATCGGCTCGCGATCCGTGTGCGACGGCGCGAGCGTGGCTCGTCTGGTGCGGTTGGCCCGCAGGCTCCGACCCCGGCCGGCGATCGCCTGGGGGCGTCGCCACGTGCCTGCGGCGGTCGCGTTGAAACTCGCCTGTCCATCCGCCACCGTGGTCGCGCACGTGGCGAAGCCGATCCCCCGAGGTGCGATCCGCAGGCTGGTGGGAATCCTCGATGGGCTGATCGCGACGACACCCACCACGGCCGCCAGCGGGCCTTGGACTGGGACTTCGGGCCCGGACTCGCGGGTGGCCTGCATTCCCCCGGCCGCCTGCGCGGCTGCCGCAGCCGGCCTCGACCGGGGCGCCCTGGCCGTCGCGTTGGGCCTCGACCCGGCGCGCGTCTGGACGCTGGCGGTGGCGCCGCTCGTGGCCGCGAGCCGGCTGGACCGGCTCTGCTGGGGGATCGATCAACTCCGGGTGGTGAACCCGAACGTGGAGCACGTCCTCGTGGGCGCCGGGCCGCTGCGACGGCAACTGGAGCGACGCGCCCGGGCCCAAGAGATACGCGATCGCCTGGTCATCCTGCCAGAAAGCGATCTGCTCCCCGACCTCCTCCGGCAGGTGCGCCTGGTCTGGCAATCGGGCTCGGTGGCGTTCGGCGGCGCGATCTCCGATGCGCTCGACGCCGGTGTGCCGGCTGTCGCCGTCGCGGACGATGCAGCCCGGCAGTTGATCGCTGACGGTGAGACGGGCCGACTCGTGCCGGCGATACCGGCAAGCGAATTTCCACGCCGGGCGTTCGAGATCATCGAGGACGACGGCCTGGCGGGCCGATTCTCCGCGGCATGCCGGGCCCGGGCCGCGGCCATGTTTCCCCTCGAACCGATGATCGCGGCTCATCGTGCCGTGTGCGAGCGGCTTGCCTGAGCGGTCCGAGCCCGGCCCGGCCGCGGCGTGCGAACCGTCACGGATCGAGCGACGGCTCGGGCAGCAGATCGACCATGTCGATCGGTGGGATCGCGACGTTTCCGCGGGACAGGAGAATCGCGATGGTTTCCGCGGTCGCCGCCCGCAGGTTGGGGATCGCGACCGCGCCTCCAGCCTCGACGAGGGCACCCGCGACCGCGGCGGACCCGAGACTGTCGAGTCGTTGCACGTTGGGCAGCGTCAGCAGTGGGCTCTTGTCCGCCAGCAGGGCGGCGATTTCCGCGGAATCGAGCCGTGATGCCTGCGAGAGTTGGTACAGGTCGATGTCGCCCGCATGCCGGAGAAGGGCGGCAGCAGCGCCGGGCTCGAGCATGGTCAGTCCGGAGAGCACCAGCGTCCCTTGATGAATCGAAAGTGCGTTGGCCGCCGCCGCTGACAGCATCGTCAGACCGGGAAAGCAGAGCACGCCCCGGTGCAGCGAGAACGCGGCTGCGACGTCGTCGCCGAGCATGCCGATTCCCGGCAGTGACAACGTCCCCTCATGGTCGGCGAGGGCCGCCGCAACGTCGACCGGAAAATACGAATGCCCCGGAAGCGTCAGCGTCGATCGATGGGCGGCGAGCAGCGATGCTGTTTGCGCCGTCAGCACGAATGAACCGTCGAGTGTGAGAGGACCGACGTGGCCTGCCAGGGCAGCTGCGACGTCGGCCGGACACTCGGCGAGCCGGGGCAGGACCAGGTCCCCCTCGTGTGCGGAGAATGCCAGGGCGACTTCGGCGGAAATTCCCGTCACCCCGGCGAGCGTCAGGCTCCTTCCCCTGTGGAGAGCCAGCGCTGTGGCGATCTCAACCGGGAGATCGGTCAGCCCGGGAAGCGAGAGGTGCTTCGTCTGTCGGGCGAGCGCGGCGGCGACCTCGGGCGTCATTTCCGCAAGCCCGGAGAGGCAGAGATGTCCCGAATGCCGGGCGAGCGCGGCGGCCAGGTCGGCATCGATCGTCTTCAGGCCGGCCAGCTCCAGGAGTCCGCGGTGCCGAGCGAAGGCGGCGGCCGTGTCCGGAGGGAGCGAGGAGATGGCGGGCAGATCGAGGTCCCCGGTCCGCAAAGCGAGCGCCCGTGCGGTCTCCGGCGAAAGCGATTGCACGGCCGGCAACGAAATCCGGTAGAAGCCGCTCGGCTTGGCCAACGCCTCGGCGACGTCCGGATCGAGGGTGGTCAGGTTGGGCAGCAGGATCTCCCAGGACCGCTGGCGATGCACGAGTTCGCGGATGATGCCTTTGGCTTCCGCGACGGTGAGTTTTGAGCGGAATATCGCGTCCGCAGGCGAGTCGGCCAGCGTCTCGTCGCCGGCCAGCGACACGGCCGGTCGAGCTGCCGCGAGCAAAGCAACCGTGAGCAACAGCGAGGAACCGAATCGTGCCGTCATCGGGGCGTTCCACGGAGGTCAGGGGTTTAAAACCTTACCACGGCCCCGGTGCAGGCACCAAACAGGGCCTCCAACGCCCCTCCTGCGCCGGATATTCATCGGTCGGAGCCGGGGCACTCCTTCGACGCCGGCCCGTGGGATTTGGTTCCTGGAGGTCGCGGAAGCCGGAAAAACGGGTCCAACCGCGGTCGAAACTCAGCCGCAGGGAGCGGCGAGTGTGCGGCCGACGGGGGAGGCACGGAGCTGGCCGTCTTCGGCCACGAGCAGGCCGGCCTTGAAGACCTTCGCCGGCACGGCAAACATCCGCGCCAGGTCGGCATCCGGCCGGTAGAGCGTGATGTCGGCATCGGCGCCGGGGCCCAGATGCCCCTTGTGCGACAGGCCGGCGATCCGCGCGGGGGCGGCCCGGGTCACGATGCAGAGTTCCTGCAGCGAATATTCGCGATTCAAGTCGCGCAGCGGACTGCGGCTCCTGACCCGCGGGTGGATGCGGTGCAAGGCCGCGCGGCGAAATGCCGCATCGCCGAGAAGCCGCATGAGGTGCGGATAGGCGGTGAAGTGGGCGCCGTTCGGGTGGTCGGTGGAAAGCGCGACCCGCCACGGATCGGTCGCCGTCAGGAACCATTCGAGCCCGATCGCCCACTGCCAGGCATGGACGAGGCTCTTCTCCCGATAGGCGATCGGCAGCACGCCGCAGCCTCCCTCGAGGTGCAGGTCGTGGGCCATCCAGGGCACGCCGGTGGCGTGCGCGAGATGCTCGGCCGCCAGGGCGTCACCCGTCATCGCGACCGTGTCCCCGAAGAGAATCTGCCCGACGTCGAGCGTCAGCGTGTCGTGGGTGTTGAAAAACTCCACCAGCGGCGCGACGCCCGATCCGAATCCCCCCTCGTCGAGGCCGCCGCCTGAGTAGCTGTGAAACTGGACGTGCGCGAGATGTCCCCGGCGGCCGGCGAGGGAACGCATCGTCTCCAGCATCGTCCGCCAGTTGCCCGGCAGGCCGAGATTCGCCGTGTGCACGTGGAGCGGATGCGGGAGGCCGAGGGCCGACACGGCCTCGGCGAGCCGTTCGAGGATCAGCCGCGGCGTGACGGCGGGGCGATCGGGCAGCGGAGTGTCGAGGTCGTGATGGTCGCCGCGACGGCCATGCTTCCAGAAGGCGGCTCCGCCCGGATTGGCGACCTTCACGGCCCAGCCGGCTCCGGTCGTGATCGCGGCGCCGACCAGCCGGGCGGTCTCGCGGGCGTCGTTTCGCATGACGGCGTCGAGGATCGCCGCTTCGTCTGCGGCCAGCAGGTATATCCCCTTGTCGAGGATCGGCAGGTCGGCCAGTTCGAGGTGGGCCAGCGCCGCGGCCGCCGTGGGAATCGCCGCGTCGAAGACGGTGGTGTAGCCGAGCGCCGCATAGAGGGCTCCCGTGGCGTGGATCGTGGGCACGGCAGCCGCGGTGGATCGCCGGCGGGCCAGGTGGGGGGCGATCTGGCGTCCGGCGTTGACCTTGGGGCCCGCCACGTGGCTGTGGAGATCGACGCCGCCGGGCATCACGATCAGGCCCGTCGCGTCGATGCGTCGAAAACCGGTCGAGTCGGCTGGTGGGGCGACGATTTTTCCGGCGTCGACCCAGATGTCGACGATGATCCCGTCCCTGTCGTTGGCAGGATCATGCACCCGCCCGCCCGCGAGGACGAACCGCTCCGACGCCGCGCTGGCGGGATCGGCCCACATCATGACCGGCCTCCGCGCGACTGCACGCCGCGAACATGCCCATGCAACCGGCCGATGACCGCGGCCATCGAGCCGGGGCCGCCGGTCGCCGGCCCGAGAATCGTTAGACGCCCGTCCCCGCGCAGCATCGTGCCACAGGGCCTGGTGAACAGGCTCTCACAAGGGAGACGGATGTCGCGGTCCGTGTCCCGACGGGGTGCAGCGGCCAGCGTGGCGGCATCGGCGATGCGGATCACGGCCAGGTCGGCGCGGCCGCCGACCGGCGCTTCGACCGCCACCGGCAGCCCCCCGATGGCGATCAGGCAGTCGACCTCGCCGCGGGCGACGAGTCGGCCGGCATCCGCCTCGGCCGGCATGAACCCGGCGCCGCTGCGGTCGGCCCGGACGATCGCACCGCCGGCACCGTACCGCCAGGTGCAGATGGCGGCCGCTCCGGCGGCGTTCGCCCCGTGGCCGGCGATTCCCGCTCCCAAGGGCACCGCGAAGGCGGGCCGCAGATGGGCGATTCTGCGAACGAGGCTGGCAAGAGCCCAGGGCTCGATGCCGGCCCCATCGGCGTCGTGCCCCGTGACCAGCGCCACGCACCCGGCGGCGGCGATTGCCGCGGAGATCCGTGGCACGGCGGCCACGATGTCGGCCGTGGCGGGGCCCGGCGCGATGCCCGCGATCGCAGCCTCGAGGAGCCGGGCTCCGGCGACCGCGGCGCCGACCGGCCACGGGAAGTGGACGTGGTCGGGGCCGGGTTGCAGCACGGCCGCCGGACCGACCGCGAGAGTATTTCGGCCGCGTCCCGTGGCGGTCGGTCGCGTGACGAAGCGTTCAAGAAACCGCGGCTGGCTGACCGCAGGATCGCAGAACCAGAAGATGACGAGATCGGCCCGGTCGCGCAGTTCCTCCCAGTCGGCCGTGACGGCGCCGATCCGTGCTAGCGTCGGCCCGGCGAGCCGGGCCATCTCGGTTCCGCCGGCGTCGACTGCGGCGCCGAGCGTCTCGGCGAGGTCGCAGGCGGCGAGGATCGCCTCGTTCGTCGCACCGGCGAGCCCGGTGACGAGGACGCGCCGGGCGGCCGCGGCGACCGTCGCGGCACGGGCGATCACCCCGTCCGGCGCACCGCCGTTGGCCGCCTTGCCCGCCACGGCGAACGCGGCGGCACCGAATTCACACCCCTGGACCTGCCGGCCCGGCAGGATGTCGTCGCAGAGCAGTAGGCAGCCGGTGCAGACCGCAACCGCGTCGGTCACCGCGGCACCGCTGGAGCCAGGGCTGGTCACTGCTTCGGCAGCACCCAGATGTCGCGGAACAGCACCGGGGAACCGTGGTTCTGCAGGTGGAGCCGCCCCGTGGGCTGCTCTGACTTGTTTTCGGCGAGCGGGACGCCAGCCAACGAAACGCCCGCGCGGGCCGTCCGGACAGAAGCCTGGGGAGGAGGCGTCAAAACTCGGGCCACGGCCGGAATCTCCAGGGAATTGTCCGCAGTATCGCCGTCCAGCAGCCAACTGGCAAACCGCGTCTGCCGCGGCCTGCGCGTCAGGCCCGGGAAGCTTCCGGACGGGCGAAGACCAGACGGCCGGCCGTCGTCTGCAGTGTGCTCGTGACGCTGACCCGAACCGTGCGGCCGATCTGGT
>JBKDUV010000321.1:0-4531 GCA_046339335.1 Planctomycetia bacterium | reverse complement strand
CCGCCGCCGTCAGCTCCCGCTGCTCGCCGCCGCGTTCCAGGTAGGCGGCCGTGAGCGTGGCGTTGTCGAGCGCGTCGGTCGTGTCGCCGCGGGCCTGGGCGGCGGTGAGGGCGTCGGCGAGTCCCTGGCCGACCTCCCAGTCGAGCTGCCGTCGTTTCCACGGATCGGCGACCGAGCTGCCCATCCGGTCGCGCGACTCGAGCAGCCGCTTCACCCACGGCAGGGGCTCGATCGACTCGATCGAGCCGGCCGCCGCCGCCAGCGTGCCGCGGCACAACTGCAGTTCCAGAACCTGCCGCTCCGCCTCGCCCCCCTTGAACTCCTTGACGAGGGTCTCGGCGCGGGCGATCCACTTGGGAATGACGCGGCTCTTCTGCTGCCACGTTCCCTTGGCGATCGCCACGGCCGTGCCCAGATGGGCGTCGAGCATCACCTCGCGGGCCGCCGACTGGACGGCCGGCGAACGCTTCACGAGCAGCGGTGCGGCGGTGCGGATCGCCTCGGCGAAGTGCACGACCGCGGCCTGATGGTTCGGCTTGACCCCCGACAGCGCCACCTTGCCGAGGAGCCGTTCGGTCTGCGCGGCGACGAGCGGCGGGACGTTGGCCCGCCCCTTCACTCCCTCGAGGACGGTGCGGGCCTCATCCTGCCGGTCGAGCGCCAGGAGCACCGCGGCCCTCTTGAGCTGGGTCCAGGCATCGGCTGGATCGAGATTGACGGCCGTCTCGGCGAGCTCCAGCGCCCGGTTCCATTTGCCCTGCTCGGTCGCCATGCCGAGCAGCAGGCGGTGCGCCCGGACGTGCCGCGGGTCGAGCTTGATCGCGTACTCCAGGTCGGCGACCGCATAGGCGGAGCAGGTGTCGATGTCCCCCTCGGCCCGGAGCACGAACGACTCCGGATCGAGCGGCTCGATGAGGATCGCATTCGCGACCCGCGTGCCCGGCTTGACGCTCAGGATCACGCCGCGCTCGGGATACACCTCGCCGATCGACACGCCCTGCTCGTCGAGAATCGAGACGGTCCGCAACTCGGCGATTTCGAGCTGCTTGGCCAGGTCGTCGACGGCGACCGGTTCGCCGAGTTTGATGCGGATCGAGCCGACGACGTCGCCGTCGAAGGCCACCTCGACCCGTTCGAACGGCTCGACCTTCCAGGCGAGCCCGACGGTGCCGTCGTCGCGATCGAGGGCCTCGCCCGCACCCCAGGTCGCTTCGATCTCCGCCCGGGTCGTCTTGCCCGGCAGCGCGCCGCGGAAACTGGCCGGATCGACCGCCAGCGTCGGCATGTCGTCGGGCGTGGCCGCCACGGGGGCGTTCACCGTGGCATCGCCGGCCGGCCGCTCCGCGGGAGCGGGCCGGGGGGCCTGCTGTGCGGCGGGGGCCGGTTCGGCCTCGGTCTGTTTGGGAACCGCGGCGAGCCGCTCCGTCAGCCAGCGCTGTACCGGTCCCGCCTGCTTGCCGGTGGTCGTTGCGGGGGCCGGCTGCCGCGCCGGTCGTTGCCCGGCGGCCTGGTTCGCCGCCGCCACGGGAACGAGTCGTGCCCGATCATCGGGCTGGCCAGCGGCCTGCACGAGGGGGGCGGATTCGGCGGCGGCCGGCTCGGGGGAGTTCTCGGCATACGTCTCGACCCACGGCGGAAGCCGCATCAGCGTCCGCGGTGACTTTCGCTGTGTCTCGGCCGCGTGCGTTGCGGAGGCGACGCAGAGGACCGGCGCGAGAATCCGCACGACGAGGAGGATCTGGATACGCGGCACGAACACGGGAATTTCTCCTGCAACGGGAGCCTGTCGATCGTCGGCCGCGGACCCGGGCCCACGGTTGGGCGGGACCGTAGGCTTCCGAGTCGTCGCAGTCCAGATCAACTTGCGGCATCGCGTGCCTCCGTCGGTGCGGCCCCACGGGCCGGACTGCCGCGATGGTTGTCGGGGCGAATCCCGGCGAGCAGCGAAGAATGGGTAGGATTGAGACATTCCGATCCAGGCCAGCATTCCCCCTCGGCAGCCCCAGCATGCAGCGGTCGCGACCCCGGCACGTGATCGTCGTGGGAGCCGGTATGGCCGGGCTCGCCGCCGCCGAGGCGGTCAGCGGCGACGTGGCGACGGGTGCCGCCACGCAGGTGAACGTTGTCGAGGCGGCGGCCCGGCCCGGGGGCGTGCTCTCCACGGCGCGACGCGAGGGCTGGCTCGTGGAGCGTTCGGCCGACACGTTTCTCGCCGCCCGCCCCGAAGCGATCGACCTGGCCCGGCGCATCGGGCTCGAGTCCGAGTTCGTGAGCGTCGTGCCGGACGTCCGCAGGGCCCTGGTCTGGAGCCGCGGCCGAACGGTGCCGGCCCCCGCGGGCTTCCGGCTCCTCGCCCCGTCGCTGGTCGGCGGCATCCTCGCCACGCCGCTGCTCTCTCCGGCCGCCAGGCTGCGGGTGCTCCTCGAACCGTTCGTCCCCTCTCGACGGCCGCAGCGGCCCGACGACGACGAGTCCCTGGAGCAGTTCGTCGTGCGCCGGCTCGGCCGCGAGGCGTTCGAACGGCTCGTGCAGCCGCTCGCCGCCGGCATCTGGACGGCCGACCCGGCGCGGCTGAGCATGGCTGCCGCATGCCCCGAGTTCCTCGCCATGGAGCGGGAGAGTGGTTCCTTGTGGCGCGGCGAGCGGCAGCGACTGCGACGCGGCACGCGGCGCGGAGAAGTCGCCGGCGCCCGCTACGGGCAGTTCCTCACGCTCGCCGGGGGGATGGAGACGCTGCCCGTGCGGCTCGCCGACGTGCTCCGCGACCGCGGCGTGCGATTCGTGCATGGCACCGCCGCGGCGGTCTCGCGGTCTGCCGCAGGTGTCTGGAGCGTGCCGGTCACCACGGGAGCCGCGGGCGATGGATCGGAACTGACAGGCGACGCCGTCGTGATCGCGACTCCCGCGCCGGCTGCGGCCCGGCTGCTCGCCGACGCGGATCCCCCGCTGGCCAAGGCACTTGCCGCGATCGAGTACGCGGGTTCGGCGGTCGTGTCGCTCGGCTTCCGCCGGGCCGACATCGCCCATCCGCTCGACGCCGCCGGCATGGTCGTGCCGCGGTGCGAGGGGCGGAGCATCCTGGCGGTGAGTTTCTCGAGCGCGAAATTTCCTGGCCGGGCTCCGCCGGGGTGCGTGCTGCTCCGGGTCTTCATCGGCGGGGCCCTCGACCCCGGTGCGATCCAGTTCGACGACGACGCGCTCGTGGAGCGGGCCCGCGGTGAACTTGCGGTGCTGCTCGGCGCACGGGGCGAACCGCTCCTCCGGCAGGTCGATCGCTGGCACGGCGCCATGCCGCAATACCACGTCGGCCATCTGGAGCGAGTCGCGGCGATCGAGGCGGCGGCGAGCCGGTGCGGCGGCCTGGCGCTCGCCGGGGCAGCGTACCGGGGCGTCGGCATCCCCCAGGTGATCGCCTCCGGGCGGACCGCCGCGGCACGGATCATGCAACCCGACCGCCATTGAGCGTTCGGACGGCGGCGTCTCGGCAGGTCCGGACCGCTACTTCTTCTTGGCGGCGCCGGCTGCGGGCTTGGCGGCCGCGGCTCCCTCGGCAGCCTCGTCCTTGGCCTTTTTCTTCTTCTTCATGGCCATCTTCTGGACCCGCACCTTCGGCAGGCCGATCGGGCTGCGGCCTTCGGTCCAGCGTTCCTGTTCCTGCAATTTGGCGATCCGCTCAGCGCGGGTGAGAACGCCTCTGGCGCTCGAAGATCCCTTCCGCACCCGCAGGCTCTTGTCCATCGTCATCGTCGCTGCCTCCTCGGCCCGGTGTCACGACCACTGGGGCATGACCATCGGGGCATGAACTCTCGTATCCGCGGATTCGCGGTTTCGAGACGCAAAGACTAGAGTCGATTCGTCGGCCAAGCAAGGCCCGGGGGGCGGAACGCCGGGAATTCAGCCGCTCGGCCGGCCGGCATCGACCGTGGAGATCATGCGCAGGAAGTGCGCCATGGTCGGCGGACGGCGATCCGGGGCGGCGGCCAGGCAGGCCGTGATGGCAGCGGCGAGCGGTTCGGGGATCTCCGGCCAGTGACCGCGGATGTCGGCCGGCGGCTGTTCGTGAAGCAGTGCCGCCTTGCCGGTGTTGCCGCGCGGCCAGGGGGCGGCGAGCGTGCAGATCTCGTACGCCGTCACCCCGAACGAAAAGACGTCGAGCCGCTTGTCGGCCTGACGGCGGCGGACCACCTCCGGCGCCATGTAGTTCGGGGTGCCGACCCGGTTGCCGGGCTGAAGGAAGGCCGGCTTGTCGGGCACGGCCAGACCGAAGTCGAAGAGCACCAGCCGGCCGTCGGGCCGGAGCATGAAGTTACGCGGGCAGATGTCGCGATGGACGAAGCCGGCCGTATGGACCGCTCCGATCGCCGCGGCCGCCTGGCGGACGAGGTCGAGTCGCTGGGCCGGCGGGAACGGCCGCCGGCCCGTCGTCAGCGAGTGCAGCAGCACGCCATCGATGAATTCCGTGACCACGAACGGCTCACCGGCCGTCGAGACGCCCCATTCCAGGGTGCGGACCACGTTTTCGGCCTCGATC
>JBKDUV010000320.1:0-3116 GCA_046339335.1 Planctomycetia bacterium | reverse complement strand
CGGCCCTTCTTCAGGTCGAACACGTCGGCGCCGTGCTCGAAGATGGCTGCCTGCCAGCGGTAGATCTGGCTGGGCTGGAGGCCGTACTCGTCACACAGGTCTGAGATCGGCACCCGTTCGACGAGGTATCGCTTGACGATGACGATCTTCTCGGGGCCGGACAGCCGCTTACGCTTCTGGGTCATGGGATGGAATCCTCCGGGGGAAAGGGTAGGCTAACCCCTGCCCGCGGAGATTCCAGGTTCGACGGGAGCAAGACAGGATCGGCTTTCGCCATGAAGATCACCGCCCTCGAGGTGCACGTCTGCCATGCCCGGATGTAGAGCTGAATCGTCGTAAAGGTCGTCACCGACCAGCCGGGCCTCCGGGGCTGGGGCGAGGCCACGCTCGGATGGCACACCCTGCGGCATATTGGGGACGATCGAAGATATTGCTCCGCTCATTGCCGGTGAAGATCCGACATGCATCGAATGCTTCCGGCAGATGATGTTCCGCCAGCACTTCTGGCATGGCCATAGAATCGAGCGAGCGGTCGCAGCACGATCTGAGGCAGTTGGCCGGAAGCGGTCGGGCGATCGGCCCCGCCCGCCCACGCCGGCGTGGGCGGGCGGCTGGGTCTCGACCGCGACCCTCGTTTTTTGGCAGAAAAAAATTCCGTTGCCCGTGATCGGCTGAACGCTCGCTTTACACGATAGAGAGCTGCATTGTGCGGGCCTCTCCAGCCTCGAAGGAGCGGGCGATCATGGGCAATGGTTTGACGACTTCCCCGGGCGCGGCGGCCCGGCCGGAGCGGCTTTTGGACCGGATTCGGCACGCGGCCCGGCTGCGGCATTTGGCATCTAGCACGGAGAAGGCCTACGTGCATTGGGCGAAGCGGTTCGTGCTTTTTCACGGCCGCAGGCATCCGCAGGACATGCGGGAACCAGAGGTGAACGCCTTCCTGACACACCTGGCCGTTCGCGAGCACGTCGCTGCTTCGACGCAGAACCAGGCCCTGGCGGCGTTACTTTTCCTGTACGCGAACGTCCTTGGCCGGCCTCTGGAGCGTCTGGAAGGCATCGTCCGTGCGAAACGTCCCAAGCGGTTGCCGGCCGTCCTGACGCCAGACGAGGTTCGACGGGTGCTCGACTGCCTGGCCGGGGAGCACTGGCTCGTGGCCATGCTGCTGTATGGTGCCGGGCTCCGGCTCTTGGAAGCCCTGTGATTACGGGTCAAGGACGTCGACATGACGCACAGCGTCCTCACGATCCGGGAGGCCAAGGGCGATAAAGACCGCGTCACGGTGCTTCCCGCGTGCGTGCGAGATCCACTCGGCCGGTTGCTGCACCGCCGTCGGCAGCAGCACGCTGCGGAGGTCGAAGACGGCCGGGGCCGCGTGATGCTGCCTCACGCCTTCGCCCGCAAGCACCCGACTGCAGAGCAGGCATGGGCGTGGCAGTGGGTGTTTGCCGGCAGGAGCGATTTTCGTGACCGAGAAACGGGCCGTTTCTACCGTCATCACATCCACGAGACGGTGATCCAGCGGGTGGTTCGCGAGGCGGTGATCCGCGCGGGAGTCGAGCGGCGGGCGACGTGCCATACGCTGCGGCACTCGTTTGCGACCCATCTCCTCCAGGATGGGGCCGACATTCGCACGGTGCAGGACCTGCTGGGTCACAACGATGTGAAGACCACGATGATTTACACGCACGTGTTAAATCGGGGCGGCGTTTCCGTCCGTAGCCCGGCAGACCGATTGGGACTCAGCCGTTGAAACTTGCCGCAAGGGCTTCAAGGGCGTGGGTCATATTTGGCACTGCCGGCAGCGGTGACCTGCGCTCCGCCGATTGCCGCCCGGCTTTGCCCAGCTTGCCGGGGTTGATTATCCAGCGGATAAGCCGCATAAACCGTCGTGGCCGCGTCTGGCTTTGCGTCGCAAGTCCTGGCGCGGCATGATATTGAGGCCGGTCCCGCGGGACCGGCCGAGGAATGTTATCCAGCCGCGACGGCGTTTATAGAGAACCGTAGAATTACGAGTTCGGAGCCAGGAATGCGGATCCTCGTCGTTTTGGCCACGTTCCTGCTTAGCATTACCGGCTGTAGTGATGCTCGGTACCTAGGGCCGTTCGAGTTGGATGAGCGCAGCTTTGATGCTGACGCATTGGCGATGGTTCAACAGGACACCGGGATAGTCCTTCCCAAAGGTGCGCGCGGCCTCCATTTTCGATACAAGCCCCCGGTCGATCCTGCGTTCATCGCGAAGTTGGAAATCCCGGCGAGCGCTCGCGAGGAGATGATCAACAAGATCGAAGCGATCAAAAAGCAGGATATTGGTCGTAGGGCCGATAGCCTGTGGGCCGGCGTGTCATGGTGGCCTCCTGCAGCTGCCGGTGCAATCGCCGAGACTCGTGGTCTTCGCGATGGCAATGATGTGTGGCTGGTGCTATCAGAGGAGAATGAGCGGCTGGTTCTCAGCATTGAATTCGTTGTGTGGTGATCGTAGTGCCTCTGCAGGGGCAGTTGCCAAACGATACGCTCCGAACCAAGCGATGCAGCAGCCTCGCCCTAACGTCCTGCGGTGTGGATAATCCCATGGTGGCGAGCTGCTGATCGCCAACGTTAGCCGAGTTAAACAAATGCGCGGAATCCTGATGCTTGCCTTGGTCTCGCTTGTATGCGGCGGGTGTCAGCCACAATCCATCCGGAAACCCAGTGGCCACTACACCGACGGGCGATTTGGTGTCTTCGTATTCAGGGATGACGGCGTTTTGGGCTACAAGCTTGCGGCGAAATTTGATTTCTACGATCAGGCCAATCTTCCACCGGACCGAGGGCGGTGGGAGATCACCGCACGTGGCGGGCTGAAGATTCGCTGCGACAATGCGCCGTTTCAGCCATTCACACTTAAATGGCACCCTGAATCAGATAGTTTCGACCTTATTTTCGATACACCGCCCGAGAAAGACTTTCCGCCAGTTATGCATTTCACGAAGGGCTAACCTTCTAAGGATTTGAGTTCGCGAAGCCGAACCTCAAATCCTCTGTTCAAGAAGCCCGGTGACCCTGCGAGCGAGCCGCATCGCTAGGGCAACGGTGCGAAGCGGAGCTGCCGCGAGGGTGTCACGGAGAGCGTGACG
>JBKDUV010000319.1:0-33054 GCA_046339335.1 Planctomycetia bacterium | reverse complement strand
GTCATGGACCGTGCGATCCTGGAGCACGAGCGGTCTCGGCAGCCGGTCACGAGCTCGTCGCCGAGATCCCCTTCGACTTCGTGCGCCGCTTGACTTCGGTGGTGGTGCGGTCGCCCGACGGGGGCCGACGGTTGATCTGCAAGGGTGCGGTCGAGACGGTGGTCGCCCGCTGCACGACGGTGGATGTGGATGGCCGGCGACAGCCGCTCGACGGCGGCATGGAGCCGCTCCTGCGGCAGTGCGACCGGCTCGCGGGCGAGGGCTTCCGCGTGCTCGCCGTCTCCTTTCGGGACGTGCCGCCACAGCCGGATTACGGCCATGCCGATGAGCGCGAACTCGTGCTCCGCGGCTACGTGGCGTTTCTCGATCCGCCCAAGGACTCGGCCCGGGCGGCGGTCGAGGCGCTCGGCCGCGGCGGCGTTCGCGTCAAGGTGCTCACTGGCGACAGCGAACTCGTGACGGCCAAGATCGGCCGTGAGGTGGGCATCGACGTCGGCGTCCCGCTGCTCGGGCCGGATGTCGCCGGCATGACCGACGGCGAACTGGCCGCGGCGGCCGAGGAGGCGACGGTCATGGCCAGGCTCCTTCCGCTCGACAAGGAACGGATCGTCCGGCTCCTGCGGGCGCGCGGGCACGTCGTCGGGTTCCTGGGAGACGGCATCAACGACGCACCCGCCCTGCGGGCCGCCGATGTCGGCATCACCGTCGACACGGCCGTGGACATCGCCCGCGAGAGCGCCGACTGCATCCTTCTGGAGCAGGATCTGGGAGTGCTCGCCGCCGGCGTGGACGAGGGCCGCAAGGTGTTCGTCAACATCGTCAAGTACATGCGCATGGGTGCGAGTTCCAACTTCGGCAACATGCTCAGCGTCGTGGCGGTCAGCGGGCTGCTGCCGTTCCTGCCGCTCGCGCCCGTGCAGGTGCTGACCAACGCCTTGCTCTACGACTGCGCCCAACTGCCGATCCCCGGCGATCACGTCGACGCGGAGCTGGTGACCGCGCCGCGGCCCTGGTCGCTGCGGCAGATCGCCCGCTTCATCCTCATGGTCGGCCCGTGCAGTTCCGTCTTCGACCTGCTCACGTTCGCGGTGATGTGGCATGGCTTCGGCTGGACCGGCCCGGAGCAGCGGGCCCTGTTCCGCACCGGCTGGTTCGTCGAGTCGCTTGTCACGCAGACGCTCGCGATCCACGTGATCCGCACCCGACGGATTCCGCTGCTGGAGAGCCGGGCCAGCCCGGCGCTGACGGCGACGACGCTGCTGGTGATCGTGGCGGGCGTCTGGCTGACGCAGGCGCCGCTCGGAGCGGCCCTCGGCTTCGTTCCGCTTCCCGCCCCGTTCTGGCCGGCACTCGTCGGGATCGTCGCCGGCTACCTCGCGACATTGCAGCTGCTGAAGGCCTGGCTCGTGCGCCGCGGCTGGATCGACTGACGGCGGCGGCCGAGCGGTGCGCTGGAACACGGCACGGTATGCTGGTCGCATGCGTCACGAGCCACGACATCGCGCGTCCGCCGCCGTCCGGAGCCTGGTCGCGATCGCGGCCGGCCTGGTCGCCGGCGGACCGGCGCTGAGCCTGCGGGCCGGGGAGTGTCCCGGCGTGCTCACCGACTTCGGGCCGGCATCGGCCGCGGCCCTGTTCGCCGGCGGCGGGCCGGATGCCTGGGATCGTGACCTCCGCGAGCGTGGCTGGATCGTGCGCGACGGCGGCACCTGGCACCTCTGGTACACGGGATCGAACCACGACCGGAGCCCGCTGCGGCGGCTCGGCCATGCCACGAGCTGCGACGGCCTCAACTGGCGGCGCGACGCCGCCAATCCGCTCGTTCGTGACCGCTGGGTGGAGGACGTCTGCGTCGTCCGTGGCGCCGGCCGCTGGTTCATGTTCGCCGAGGGTCAGGACGACATCGCCCACCTGCTCGCCTCCCGCGACCGACAGCGCTGGGATCCGGCCGGCCTGCTCGACATCCGCGGCACCGTCGGCCGGCCGATCTCCGCCGGCCCGCGCGGCACGCCGACAGTGTGGTGCGAACGGGGCATCTGGCACCTGTTCTACGAACGGCAGGACGACGGCGTCTGGCTGGCGACGTCCCGCGACCTGCGGACCTTCACCAATGTCAGCGATGAGCCGGTGCTCGCCTGCGGGCCGGAGCCCTACGATCGTCACGGCGTCGCCTTCGACCAGGTGATCCGCTTTCGCGGCCGCTATTACGCCTACTACCACGCCAGTCCGATCGCCGACCGCAGTTGCTGGCAGACCTGCATCGCCATGAGCACCGACCTCGTCCACTGGGAGAAGCACGCCGGCAACCCGATTCTCCCGGTCGACCCGCTGCACCCGAAGCGGTCGAGCGCGACGCTGGTCTGCGACGGCGTCAGGCACCGGCTCTACACCACGCACCCCGACGTCCGCGTGCGGTTCTCTCGGGACCCGCTCAGCCCCGAGCGGCGCTGACCCCGAAATACTCGGCTGCGTTGGCGTGGCAGACGTCGGCCACGAGCCTGTCGAGCCAGTCGTTCCGCGCGGGGAGCCGGCCGCTGGCGACGTCGCCGCCGAGCAGGTCGCAGAGGATGCGGCGGAAATATTCGTGCCGCGGATAAGAGAGGAACGACCGCGAGTCGGTGACCATGCCCACGAACCGGGAGAGGAGCCCGAGGTCGGAGAGCATGTTCAACTGCGCCCGCATGCCCCGTTCCTGGTCCATGAACCACCAGCCGCTGCCCCACTGGAGCTTGCCGGGAATGGCGCCGTCCTGGAACGAGCCGGGCAGGGCCGCGAACAGGGCGTTGTCGGCCGGATTGATGTTGTACAGGATCGTGCGACCGAGGGTCCCTTCCGCGGCAAGCGTCGCCAGGAAGCGGACGAGGCCGGGGCCCTGGCGGGCATCGCCGATCGTGTCGCAGCCGGCGTCGGCACCGAGCCGGCGGGCGAGCAGGGGGTTGGGGTCGCGAAACGGCCCGAGGTGGAGCTGCGTCACCCAGCCCCGGGCATGATTGAGCCGCGCCACATGAAGAAGGATGCGGAGGGCGAACCGCTCCGCCTCATCCTGCGTGGCCGGCGTGCCGGCACAGGCCCGTTGCCAGATCGCGGCCGACTCGGCGTCGGTGCAATCGGCGTCAGGAAGCCGCTCCAGGCCGTGGTCGCTGCTTCGACAGCCAGCGGCGGCGAAGTCGGCATGCCGCTTCTCGATCGCAGCGAGCAGGCCGAGGAACGAGTCGGTGGCGATCCCCGCCGTGTCGGCGAGCCGCCGGGCCCACGCGCGGACGCGGTCCGGCTGGCCGACCTTCCCGGCGGCATCGGGGCGAAACGTGGGCACGACCCGCGTCCGGCAGCCAGACTTCGCGATCGCGGCATGCCAGTCGAGGCCGTCGGCGGGATCGTCGGTGGTGCCGACGAACTCGACGTTCATGCGGGCGAGGATCCCACGGGCCGTGAGATCGCCGTCGGCGAGCTGCCGGTTGGCCTCGTCCCAGATGCGGTCGGCGCTGGCCGGCTCGAGCAGGTCTTCGATGCCGAAGTGCCGCCGCAGTTCGAGGTGCGTCCAATGAAAGAGCGGATTGCGGAGCGTCTGTGGCACGGTCGCCGCCCAAGCGCGGAATTTTTCCCGGGGCGGCGCCTGGCCAGTGATTGCCTCCTCGTCGACGCCCGCCGCCCGCATCGCCCGCCACTTGTAGTGGTCGCCGTCGAGCCAGACCGCATGGAGGTTTTCGAACCGGCGATCCTCGGCGATGTCCCGCGGACTGAGGTGGCAGTGGTAGTCGAAGATCGGCTGTCGGGCCGCGACGCGCCGGTAGAGGTCGGCGGCCGCGGGAGTCTCGAGCAGGAATGAATCGTCGCAGAACGGCATGGCGGCTCCTCGTGCGGCCGGGAATGCGGCGATGATAGCCGCCGGTCCGGTCACGTCCCCCCGTCACGTCCGGGCAGCCCCTGGTAGCGAGGCGGCGGACGGGGGGGTTCCGGGACGGTGCGGGCTGCCGGCAGGCTGGGCAGGCCGGGCACAACCGATCCGCCGGCGTCGGGCTGCGTATAGTTCTCCGGTGACGAAAGGGATTCAGCACGGAGGGCTTTGGCATGGATCCGCATTTCAACGAGTATCGGGGGGCGATCGCGGGCATGGACGACCTGTACGGCGACCGTCCCGACGACCAGCCGACCGAGTTTCACGACGACAGGGAAGGCGGCCCGGTCGCCGTGACGGTCGCGAGCGGCGCCGCTGCCTGACACGCGGCCGCCGGCGGCCGCGGGAAAAATTTCTCTCACACGACATGCACGACATGCTTCGCGCAGCGATTCGCATCGTCCGCCGCGGCGCGGTCTTCGTCGTGGGCGGAGCGGTTCTCGTCACGGGCATCGCGATGGTTCTGCTGCCCGGTCCCGCCGTGGTCGTGATCCCCCTGGGCCTTGCCATCCTCGCGGCGGAGTTCGTCTGGGCGCGCCGCTGGCTGGATCGCGTGCGGGGTGCGGTCAAGGCGGTCCGGCCTGCGGCCCGACGGACGGTCGACAGCTGACGACGATGCTGACAAGGGCGACGATCAGGCAGACCGCTCCGCTGCCGAGCACGATCATGCCCGCGGGCAGGGGCGGAAACCGCGGCCCGCCCAGGAGCGTCTGCACGACCGCGTAGGCGAGGATGAAAGCCGTGCCGACCAGCGCCAGAGCCACGAGCCGTCCGCTCATGCCGGCCGACAGTCCGGCGCGGCGGGCACACCAGGCGATCGCCGGCAGCCACTGGATGGCGTGGATCGTGACACCGTGGGCAAACTTGGGCACGCCGGCGGCCCCGAACCGGTCCGCGTCCAGTCCGGCGGCCACCCGCAGGTCGCCGTTGCTGCCCACCCAGATGCCGAGTCCGCAGGAGATCACGAGAAACACCATCCCGGCACGGGCGGCGAGCAGCATGTCGGGCGCGACGCCACGCCCGACGAAAAACAGTCGCACCGTGAGGTCGAGGAGCACTGCCGAGACGAAGAGGATGAGGACGCCCATCGCGTCGTAGAGAAACGAATCGAGCGGCGTCGACCGATTGAAGTGACTCGCCATGCCCCGCCAGCGCTGGAGGTCGACGAGCAGAACCTCGACGAACAGCGTGCCGGCCATCGCGCCGGCGAGGAGGATGTCGCCGCGGCGGCGGGGCAGGTGCGCCCAGACCCAGCCGGCCGAGAGGCAGGTCAGGCCACCGGAGATGCCGAACAGGATCGGCTTCCGCCACGTGACCGGCCCTTCCCAGGGCCCTCCGGTCAGGGCCCAGACGACGACGTGGGCCAGCCCGCTGGCGACGAGGACGATTCCGACGCCCGCGGGCCACCGCGCCCGCGGGTCACGCCACCATGCTCCGTCGCTCCCCGCGTCGCCGCTCATGCACGGCATGGTAGCAGGCGGTGCGCGGCCGCTGCCCGGAAAATACGTTGCCGACCGCCGGACGTTCGCCCCGGCTCCGGATGACTTGTTCCGCGAACAGCTCTACCGGGGCGGAACCGGCAGCGTCGGGATCGTGTCGGCGGCGACGTCGTGGGCCATGAACCAATCGGCGACCTGGCGCACGAGTTCCGGCGCCGGTTCGGGCACAGGTTCCAGGACCGCCACCCGCTCCAGGACCGGCCGCCCCGCCACGATGCCGCGCCGCTCTTCGAACCGCCAGCGCGGCCCGAAGTGCCAGACGGCGTAGAACATCGTGTTGGCGAGTGCCACTCCCACGCCGCCGCATCGGCAGGCATCGTGGAACATCCGGTGCACGTCCCGCCACTCCCGCGTCCGTTCCGCGCAGGCCACGTCGTGGACGACGGACGCGTTGCGGAACCGGCCCTCGAACGGGCCGCCGACGAGCGACCAGAAGGCCCGGGGAATGCTGGCGCCGTTGACGACCGCTCCGGACGGTGCGGTCCAACGGACAGCGCGCGGATCGACGTAGGCAAACGGTGCGACGAGTGTCATCGCGCGACCGTCGTCGTGCCAGCGGGCCACGACCGTGCCGTCGAATCGGCCCCAGGGAGAGGTGCTTTGCATGGCGGCGGTCGTGCCTTCCGTCGCCTCTGCCGCCGGCGCCGGCGCGGCAGGTGGGCCGGGCCGGGTGCGGGCCGCGAGATACTGGACGAGCGGCCGGGCGGGTTCGGGCAGGCAGCGGTCGTCGCAGCAAATGCGCCGCGTCGCCGCGTCGCTGTCGATGACGATCTCGTACTGCTTCAGGTCGCGGGCGGCGCCGGCGAATCGCTCCCACGATTCGGTCAGCCCGCGGGCCGCGACGAGCCGTTCGACCTCGCGTCGCTCCGCGGCGTCGAGGGTGGCCGCGTCGAGGTGCACGTGCCTGACGAGGCCCGCGAATCCGCCCGACTGCGTGAACGTGATTCGCATTGTCCGTCCGCCTCCGCACGCGCTCCTGGGCAGGCCGCCTGGCCGGGCCGCGATTTCTGTCCGGGGCACCATTCCGCCCCCTCGGGACGGGTGCACGGGGGCCTTCAAGTCGGCCATCGGGGAAGTCGTGCCGGTTCCAGCCCGGCCTTTCGAGATCGGTAGCCGAAAGTTGCTCCTGACGCGGCCCGACCGGGGGAACTATACTCCACACGCAGGTCAGATCGAAAGTCATCCGTGTCGCCGCTGTGCACCATCGCTGTGACGATCGTCGCCCTGGTGCTGCCCTGCGCGGACCTTTTTGAAGCGTGGGCCGGCGCCGGAGACGTGCCCGGCATCACCCGGCCGCATTCCCACCAGGTTGCGGCCGCCGAGGTGGACGTCGAAGCTGGCGCCGACGACGTCGACGAGCATCCGCACGACCGGGGCTGGCAGGCCGGAGGCGCGGCGTTGACGAACGACCTCGAGTCGACGCGGTGCGGCTACCTCCACCTGTCCCCCGGCAGCGTCGTTCGCGGCCGACGCCCGACCGCGTCCGGAATTCGCGGCCCGCCGGGCCAACGCTGAGGCGTGGCGCCGTGCGCCGGCCTGGGAGGTCCCCGGCCGCCGTTGTCCGCTTTCCGGCATTTCTCTCGCGGCCGTCCGCCGCCCCCGGATGTTTCCACCTGCGCCCGGCTCACGACATGCACACCTCCGCCGAAACCACGAGTGAGATCGACCGGCTCGTCGCCGCCGCCGCCCGGTTCCTGCCCGCGCAGGGGCCGATCGCCGTGTTCATCCACCACAACACGTTGCATGCCTTCGAGGATCGGCCGTGCGAGGAGGCAGTCGTCGATGCGGCTCGGCTGCTCGGCACCGAGCCGTTCCTCTCGGAGGCGCGATACCGCGAGGAACTCGCCCGCGGCCGCATCCGCATGGCCGACATCGACGCGGTGCTCGCAGAAAACGAGGCAGGCGCGGTCGGCCGAATGACCGCCGGGGGGCGTCTGCCCCTCGTCGAACTTCACAGGGCACTGCTCCTCCATGCCGTGCGGGACGAGTCCGACGCCACCGTTCGCTGGACGTTGACCGAGAGTCCGGCGATCGACCGCCTGCGGCCCGACCTCGCGGCCGAGATGCGCCGGCGACTGCTCTCCGGGGGCAGCGGCCCGCCGCGCGACGGGGGCGGGTGGCACGTTGCCGACGCCGTCGTGCGCGAGGCGCTCGATCCGCCGGACGACCGGCCACGGTCCGACGACGAGCGGCGGGTCTGCGCCGACCTCTGGCATGCCTGCGTGGAGGCGGCATCGATGGCCCGCCCCGGTGTCGGCCCGATGCGGCTCCCGGTGCGGCTCCGGGACCTGATCCTCGCCGTCGAGCCGACGCTCGACGCCGACGCGCTCGTGCATCCCCTTCTCATCCGCCTGTGTGCCGCGTTTCTCGATCAGGGCGTCGCTGCCTGGACGATGCCCGATCGCGACCACGGTCTTCTCGAGGCGGTGGCCCGGCTCTACGCGGGCCGGCTCGGTCCGACGGCGGCGTGGAGCGCCCGGCTCCCGGCGGCGCTGCGGCAGGTCTGTGGTCGCTCCGCGGAGGAGTGTGCCGCGCGGGAGCTGGAGATGCTCGGCGTGCCGCGGAGTGAATGGCCGGCATTCGTGACGGAATCGCTGCTGGCGCTGCGGGGCTGGGCCGGCATGATCCGGCAGTTCGAGGAGCGTCCCGACCGCGCTCCCGTGGTGGCCGTGCCGGCCCGGCTCGTCGATTTTCTCGCCCTCCGTCTGGTCTGTGATCGCGTCGCGGCGGCCTGGTGTGCACGACGCATGGGCCAGCGGGCGGCGGGCGACGCCGCCGCCAGCGGACTGCCGGGATTTCGCGACGAACTCCGCGAGCGGCATCCGCGCCGGCAGGGGCTGGGAACGCTCGCCCGGGCATTTCGGCTCCATCAGGTGGCGCAACTCGTCGGCCTCTCGGCCGCCGACCTACGCAGCCTCGACGAGGACGAGATCCTGCAGTTCGAGGCCGCGATCGCTGCGTTCGACGCCATCACGCGCCGGCGGCTGTTCCACCTCGCCTACGAGCGTCGTCATCGGATCGAGATCCTCGACGCGCTTGCCGCCAATGATGCGTCCGGTCGTCCGGCTCCGGCGGCGTCGCCGGCCCGGACGGCCGTGGCCTGGGTGGTGTGCATCGACGAACGCTGCGAGTCGTTCCGCCGGCATATCGAGGAACTCGGACCCGCCCATGAGACCTTCGGCACGGCCGGCTTCTTCGGCGTCCCGATGTATTACCAGGGGCTCGACGACTGGCACGCGACGCCGCTCTGTCCGATCGTGATGCGACCGCGGCACACGGTGCATGAAGTGCCGCTGGATGCGCCGACCGGCCTGCAGGCACTGCGCCGCTCGTTGCGGCGCCGGTACGGCCGGCTCGCGGGCAGTCTCGCATCGGGCAGCCGCACGCTGGTGCGCGGCGGACTGTTCACTCCGGTGTTCGGAGCCCTGGCGGCCGTGCCGCTCGTCGCCCGCGTCGCCTTTCCGCGTCTCGCGGACCGGATCGGTCGCACGGCAAACGACCTGACGCGCGGGCAGGTCCGCACGCGGCTGGCGCTGGAACGGCAGCCTGGGCCGGGCTTCGTGGCCGGCACCGCGGCGGGCTTTGACGTCGAGGAGATGACGGCCGCGGTCCGACGCGTGCTCGAGGACATCGGCCTGACGACGGGATTCGCCAGGCTCGTCGTCATCCTCGGCCACGGATCCTCGAGCCGCAACAATCCGCACGAGAGTGCCTATGACTGTGGGGCCTGCGGCGGGGGCCGTGGCGGGCCCAACGCCCGGGCCTTCGCGATGATGGCCAACGACCCGCGGGTCCGGGAGCGGCTCGCCGCGACGGGCCTGGTGATCCCTGCTGATACCTGGTTCGTGGGCGGGATGCTCGACACCTGTGCCAGCAGCCTGACGTGGCACGACCTCGACCTCGTCCCGCCCGGTCATGCCGCCGACGTGTCCCGGATGCGGGACTGCGCCGAACGGGTGGCGACCGCCGACGCCCATGAACGCTGCCGCCGGTTCGAGACGGCGCCGGCAGGCATGACGGCCGTCGAGGCCCGGGCGCACGTCGAATCGCGGAGCGTCGACCACGCCCAGGTGCGGCCGGAACTCGGCCATGCTACCAACGCGGTCTGCATCATCGGCCGGCGGGAGCGGACCCGCGGGCTGTTCCTCGACAGGCGGGCCTTCCTCGTGTCCTACGATCCGACGGCCGACGCCGACGGTGCGATCCTCGCCCGCACGCTCGCCGCCGTCGGCCCGGTGGGTGCCGGCATCAATCTTGAATACTACTTTTCACTCGTTGATCGACTCGGGTATGGCGCCGGCACGAAGTTGCCCCACAACATCACCGGATTACTCGGCGTCATGGACGGTCATGCCAGTGACCTGCGGACCGGCCTGCCCTGGCAGATGGTCGAGATTCACGAGCCCGTCCGTCTCCTCGTGGTCATCGACGCCGATCCAGCCACGATTCTCAGGGCGGCCGACAGCGTCCCGGCAGTGAAGCGGCTGGCGGTGAACCGTTGGATCCAGCTCGTCTCCTGGGATGAGGCGACGGGCCGACTCGCCGTCTTCACGGGGGCGGGCTTCGTGCCTCATGTGCCGGAGCGGCATGACCTGCCGGTCGTGGATCGATCGATCCTCTGGTATGCGGGGCACCGCGACCACCTTCGGCCGGCCCGCGTGCTGGCGGCGCTGGGCCCGGCACGGCCTGCCTGCGGAGGCCGAGCGTGACGATCCACGACGTCGACTCGGCACTCGTCCTCCTCCAGCTTGCCGCTCCGGCGGCGGCGGTCGTCGCCGTCGGCCTGCCGGTGCTCGTCGGGCGGCCGCTCCCCGAGTCGGTCATCCGCCGGCTCGTGGCCGCCTGCTTCGCGGTCGGCTTCATCGCCGGCCTGGCGACGCTCCTGTCGCTCGCGGCCCGTGGATTCGCGCCGGCCGTCGTCCATGTCGGCACCTGGTTCGCGGTGGGGCACCATGAGGCCACGGTCAACCTGGTCGCCGACGCCCTTTCCGTTCCCTACGTCTGCTTTTCCACCGGCCTCTGCTGGCTGGTGAACCGGTTCGCCGGGAAATACATGCACCGCGAGCCGGGCTTCGTCAGGTTCTTCGTGCTCCTGGCGGTCTTTGGCACGGGCATGAACCTGATGGTGCTGGCCGACAGCATCGACGTGCTCTTCGCCGGCTGGGAGTGCGTCGGCATATCGTCGGCGCTGCTCATCGGCTTCTTTTTGGAGCGGACGAACGCCATTCGCGCCGCTCTCGGGGCCTACGTCACCTACCGGGTCTGTGACGTCGGCCTGCTCGCGGCGAGCGTCGTCGTCCACCGGGCCGTCGGGGCCGGGGATTTCGACCTGCTGTTCACGCCCGGCTGGCCCCGGGCCGACTGCCTGGTGCCCGCCGGGACGGCGACCGTCGTGTCGCTGCTGGTGGTCTTCGCGGCCATGGGAAAGACCGCCCAAGTGCCGTTTTCAGGCTGGCTTCCCCGGGCGATGGAGGGCCCCACGCCATCGAGCGCGATCTTCTACGGGGCGCTGTCGATCCATGCGGGCGCCTACGTGCTCTTGCGGTGCGGTCCGCTTCTCGACGAATCCCCATTGGCCCGCGCCTGCCTGATCGCGATCGGCGCCGCCTCGGCGTTGCATGCGAGCGTCGTGGGCCGGGTCCAGACCGATCTGAAGAGCATGCTCGCCTACGCGTCGATGACGCAGGCAGCGCTGATCCTCGTGGAGATCGGCCTCGGCTGGCGGGTTGTGCCGCTGGTCCACGTTGTTGGCCACGCGGTGCTGCGCAGCCTGCAGATCCTGCGTTCCCCATCGGCGCTCCATGACCGGCACGAACTGGAGGCGGCACTCGGTGGCCATGTGAAGTTCGCCGGCTGGTCGCCATTGGCCTGGCTGCCGGCGCGGGCCAGCGCGGCCGCCTATCGAATCGCACTGGAGCGTGGGTTCGAGGAGATGGCCGTGGATCGGCTCGTGATCGGTCCGGTGCTCCGACTGCTCGAATGGGCGGCCACGGCCGAGTCCCGCTGGGTGGCCTGGCTGGCAGGCGAACGTGGAGGGAGACGTCGATGACTGCACTCCTTCACCAGGATCGGCTGGACGACTGGCTCCTCGCCGCCGCCTGCAGCGCTGTCGCGATCCCGGCGATGACCGCCGGGATCGTCCTGCTCGGCGTGCCGGAGCGGATGCTCCGTCGGCTGGCCGCGGCCGCAAGCGGCATGGCGTTGGCGGCCAGTCTGGCCGTGACGACCCTCTGGCAGATGACCGACGGAGCCACGATCACCCGCGGGGACAGGCTCGGCGGCGGCTCCCTCGTCCATATCGACGGGCTGACGGCGGTGCTCCTTCCCTACGCGGCGCTGATCGCCCTGGCGGTAATTCTCGTCCGGCCGCGCCGCACGATCGACCCGTGGTCGATCGCCCGCAAGCTGCTCGGCTGTGCCGCCACGCTTGCCGTGTTCCTCACCGCCCACCCCGCTGCGCTCGTCGTGATGTGGATCGTGACGGCGCTGCCGACCTGGCATGCGACCCGGTCCGTGCCCGGCGGCAGAGGTGCGGGGCGGGTGTTTGCCATCGCGATGGGGGCGGCGATCGTCTGCATGACGGTCGGCACGGCGCTGCTCGTCTCCGACCCGCCGTGGGAACGTGCCGGGGGCATGGTCGGGGCTACGGGTGCCTGGCTCGTCACGCTGGCCGTGATGATCCGCAAGGGGATCGTCCCCTTCCATTCCTGGTATCCCGCGCTCTTCGCCGGCGCCCCGATGTCGACGGCCCTGGCGGCGACGATGCCCCAGGTGGCCGCCTACACGGCCGTGCGGCTGCTGGTCGGCCATGCCCACGGCGTCGGCCCGGAACTCGTCGTGCTCTCGAACCTGGCGCTCGTGACGACCGTGTACGGCGCGGCGCTCGCCGCGGTGCAGCGTGACCTGCGCGGCTTCATAGGAACACTCGCCATGAGCCAGTCGGCACTCACGCTGGCCGGACTCGCCGGACGGCTGCCGATGGAGCTCACCGGGGCTCTTTGCGTCTGGATTTCGAGCGGCCTGGCGCTCACCGGCATCGGTCTCGTCACCTGGGCGCTCGAGAGCCGCGCGGGGGCGATTCCGCTCGACCGGCCTCAGGGCCGGTTCTGGGATGCACCCGCCCTCGCCGCGTTCTTTCTGCTCTTCGGGCTCGCCGCCATTGGCGTGCCCGGCACGCTGTCCTTCGTCGCCGATGACCTCATCGTGTCCGGGGCGCTCGAAGAGCGTCTCGCCGGCGGACTGCTCGTCATCGCCGCGACCGTGCTGGCGGCGATCGCCGTGATGCGGGCCTGGCTGGAAGTCTTCGGCGGTCCCGGCGCGCCGGACGGACCGCGGCACGCGATCCTGCCGCGGGAGCGGCTCGCGTTCGTGGTCCTGCTCGGCGTGCTCTTCGGTTTCGGTCTCTGGCCCGCGCCACTGGTGAACGCCCTCGACCGGGCAGCCGGGCGGCTGCTCGAGCCAGTTCCCTCCTCCCTGTCCCAATCCCCCCGAAAGTGAGGCATGCATGCCGACCCTCTGCCACTCCCTGTTCGCCGCCGCCCCGCCTGCCGGCCTGTTCGCCATCGCATCGGGCGAGCAGATCGCCCGGATCCTCGAGTCGCTTGAACGCAACCTGCTGACGCCCATCCCGCTGTGCTTCGTGCTCGGGATCGTCTGCACGCGGATTCACGGCGGCATCAAGATTCCCAAGGAGCTGTACCTGTCGATCGCCATTTTTCTGCTCATGTCGATCGGTTTCGTCGGCGGGCACGAACTGGCCCACGAGTACCAGCTGCACGGCGTGGCGACGATCTGGAAGCCGGCGTTGGCGACGCTGTTTCTCGGCTGCCTGACCCCGATCACGTCGTTCCTCGTGCTCCGGTACGCGGGCCGGCTGTCGATCGCCGACTCGGCGGGCATCGCCGCCCACTACGGGAGCACGTCGGCCGTCACCTACGCCGTCGCCAACTCCTTCGTCGAGCAGACCCAGCACCCGGCCAACAGCTTCCTGCCGACGCTGGTGACGATTCTGGAGTGCCCGGGCATCGCCATCGCGCTCGTGCTCGGGGCGGCGCTCATGGCCCGCGAGCGGGCCGCCAAGGGAGGCGGCGGCAAGGCGGGCGAGGGGAAGTTGTGGGAGGCACTGTACGAGGTCATGACCGGGCAGTCGATCATGCTCATGGCCGGCCTGCTGGCCATCGGCTTCGTCTCGACGATGTTCATGAGCGAGCAGTCGTTCCAGCCGTTCTACGACTTTTTCCAGAGCAAGGGGATGCTGTTTCGCGGCTGCTTGTGCATCTTCCTCCTGGAGATGGGGCTCGTGGCGGGCGAGCGGCTCGGCGATCTGCTCAAGGTCGGACCGTTCCTCGTTGCCTTCGGCATCGGCATCGCGCTGCTGCACGGGTTCCTGGGGGCGTGGCTGGGACACCTGGCGGGGCTGAACCTGGGCGGCTGCACGGTGCTGGCGGCGATCGTCTCGAGCGCCTCCTACATCGCCGCACCGCCGGCGGTCCGGCTCACGCTGCCGGAGGCGAATCCCACGCTGTCGATCACGGCGGCCCTGGCGATCACGTTTCCGTTCAACATCGCCTTCGGCATCCCGATCTACTACGAGATGGCGAAGTGGGTGGGGGCGACGTGAGCGTCGGCCCCGGCCATCGGATACGATCTGAACCTGCCCCTTGTCCCCCAGGAGCCCTCGTGCCATGCAGCTCTATCCTCTCAAGCTCGTGACGGTCGTCGGCGAATCGGTGATCATGGACGACATCGCCCGCGAGGGGGTCAAACTCGGGGCCACCGGCTACACGATGAGCGACACCGCCGGCGAGGGCTCGCGCAGCACTCGCAACGTGATCGTGACGTCGGGCGCGAAGACCCAGAAGGTGGAGTTTGTCGTGCCGATGGAGGTGGCGGAACGGATTCTCAGGCACGTCTCCCACAGCTACTTCGAGCACTACGCCTGCATCGCCTGGCTGGCCGACGTGCAGGTCGTTCGCGGCGCGAATTACGTTCGTCACTGAACGAAGGGCCGGCCGGTTCAAGCCGCGGCCTTCGGCCGCTCAAAAGTAACCCTCGCGTTTTTTCTTCTCCATCGAGCCGGCCTCGTCCTTGTCGATGAGCCGGCCTTGCCGTTCGCTGGTGCGGGCGAGGAGCATCTCGGCGATGATCTCGGGCACCGTGGTGGCCGTGGACTCGTGGGCGGCGGTGAGCGGGTAGTCCCCCATCGTGCGGAAGCGAACCCGTTTCACGACCGGCGTCTCACCGGCCCGGAGCCGGAAGCGGTCGTCGTCGACCATGATCCACTGCCCGTCGCGGTCGACGACCGGCCGGTCGGCGGCGAAGTACAGGGGCACGAGCGGGATTCGCTCGCGATGGATGTACTGCCAGATGTCGAACTCGGTCCAGTTGGAGAGCGGGAACACGCGGATGCTCTCGCCGCGGTGGACGCGGGCGTTGTACAGATTCCAGAGTTCGGGTCGCTGGTTCTTGGGATGCCACTGGTGGTTGGCGTCGCGGAAGGAAAACACCCGTTCCTTGGCCCGCGACTTCTCCTCGTCGCGCCGGCCACCACCGAGGGCGGCGTCGAAGCGATGCAGGGTGAGCGCCTCGATGAGCGGATGCGTGTTCATCGTCGGCGTGTAGACGTTGCTGGGAAAGTCGAACGGGTTCATGCCCGCGGCGAGCGACTTCTCGTTGACGTGCACCAGCAGCCGGAGCCGGTGCTCGGTGCAGTAGCGGTCGCGGAACGCGATCATCTCGCGGAAGTTCCAGGTCGTGTCGATGTGCAGGAGGGGAAACGGCAGCGGCGCGGGGGCGAACGCCTTGCGGGCGACGTGCAGCATGCACATCGAGTCCTTGCCGATGGAGTACAGGAGTACCGGATTCTCGAACTCCGCAGCCACTTCACGGATCACGTGCATCGCCTCCGCCTCGAGGGCGTCGAGATTGCCGAGCGTGTAGGCCATGGGATGTGGATTCCGGGAGTCGGGCGGACGAATGGGGGTCAGGCGAACAATCGCCGCTTTGCCTGATCGGCGATCAGCCGGACGGCCGGGTGGTTGATCCGCCGCTCCACCGAGATGGCGTAGAACCGTTCCCGCACCCTTTCCAGCTCGCCCACCCAGGCGACATGATAGCGGCGGCAGATTTCCCTGCGCACCACCGTGGGAGCGGCGAACAGTCCCAGCCCATGCTCGCCGAGTGTCTGCAGCATCGCCATGTCCTCCACTTCGCCGATGATTCGCGGCTCGATCTTCTGGACCTCGAACCATTCATCGAGTGACTGGCGGACGGCGGTATTCGTGGTCTGCAGGAGCAGCGGGGCCCCGTGAAGCGACCCGGGAAAGCCACGGCGCACGCCACGGGCCAATGCCGCCGTGCCGAAGATCGAGACGCTCGTCTCGCCGAGGAGGTGATTGAAGGCCCGGACCCGCAGGGAGGGCATCATCGGCGCATCGCTGATGACGAGATCGACGGCATGCACCGCCAGTTCACCGAGCAGACGCTCGGTCTTGTCGATTCGCACGTGAAGGCGGAACGCCGGCTGCATGACGAGCGCCGGTTCGAGGAGCCTGTAGGTCGTCAGCTTGGGGAGTGAGTCCGATACGCCGACGCGAAACCGGCGCGTGCCGGCGGCCGGCTCGCCCTTCACGGTCTGCATCAGCTCCCGTCCCAGGGAAAAGATCTCGTCGGCATAGCGAAAAACCGCCTCGCCCTCTGTCGTCAGCGCGAGCGCGCGTCCCTGTCGGTCGAAGAGCCGCTGCTTCAGCGACCGTTCGAGCAGCCGAATCTGCGCGCTGACGGTCGGCTGGGCGACATGCAGTGCGGCCGCGGCCCGGGACACGCTCCGTTCCCGGGCGACGTGCCAGAAATAGAGCAAGTGATGGTAGTTCAGCCATTCCATACGGGCCTGCGGCTCGTGCGATCGGGCGATTTCAGGGCAGAGAGACCGGATCGACGCGGCCCGACTGCAGATCGAAGATGCCGCCGGCCACGATCACCTTGCGTTCTTTCACGAGGGAGGCGATGACCGTGGAGGCCTCCACGAGCGTCTGCGCCCGGACCGCCGCGGACACCGCGCCGCACGAAGTGTGGCCGAGGACGTAGACGACCCGGGCGCCGAGCACCACCTGCCCGCCACGAACCGCTCGTACCCGGCATGGAGAAACTCGAGCACCGCGGCCGGCTGCAGGCGGGACGGGTCGTCGCCGCCGGCCGGTGCCGAGTGGACGGCCGCCCAGCCCGTCGCCGTCGCGGTACCCGTGAAGGCATGCGCGAGCAGGCTGCGCCGCGACGCCCTGCCTGAATGCGGCTCGCTGGGCTCGTCACCGGGGCCGGGAAAACACATCCGCGCACTCCTCATGCCTTTGCCGGATAGCGGTCTGATCGTGGAAGGCCGCGTCACGGTTTCTCTATTTGTGCGGACGTTCCGCGGTGTCGATAGTCCCTCCCTGAAGCCCGAGTCCTGCCTCCCGAACCCTGCCTGGAGGATGCCCGCATGAAGGCCGTCAAGCGAATCGAGATCATCACCGGACCGATAGAATTCCGCAGCCTCGTCGCGGCCCTTGAGCAGGCGGGAATCACCGGCTACGCCGTGATCCGCAACGTGCTCGGGAAGGGTGATCAGAAGGTCAACTCCTGGGATTCGCTCTCCAGCGAGGTCGAAAACCTGATGGTCGTGACGACGATCCCGGAGGATCGGCTCTGGCCGGTCGTCGAGACGATCCGGCCCCTGCTCCACCAGTATGGCGGAGCCTGCCTGGTGTCGGATGCGATGTGGGTGATTCACTGAACCCCGGGGGGAGGTCGGTCCACATGGATACGCAGACGATCCTCGCCAACGTGCTCAGCCCGGCGGCGCTGTTCTTCCTGCTCGGCTTCGTCGCCGTCCTCGTGCGGTCGGACCTCGAACTGCCGTACCCGCTGCCGAAGTTCTTCTCGACCTACCTGCTGATTTCCATCGGATACACCGGGGGCGAAAAGCTGGCCGCCGCGGGCCTGACGGCGGAGGTGCTGTGGACTGTCCTCGCGGCGCTGGCGCTGGCCATGGTCGTGCCGTTCTACACGTTCTTTTTCCTGCGGCGCATCCTCAGCGTCTTCGACGCCGCCGCCATGGCGGCGACGTATGGCTCGATCAGCATCGTGACGTTCGTCGTGGGAACGGAGTTTCTCGTGCGCGCGAACGTCGGCTTCGGCGGCCACATGGTCGCCGTCATGTCGATCATGGAGTCGCCCGCAGTGATCATGGGCATCATGCTCGTGCGCATGTTCGCTCCGCGGGCCGAAACGGCGACCGGACGGCCAGGGATGGTCGCGATCCTGCACGAGTCGTTCTGCAACGGCACCGTCCTGTTGCTGCTGGGCAGCCTGGTGATCGGCGTGAGCACCGGGCGCACCGCTGGCGAGGGACTCAAACCGTTCATGACGGGCATCTTCAAGGGCATCGTGCTTCTGTTTCTGCTCGACGTGGGAATGCTGGCAGCCCGGAAAGCCGGCAAACTGATCGAGGTCGGTCCGGCGCTCGTGGCCTTCGGCAGCCTCGCACCGCTTGCGAACGCCGCCCTCGGCATCGGCCGGGCGTGGTGCGTCGGCATGGGCAAGGGGGACGCCCTGCTGTTCACGCTGCTCTGTGCCAGTTCGTCCTACATCGTGGTGCCAGCCGCGATGCGGCAGGCCGTTCCGGAGGCGAATCCGGGGCTGTTCGAACTGCTGTCGCTGAGCGTCACGTTTCCCTTCAACATCAGCGTCGGCATCCCGTTGTACTACGGCCTGATCGGCCGGCTGTGGTAGGCGGCAGCAGTGCCCGGGGCGGGCATGCCGTGCCGCGAGGGTTCAGCAGCAGCCCGTGTCGCCCAGCTGGCACTTTTCGGGCGCGAGGCAGGCGGTGTGCTTGGTGCCAAGGTGGAAGAGCAGGCCCGCCGGCGTGACCTCCAGGCCGCCGATCGGATACTGCGAGATCACCCCCTCCTCATACTCGACCTCGACCGGCAGGTCGGCGGAGCCGCGCAGCGGGGCGGCGCTCTGCACGAACGACGAGAGCTTCCGGGTCTCGAGCCGGTGGTCGACGTCGGTCGCCACCCAGACCTGCAGCAGGCAGGCCTCGGTGGAGCGGACCGTGCCGCCACAGTCGATGAAGTCCTTGCGGAGCCTGCCGACCTCGGTGATGTGGTAGTGGGCGGGGATGAACGATCGGTCGGGCAGCATCCAGTGCATCCGCTCCCCGGGATGGTCGGCCAGCGCCCGGCAGAACTCTTTCACGGTCATCGGCACTGCCTCAGGGGGCGGTTTCGAGGCTGGCGAGAAGATCGCGGACTTTTTGCCCGATCAGGTCGCGGACCCCGCGAAACTCCTCGGCCGTCATGTCGCGCGGGTCGGGAATCTTCCAGTCGACCCGGCGGCCGGCCCGGACGAGCGGACATGCGTCGCCACAACCCATGGTAACGGCTACGTCCACCGCGCGGCCTTTGAAATCGTCGAGCCCCTTCGATTCATGCGTTGACAGGTCGTACCCCAGTTCCGCCATTGCCGCGACGGCCTTGGGATTGATCCTCCCCGAGGGCCGCGACCCGGCACTCGCAGCCGCCACCCGGCCGCCGCCGTAGAGGCGGGCGAACGCCTCCGCCATCTGGCTGCGGTTCGAGTTTTCGACGCACACGAAGAGGACCGACTTCATCATCGAATCTCGGCGACAGAAGCGCAGGAGTATAGCATTCCGTCCCGGTCGCGGTCGGCAGGGTTCCTGGCTGGCGGGAGCAGGCGTGGGGTCGCTGCGCGACCGGCGCGGAGCATGCAGCTCAGGCCGCTGTGCCGGGCGTGCGCATGCCGGATGGCGGGTCCGTCACGGCACGCATCGCTGTCCCGTCGGTCGCTTGTGGCCGTGCCCTGGCACGACCTATCCTGACAGCCTGGAAAGGGAATCTGGCGGGCACCGGGCGTCACCGCGGCACGGTCCGGGTGCCGACCTGCGCGGCGTCCAGTCCATGCTGACGATCGACGTCCGCCGAGGATGACGCATGCGACATGAACCGGGGCCGAGCCAGCCGCAGCGACCGGCGATCGCGATCGTCGGCCTGGCGGGAATCTTTCCCGGCTCGGCGACGGTCGCGGAGTACTTTCGCAACGTGCTCCGGCAACGGTGTTTCGTGCGCGAACTGCCGGAGTGGACGTGGGAGGCGGGAATCTTCCATGCCCCCGAGCGGAGCGTCCCCCTCAGCACGACGTCGCGTCTCGGTGCCGTCGTCGGCGACGACCTGCCCGAGTTGGATCTCGCCGACTTCAGGATTCCCCCGGCCGTCGCCCGGCAGATGAGCCGCAACCAGAAGCTGGCACTGGTCTGTGCCCGCCGTGCCCTCGACGACGCCGGCTATCTCGCGCGGCCCTTCGACCGCGAGCGGGCCGGTGTCGTGATCGCCGCCATCGCGGGAGAACTCGTGGAGGGAAGCATGGAGGCCGTGCTCGCGCGGCGCCTGCGGCATCGGATGGAGGCGCTGGCTCGCGATGCTGCGGAGCGCACGGCGGTCGCCGGGCTCTGGGACCGGCTCGACGCCGCCCATCCGCCGGCGCTGATCAACGAGGACACGCTGCCGGGGCAGGTCGGCAGCCTGGTCGCCGGCCGCATCGCCTCGGCGTTCGACCTGCATGGCTTCAACGAAACCATCGACTCCGCCTGCGCGTCGTCGCTGGCGGCGGTGGCCCGGGGGATCGCTGCCCTGCGGCTTGGCGACTGCGATCTCGTGATCGCCGGCGGCGTCGACACGGAAATGTCCGCACATGCCTACGTGCAGTTTTCCAAGGTCGGTGCCCTCTCGACCAGCGGATCGTTTCCTTTCGACGCGCGGGCCGACGGCTTCGTGATGGGCGAGGGCTGCGGCATCGTCGTGCTCAAGCGGCTCGATGACGCGGTCCGCGCCGGCGACCGCATCCACGCGGTGATCCGCGGCTGGGGGGCCTCTTCCGACGGCGCCGGCAAGGGAATCACCGCGCCCAGCAGTGCGGGGCAGTTGCTGGCCCTGCGGCGGGCGTACGCGGACGCGGGCATCTCCCCCGGCATGCTGCACTATCTCGAATGCCACGGGACGGGAACCGTGGCCGGCGATGCCGCGGAACTGGCCTCGGTGGCGATGTTGCTCCAGGCCTCCGCGCACGGGGGTGCCGAGCGGACCGCGCCCCTGCCCATCGGGTCCGCAAAGTCGATGGTCGGGCATCTCAAGCTCGCTGCCGGAATGGCGGGCTTGTTCCGGGCCGTGTTGGCCGTGACGAGCCGTGTCATCCCCCCGCAGGTCAACTTCGAGCGGCCCAACACGTCGCTCGACTGGGCCGCCAGCGGCCTGACAGTCCCGCGGTCCGCGGAATTGCTGCCCGACGTCGGCCCGCTGTATGCGGGCGTGTCGAGCTTCGGTTTCGGCGGCACGAACCATCATCTCGTCATTTCATCCGCGCCGGATCGCTCGACTGCCCCGCTGGTCGATGCCGCCGAATTCATCGATCCATCGCTGCCGGCGCTGGCCGGCGACGTCTGTCTGCTGTTTCCCGGACAGGGGTCGCAGTATCCGGGCATGCTCGCCGGCCTCGCCGCCGATCCCTTGGTCCGCGATCTCGCCGCTCGCGCCACGGCGGTGTGTCGCGCGGCCGGCTGTCCCGACGTGGCACCGCTCCTGCTCGATCCGCGGGCCGGAGGGGCCGCAGCGGAAGCGCGGCTTCGCGACACGCGTCTTGCCCAACCGGCCCTGTTCGTCGCCTCGGCGATCCTTCTGGAGAAGCTGCGTCAGCACGGCGTCCCGTATGCCATGGCGATCGGTCACTCGTTGGGCGAGCTTTCGGCGCTCCATGCGGGGGGGCTGCTGTCGTTCGAGGAGGCGCTCGCCGTCGTCATCGAACGCGGCCGGCGCATGGCCGACTGTGCCGGCGACGATCCGGGCCGCATGGCGGTGCTGCACTGCGGCCGCGAGCTGGCGGCGGCGATCGTCGCCGCCGTCGCGGCCGGGACGGGCACGCTCGTCTGCGCGAACTACAACTCCTACGCGCAGACGGTCGTTTCCGGAACGACGCCGGCTGTCGCCGCGGCGCTGGGCTTGGCATCCGAACGCGGCGTGGCCGCCGGGGAACTGCCCGTTGCACGGGCCTTTCATTCGCCGCTGGTGCAGGCCAGCGTCGCGGCCTTGGCGGCCGCGGTTGCCGCCACGACGCCCCGCTGGCCACGGGTCCCGGTGGCCGCCAACCGCGGCCGCCAGCTGCATCCGTTCACCGCCGACCACACCGCCGTCGGGCAGCCGCTCGCTGGTTCCGAGCGGGCGCGATTCATCGACCTGGTGTCGGGGCAGGCCGTGCGCCCGGTCGACTTCGTGGCCCAGGTCGAACTCGCCCATGCGGCCGGCATCCGCCGCTTCATCGAGGTCGGCCCGCGTGGCGTGCTCGTCGGTCTCGTGTCGGACATGCTCCAGGGAAAGCCTTTCCAGACGGTGGCACTCGACCCGCATGCCGACCGGGCGGCGGGCATCGGGGACCGGCTGGCCGCCCTGCCCCGGCAGCTGGAGGCGCCGCTGGAAATCCCGCGCAGCCCGCCGGCAGTTCGTCGCCGTGCGGTGCGGCCGCCAGCAGTGGCAGGAGGGCCGGCGAATGCCAGTCCGCGGGACATGGTTCGGCAGGTCGTCGCCGCCGTTTCGGGCTACGCGCCCGAACGGATCACGGACGATGCGGAGTTCGAGCGCGATCTCGGCATCGACACGCTCAAGATCTTCGAGATCGTGTCGCGGCTCTCGGGCAGCGTGCTGCCGCAGCGGTTCGCGCGGCTGCGCGAGGCGACGAGCGTGCGCCGGATACTCGAACTCGCGCAGGACAACGCCCCGCGCACGGCGCGGACCGCGGCGGGCGCGGACTACGGGCTTGCTTGCTACCGCTTCGAGACGGTGACGCGGCCCCCGGACATCGGCGCTCCCCCTGACCGTCGTTACCGCGTCATCGCCGGCGGTCGGCATGGTGCCGGGGACGTGCTGACTGCCAGCCTGGCAGCGGTCGTCGATCCGACGGCACGCGACGTGCTGATCACCATGCCGCTGCCCACGACACCGGAGGCGGTCTGCGGGCAGGCGCTGCCCGAACTCGTCCGCCTCGTGGCCATGCTTGCCGAGCAGGCGCGGACGGCCGGCACGACGCCCGAGGTCTCGGTGCTCACGTTCGCGGCGGCGGACGGTTTCCATGCCGGCGGGCATCGCGCGGTGACGGCGGCGGTGAAGTCGCTGCAGAAAGACGCCCGCGGCATCAGCCTGTCGCACGCCCACGTCGACACGCCGGCGGCGTCGGCGCTGCTCGCCGCACTGCTGGCCGATCCGCGATTCGGCCGGCGACTGCGGGTCGATGGCATGCTCGAGGAAGGGCGGCTCGTGCGGCGCGGTCTGCCGGAGGCGGATCGTGACGAGTTCGCGAAGCTGCTGGGGCCGGACGACGTCGTCCTGGTGACCGGAGGAGCCCGCGGCATCGCGTCGCTCGTCGTTCGCAATCTGCTGACGCTCGTGCCGGCACGGTTCGTGCTGGTGGGCAGCCGGCCGGGGGGAGAGCCGTGGATCGAGACCGAGGGGCGGGGCCGGGTCGAGTATCTGGCGGCCGACCTGTGTGATCCTTCCGCCGTCGCCCGGCTCCGTCTGCCGGGCCGCGGCATCACGTTGGTCATCCACGCGGCCGGCATCGTCCGATCGCGACCGCTGGCCGCGATCGCGCCCGCGGACATCAGGGCCGTCATGGGCCCGAAGGTGATGGGGCTGCACCATGTGCTCGGCGGACTCGACCTGGCACGGCTCGCCGGCATCGTTTGCTTCTCGTCGGCGGCGGGCTACGCCGGCGGCGACGGGCACCCCGACTACGCCGCCGCCAACGCCTACCTCGACGGGTTTTCGTCCGCCACGACGCCGGTGCTGTCGATCGGCTGGTCGGCCTGGGATGGCGCCGGCATGGCCAGCGACGAGCGGACGCGGCGTTTTCTCGGGATGGCGGGGATCGAGCTGGTGCCCGCCGCGCGGGGCGTACGGGCATTCGCCGGCCTGCTGGCGGAGTTTCTCCGGGACCGCACGCCACGGACCGAGAATTTCCTCGTGCATGCGGGAATGGCGGCCTCCTCGTTCCTGCCGCGCGATACCACCAGCTGGGCGCTGGTCGCCGGCAGCGATGCCGGCGCAGCGGGGGCGCCGTTCCGCCTCCATCCGCTGCCGCCGCGGTCGCTCGTGCCGCTCGACGATCTGCCCGCGACGAATGCCCTGCTCGCGGCCGTGGTGGAGCCGCCCGCGGCCCTGGAAATCGAGACCGCCGGCCTCCTGGCAGTGGGGATCATGGCCGCCGATCGATTCGCCGCAGAACGCGCCGCGGTGCTGTTCACGCCCGCCGAGCGTGGTGAGATCGACACCGCGGGATCGGAAAAACGCCGTCGCGAGAAGCGGTCCGGCAAGCTGGTCGTGAAACTTCTGGCAGCGGAGTGGCTCTGGCGGCGGCACGGCATCGACATACCGGCCCGGGCGATCGAGGTGCGATCGGGCGGACCGCCGCGGGCCGGCGCACCCGGCGACCCGCGCGTCGACGGCATCCTCCGGGACGTCTCCTGTTCCCTGAGCCACACCGACGATCTCGTGTGCGCGGCGCTTGCGAACCGATCCGTGGGCGTCGACGTGGAACGGGAGCGGCCGGTCGCCCCGGAGGCGATGGCCCGGCTCGGCTGCGGCCGGGCGAGCACCGCGGTTGCGTCCTTCACACGCGCCGAAGCGGTGCTCAAGGCGGCGGGCGTCGGCATCGGCGCAGGGCTCGACGAGGTCGCGATCGCGGCGGACGAGCGGGGTGGATTCCAGGCCATCCATCGCGGTGCCGAGTACCGCGTCGTGACAGATGCGGACGGGGAGCACGTCTGGTCGCTGGCCGTGCAGACCGCGGCGCCGCCCGATGATCGGCCCCGTCGGGTCGAGGTCGCCGTCGCGCCGGGGCAGGAGGCGTTGTGGTTCCTGGAGCAGCTTGGAACGATCGGGCCGGCGCTGGCTTTCGGCTGGACCGAGCGGATCCGGGGGCCGCTCGATGTCGCGGCCCTTGAAGCGGCGCTCGGGCATCTGGTCGGACGGCACGCATCTCTGCGCACGGTGTTCACCTCCGCCGCGGGGCGGTGCCGCGCGGAGGTGGTCGACGGCGTCCCGCTGAGGGTCGCGCCGATCGACATGACGCACCTCGATCCGCCCGAGGCGGCAGCCGAGGTGGACCGCCTGTGTCGCGACGCGGCGACCCGCCCGTTCGATCTCGAGCACGGGCCGCTGTTCCGCTTCCTCGTGCTGCGGAGGGCGGCCGGCGACCATGTCCTGTGCTGCGTCTTCCACCACCTCGTGATGGATGTCTCGTCGGCACTCGTGTTCCGGGTCGAATTGGCCGCGGCGTATCGCTGCCTGACGGCCGGCAGGGCCTGGAATCCGCCCGCGTTGCCGATGCACTATGCGGATCATGCCGCACGACAGCGTGCCCGGCTCACTGCGGAGCGTGTCGACGAACTGGTGGCAGGCTGGCGGAGCGTGCTCGCGGGGCGACCGGCGGAGCAGGGAGTTCCCCCGGACTTCCCCCGGGGGATGTGCCGGCCGGGGGGCGTGGCCAGCATCGACGTGGATCTGCCTCCGGCGGTCATGCGGGGTCTTGCGAACGCCGTCGCGGAGGCCGGGGTGACGCTCTTCTCGGCGTTCCTCGCGGCGTTCGCGCTGGTTCATGCCCGGCTCTCGGGCGTCGAGGACGTGGTGGTCGGCACGCCCTTTGCGGGACGCACCGACCCCGACACGCTGCCGCTCGTCGGCTACTTCATCTCGATGCTTCCGCTGCGGCTCGACCTGACCGGAATCGGTGACGGCGATCCGTCGTTCAGGGAGATCCTTCCGGTCGCACGCGACGTGGTGCTCGATGCCGTCTCGCGGCATGAATTGCCTTTCCACATGCTCGTCGAACGGCTGGATCCGGCCGGCGACGCGGCCGGCCGCGACGCGGGTCCCCCGCTGTTCCGCTCGATTCTGCGTTTTCTTCATGAAGCACCCGCCGACGTGGCGCTGACCGCCGCGGGCCAGGCGTTCGAGGAACTGCCCGCCGCCGGAACGCTCTACGACCTCAGCCTCGTGGTCATGGTCGGCAGCGATGCGGCCCGCTGTCGGCTGGAGTACGACACGGGCCTGTTCACGGCCGCCACCGCGACGCGGATCGGGCGGCTGCTCGCGGCCGCGTTCGCGGCGCTGGCCGCCGATCCGGACGTTCGATTGTCGGCGCTGCCGTTGGATCACGAGGTGGGGGGCGTCATCGAGCCCGACCGGGCAGCCGCCGACGTGCCGCGACCGCTCGGCCTGCAGGGCATCGACGAACTCTTCGCCGCTCAGGTGGTGCGGACTCCGTCGGCCGTCGCCGTCAGCGGGCGGTCCGCGACCCTCAGCTACCAACAGCTCGACGAGGCGGCCAACCGGCTGGCGCACGTGCTTGCGCGCCTGGGGGCGGGACCAGGCTCGTGTGTCGGGCTGCTGCTCGAGCGGTCGGTGGGCATGGTGGTGGGGATGCTTGCCGCGCTCAAGGCCGGCGCCGCCTATCTGCCCCTCGATCCGGAGTATCCGCCGGAACGTCTGGCCTTCATGCTTTCCGATGTCGGGGCCACGGTGGTCGTGTCGCTCGGCCGGCATCTGGAGCGGCTGCCGACGGAGACGCGCGACGCCCGGCCGATCGTCTGTCTCGACCGGGATGCCGCGGTCCTGCGGTCGGCCGCCGCCGATCCGTGTCGGCCGCACCGGCCCGTGCCGCCGACCGATCAACGGGTCGCCTGCGTCCTCTATACCTCCGGCTCGAGCGGCGTTCCCAAAGGGGTGGCTGTCACGCACCGGGGAATCGTCCGTTTGTTCGCGGCCGCCGCCGCCGCCGACGGCTACGTTGGGCTCGGTCCCGACGACGTGCTGCTCCATCTGTCTCCGCCGTCGTTCGACGCCGCCACGTTCGAGGTCTGGGGGGCGCTCCTCCACGGAGGCCGGTGCGTCGTGGTGGAGGACCAGCGGCCCGACCTGCGCGGCTTGGGCGCGCTGGTCATCCGGCACCGTGTCAGCGTGCTGTGGCTCACGACACCGCTGTTCAACGTCGTGGTCGATCATGCGCCGGAGATCCTGCGCGGCGTGCGGCACGTCCTCACCGGTGGCGAGGCGGCGTCGCTGCGTCACTTTCGCCGTGCCCGCGCACGCTTTCCGCACCTGCGGCTGACGAACTGCTACGGACCCACCGAGTGCACCACGTTCGCCTGCACGTACGACGTGCCGCAGCGACTCGACGAGGCGCTGCAATCGATCCCGATCGGCCGCCCCATCGACGCGACGACCGTCCGGCTGCTCGATCGGCGTGGACGGCTGGTGCGTCCCGGCGTGGTCGGCGAGATCGTGCTCGGCGGTGCCGGCGTCGCGCTCGGCTATGTCAATCGCGCGGCACTCACGGCGGAGAAGTTCGTCACGGAGAGTCCTCCCGCCGAGCCGACCGGCGGCCGGCCCGGGACCGCGGCCGGTCCCGCCGGTCGCCTCTATCGCACCGGCGACCTGGCCCGACTCCTGCCGGATGGCAACCTGGAGTTCGTGGGCCGGCTCGACGATCAGGTCAAGGTTCGCGGCCATCGTGTGGAACCCGGGGAAGTGGAGGCGGCCATCCGCCGGCATCCGGACGTTCGCGATGCGGCTGTCGTGGCGACGGCCGACGCCGGCGGCCAGGCGCGGCTGGTGGCATTCGTCGTGCCCGTGGCTGGCACGGGGGACGAACCGGCCGTCAACAGGCTGGGAGAGGATTTGCAGGCACGGCTGCGCCGGTCGTTGCCGGCCTATCTCGTGCCCGAGGCATTGGTCATGACCGCCGGCCTGCCGCTCACGCCGCACGGCAAGATCGACCGCCGCCGGTTGGCGGCCGAGGCTCCGCTCCGCGGCCGTCCCTGCCCCGCGGTGCGGCCCACCAATCCGACCGAGGCGCTCGTCGCCAGACTGTGGGCCGATCTGCTCGGCCTGCCTGCCGTGGGCATGACCGACGACTTTTTCGCGCTCGGCGGCACGTCGCTCTCGGCCGTCGTGATGGCGAGCAAGGTCGAGCTGATCATCGGCAGCCTGCTGCCGCTGACCGCGCTTTTCAGCGATGCCACGGTCGCCGGCGTCACGCGGGCGCTGGTCGATCCGGCGATCGCGGCGGATGCCTTGCCGCTGGTTGCGCTGGGGGGCAGCGGCACGGCGGCGCCCCTGTTCTTCCTCCACGGCGACCTGTTCGGAGGCGGTCTGTACTGTCGGTCGCTGGCCCGGGCGATCGGGGACGAGGTGAACCTGGTGGCGATCCACCCGCACGGTTTGGCGGGGCAGCCGGAACTTGGTTCGATCGAGGCGATGGCGGCCGCCCATGTGGAGGCAATCCGGCGCGTGCAGCCAGCCGGTCCCTATCGTTTGGGCGGCTACTGCAACGGGGCGCTCGAGGCGTTCGAAATCGCCCGCCAGCTGGTGCAGGCCGGCGCGGATGTGTCGTTCGTCGCGCTCGTCGCGCCGCCGCAGCCCGGCCACGGTGGAACCCGGCCGTCCGAGACGTCGGCGCACGACGCGACGGGCGACTCGCGGGCGGGTCTGCTGCGGCGTTTTGCGGAGGCGTGTGCGGCGTACACGCCCACCTTCGTGCCGGTTCCGATCACCGTCGTGCAGCCGGCGGACGACCATGCGAAGGCCGACGATCGAGCTGGCGGGTGGGGCTCTCTCGCTCCCGACGTCACGGTCGAACTCGTGCCCGGCACGCATGCGACGGCCGTCGCACTGCATGCCGACACGATCGGCTCCCTCATCAGGGCGCGGCTGGGCAAGGCGTGACGGATCGAGGAATCGAAACGGTCGGGAAGCCAGTGCTCTCGTCGCGGTGTCGAGCGGCCTGGGTTCCCCTGGAACAGGGGGGGGGCGATCTGGTGCCCCCCGCACAACCGGCTTTCCGATACCGGCCCTGAATCTTGCGTCGCGGCGATACGAGACCTATCATTGAGAGACCGACAGTGAGGCTGCGTCCGGCCCAGGATTCCGCGTTTTCCCCGCCCGGTCCTTTGCGCACGCCTTCGTGCGGCCTCGAGTACGATCGAGCAGGCCCATGCACCGCACCCTTGCGATCGTGGTGGTGAGCGGACTGGGACTGTGCGTCCCACGACCGGTCGTCCGTGCGTCGGACGACGGTATTCTGCGGACGTTTTTCAAGACCCACTGCACCGACTGCCACGACGCCGACGGTGCCGTCGATCTCAGCGTGTTCTCGTCGGTCGACCAACTTCAGCGGCAGCCTGAACTGCTCACGAAGATCAGGCGTGTCGTACGGGACGGCGACATGCCGCCCCCCGGAGAGGGCAACCTCCCCGGAAAAGACCGCGACGATTTCCTGGCCCGCGTCGATGCCTGGTGGGCCACGAGCCTGCGGGATCACGCCGTGCCGCCGCGGACGCCGGTGCGGCGGATGAATCGGTTTCAGTATGCCAGTGCGGTCGAGGACATCCTGGGGCTGAAGAGCCCGGTCTACTGGCTGCCAGAGGCCATCGTCAGCGATCAATCGGGCTATTTCAATCCGCAGAGCGGCCGCATGCCGGACGAGGTGAAGGTCCACAATCGACTCATGGGTCGGCTGCGACATGTCCCGCTCGAAGAAAAAGCGGCATGGCCGAAGAACAAGAACACGCTGCCGCCGTTGTCGGACGTCCTGTCGCCGCAGGAACGGGTGCCTTTTCCCCAGGACCAGCGGGCCACCAACGGCTTCGATAATCGGGCCGACATGCTCTCGATGTCGCCGCAGATGATGGATCTGTTCGTGAAGCGCGGCCGTGCGATCTTCCAAAGCCCCGACCTGGGGCCAAAAACCTGCGGCACCTGGGAAAAGTACTTCGCGCCGCCGTCGATCGCCTCGCCTCCTGACGCCGCCGCCTTCCGCGATCGGCTCCGGGCGTTCCTCACGGCCGCCTTTCGCGGGCCTGTCGAGGCGGAGACGCTCGACCGGTACACGGCCTTCGCGGCCAAGCGAATCGAGGCGGGGGGCGATTTTTCCAGCGCCATGAAGGCGGCCGCCGGCGCGGCGATCGCGTCGCCACGATTCTTGTATCTCGGCGAGGCCGCGACGAGCGGCGACCGCCCCGAGCCGGTCACGGCCGTCGAACTCGCTTCGCGGATATCGTTCTTTCTCTGGTCGAGCGGACCGGACGAAGAACTGCTCTCCGCGGCGGTCGAGGGCCGGCTCGGCGACGACGCGGCAATCGCCGCCCAAGTCGACCGGATGATGAACAGCGTTCGCATGAAGCGGTTCTGCGACGCCTTCGCCTCGCAATGGCTGCGGATCGACGGTCTGATCAACGCCGAGCCCGATCACAAACTGTTCAAGGACTTCTACGCCTTCGGGGAAAACGGCAGGAACGCCGGCATCAAGGCCAAGGCGGCGGGCAACCATTTGATGGTCGAGCCGTTGCTCGTGTTCGAGACGGTGTTCATCGAGAACCGCGGCATCAGCCAGTTCATCCAGTCGGACTTCAGCTACCGCAGCCAGCCGATGGTCGCGTTCCTGGCGGGCGAGAAGGTGCGGTCCGGCGACGAGCGGACGGTGTCGTACAAGCGTGTGCCGATCGCGAACAAGCGCGAAGGGGGCGTGCTCACGACCGCCGGCGTGATGACGCTGACGTCCGGACCGCGGGAGACGCATCCGATTTCGCGCGGCAAGTGGATCATCGAGACGCTGTTCAACGATCCGCCGCCGCCGCCGCCACCGAACGTGCCCCCGCTCGACGAACTGAAAGTCGACGCCGAGAAGAAGAAGTCGATGTCGCTTCGCGAGAAGTTCGCCCTGCACCGGACCGACGCCACCTGCATGGGGTGCCACACGAAGATCGATCCGCTGGGGTTCGCCATGGAGAACTACGATCCGGTCGGCCGCTGGCGTGACGACTACGGCAGCGATCAGCCGATCGACGCCGGCGGCGTGCTTTTCAACCGCATCCCCTTCAAGACCATCGAGGAATTCAAGGACGGGCTGCTGAGCGAGCAGCCGCGGTTCGCCCGCGGCTTCGCCGGTCACTTGATGAAGTACGCGCTGTGTCGGGACCTCGGCGCGACCGATCAGCCGGCGATCGAACGGATCGTCGCCGCTACCGCGGCCGATGGCTTCCGTCTTCGCGACATGATGAAGCAGGTCGTCCTCAGCGAGCCGTTTCGCACGAAGTTCAATCCGCCGTGAGACTCACGTTTCACGGCCAGCCAGACAGGCCGTGATCGGCCCCGATCCGCACGAACAGATGCCCACGAGAAGGAGATCATCGATGCGTCCATCACCCCGCCGAACGTTCCTGCGCGGCACCGCCGGTGCCATGCTCGGCCTGCCCTGGCTGGAGAGCGTCGGTGCCGCGGCGGCAATCACGCGGGGCGGAAAGCCGTTACAGCGCGTCGCCTTCTTTTACGTGCCCAACGGAATCGTCGTCGATGACTTCTTTCCGCGGCAGCGTCGGGGCGCCGCCCAGAACAACGAGGGCACCGTCTTCCCGCACCTCAATTCGCGGACGCTCAAGTCGCTGGACGTGGTCGGGAAAAAAGTGACGCTGATCACGGGGCTGTGCAGGACGCAGACGAAGGCCAGCGACCCGCACGAGCAGGCCGGCAGCTGCTGGCTGTCTGAACTTGCGCCGCTGTCGGTGCCGCCGACCCGCGTCCCGCAGGGACGGACCCTGGATCATGTGATCGCCGAGAAAATCGGGGGCGAGTGTCCGTTCAGCACTTTGGAATTCAGCTGCAATCCCTACACGGACAATCGGGAGTCGATCGCTTTCGACAACCTCTCGTGGTTCGGACCCGACTCCTGCGCCCGGTCCATCCGGGATCCCGAGGAGATGTACCGCCGGCTGTTCAACATCAAGCCGGCCGCGGCGGAGGAGCGGATCACCGACCTCGTGCTCGGTGACGCGAAGTCGATGGCGCTGAAGCTGGCACGGGCGGACCAGCGCAGGCTGGATGAATACGTCGATTCCGTCCGCTCGATCGAGCGGCAGATGGACCGCCTCCTGGCGATGCGCGACGACGTGGCCAAATTGGACGTCCCCAAGCCGGTGGCGGCGGACGCGCCCCGCGCCGACTACATGCGGCTGATGGGGGAGATGCTGGTCGTCGCGCTACAGGCCGGGCTGACGCAGGTCGCCACGTTCCTGGCGGCCCCCGAACGCTGGAACGGTCTGTTCCGCTGCGCCGAGGTGTCGGACGAGCCGATCAGTCACCACGAGCTCTCGCACGCCGGATACAGCGAGACCTGGCGGAAGCTGGACGAGTTCTACATGAGCCAGTTCGCGGCGATCGTGGCCAAAATGGACTCGATCCGAGAGGTGGATGGGTCGACGCTCCTCGACAACACGATGTTTACCTACGGTTCGGGCATCGGCTTCCAGCACGTCTTCGAGAGGCTGCCGATCGTCGTGGCGGGGAGCGGCGGCGGCCGTCTCAAGACGGGCTTCGAGCTCAAGTGCAAGGAGAAGACGCCGCTGGCGAACCTCTGGCTGACGCAGGCGAACGCCGTCGGTCATCGCAAGGAGAGCTTCGCCGACAGCACCGGCGAGCTCGGTGATCTGCTGACCGGCAAGGAGTGAGCTTCCGGTCCTGCGTCCGACCGGAAAGGGCAGCGAGATCGCCAGTCCCTCATCGGCTCCGGCAACGCGGACGGGATCTTTCGACTGCCTTACAAGAGCAGCGACGCATACACTACCGGGAGTGCGGATTGTTGACACTCCTCGTCGCTGAACCCCGAACCGCCGGAGCGTTCTGTCAACTATTGGCTGCTCCCGGTGGTAGATTCGTCGGCCATTCCCGGTTTATCGGCGCGTGGATCCTCTCATGCTCAGAGCCGCTGTCAAATTCATGCTCGACACACTCGTGCACATTCCGGCATGCCGTCGGCACCTCGAATTCCGACTGGCGCATCGAGCGCAGGCGGAATCGCACCTCCAGAACCCCATGCTGTCGTTCGTGCCGCCCGGCCACTTTTATTCTCCGCTGCCCGATCTGAACGAGATTCTGGCCGACAGGGAGCGGATGTACCGCGAAGCGGAGATCGAGGACGGCTTGTCCCTGTCACTCGAAGCCCAACTGCACCTGGCGGAGGTGTTCGGCCGGTACCAGGCAGGCTTTCCCTGGACGGAGCAGCAAACCTCGCGGCTCAGGTACCGCTTGCGGAACGACTTCTTTCCTCCGGGCGACGCCTGTTCGCTGTACTCGATGATCCGGCACTTCACACCGAAACGGATCATCGAGGTTGGCTCGGGATACTCTTCCGCAGTCATGCTCGACACGATCGAGCTGTACGCGACGGGCAAGGTGGACGTGTGCTTCATCGAGCCGTTCCCGGACCGGCTCGAATCACTGCTCAGGGAGACGGATCACGACCGGGTGCGGATCATCCGCACCCCGGTGCAGCAGGTACCAGATTCCGTGTTCGAACCGTTGGAGGAAAACGACATTCTCTTCATCGATTCGTCCCACGTCTCCAAAGCCGGCAGCGACGTGAATCGGCTGTTGTTTTCCGTCCTGCCGCGGCTGTCCAAAGGCACCTTGGTTCACATACACGACATCTTTTATCCCTTTGAACACCCGCTGGATTGGTTCAAGGAAGGCCGCTGTTGGAATGAACTCTACCTGGTGCGGGCTTTCATGC
>JBKDUV010000318.1:0-6453 GCA_046339335.1 Planctomycetia bacterium | reverse complement strand
CGGCGGGAGGCACCGTGGCGGAGGCGCTGTCCGCCGCGATGGCGGCCGACCCGACGAGTGCATTCGGCTCGATCGTCGCCGTGAACCGACCGTTCGATCGCGGCAGTGCCGAAGTGCTCCTCGCGCCGGGCCTGTTCGTGGAGGTGATCGCCGCACCGGCCTTCGAGCCCGCCGCCGTCGAACTGCTGACGACGAGGCCGACGTGGAAGGGCAGCGTGCGGCTCGTCGAGGTGCCGGCGGGCGATCCTTGGGAGGCCACCTGCGGCCTCGAACTGCGGAGCATCGCCGGCGGCTTGCTGGCGCAGCGGCCCGACGATGCCGGCGACGACCCGGCGGGCTGGAGGGTCGTGACCCGGGCGGCACCCGTGCCGGCCGTTACCCGCGCGCTCGATTTCGCCTTCACGATCGTCCGCCGCCTGACGAGCAATGCGATCGCGGTCTGTCGGGGGACGAGCCTGGTCGGTGCCGGGATCGGCCAGACGAGCCGCGTCGACTCGGTGCGCATCGCGCTGGAAAAGGCGGGAGAGCGGGCCCGCGGAGCGGTGCTCGCGTCCGATGCCTTCTTCCCGTTTCCGGATTCGATCGAGTTGATCGCGCGGGCCGGGATCGCGGCCGTCGTGCAGCCCGGCGGCTCGAAGCGGGACGGCGAAGTGATCGCGGCGGCCGATGCCGCCGGCATCCCGATGGTGTTCACGGACCGCCGGCATTTCCGGCACTGAACCGGGACCGCGGCCCTGGCGCCGGGCAGCGGCTCACGGGCCGCGGATCGCCGTGGCCGGGAGGCGGCCCGGGCCAGCCCGGCTGACTCACCCCGGCAGGCTCACCCCGGACCGCTTCCCGGTCACGTGTCGTCGCCCCTGCCAATGAGTCGTATGGCGACCAGCACGACGACAACGACACCCGCCGCCAGGAAGGCGAGCTGCGGCCAGGAAACACCATCCGTGCTCACGACACCGACTCCTCAGGCACACGGGAAGTTCCAATCCGGTCTGGATACTACCGGGACTCCCGGGAGCATCCAAGCGTTGACAGGACGCTCCGCCGGTTCGGGGTGTCGCTCACCGAAGACTTCGTGATTCCGCAGGGGCTACACGACCGGCAGAAGGGGCAGCCGCGGCAGCAACCCGCATTTCAGGCCACGACAGATCAGCCGCTCATGAACTCGCGACAAGTTTCGGCGCTGCTCATCCCCCTGCTCGCACCTGGCCTCGCGCTCGGCGTGGCTTCCGTGCGGGGTGACGAGTCTTCGAGGGTGTGGCAGCGGTCCCCCTCGAAAGTCCGTTGCAATACCGCCCGCTCATCGGCATCGCCCTCGGGACGCGCCGATGTGGCGTCGATCCGCACGGCCTCGCCGCTGCACACCTCGAAGTGCGTGTGCGGTCGGTAGGACGAGGGGTGCCGATCCTCGGCCTTGTGCGTCAGCGACGCTCGGCAGGCCGATCCGCCTCATGGCTGATCGGTGCCCTCCTTCACCTGCCGGCAACGCCGCCTCTCAGGGCATGGGCACACCCCTCACGGATGCAGCGACGAGGAGCGTCAACAAGAACCCGCTCCCGGCAGGAACAGGCTTTCGATGACCTCCGGCGGAGCGTCTTTTCGTGCGCGAGGATCATGTGGGAACCGCATGGGCGGAAGCCGGCGGGCGGTCTGCGGGGCCGGCCACGAACCGGTAGCCGGTACCGCGAACGGAAAGAAAGTGCACCGGGTGGGCCGGGTCCGCCTCGAAGGACTTCCTCAGATTGAGCATGAACGTGTCGATGGTCCGTGTCGCCGGGGCGCGGGCCATGCCCCAGACGTTCTTCAAGAGTTCCTCGCGGGACACGACCAGGCCTTCGTGTTCGACGAGATATTTGAGCAGTTTCATCTCCAGGTTCGTGAGCCGCACCGGCTCGCCGCGGCAGCGGGCCTCCCAGGTGTCGAAGTTGACCTCGGCCGATCCGAACCGGCAGACCGGGCCTCGGGCCGGCTCCGCGGCGGCACCGCGGTCGGCGCGGCCGCGCCGGGCGAGCAGGTTCCGCACCACCGAAATCAGCTCCTCGAGATCGAACGGTTTTTGCAGGTAGACGTCCGTGCCGGCGTCGAAACCGCGAATCCGGTCCTCGACGAGCGTCCGGGCCGAGAGCATCACGATCGGCACGGCGTCACCGCGGGCCCGGATGGCGGTGCAGACGTCGTAGCCGCTCATGCCCGGCAGCATGATGTCGAGGACGACGAGGTCGATCGCCGGGCTGCCGGCCTCCAGGAGGTTGACGGCAGCCTGGCCGTCGCCGACCACCGTCACCCCGTAACCCTCCGCTTCGAGGTTGAACTTGATGCCGTAGGCGAGGTGCTGCTCGTCCTCGACGACGAGAATGTTGGGCATCGTCTCACCGGACCAGCACGGGGCGGTCGTGGACCGGGCGGGCGTAGCCGCGCTCGACGAACCAGCCCCAGGCATCCTGCACGGTCGTTTCGAATGGGCGGTAGACGTAGCCGAGTTCGATTTCCGCCCGGCGGCAGGAAAAGTTGTGGGCCAGAACCGACATCCGCGCCGCGGCCGAGTTCACGTCCGGCTCCCGCCCGGTGAGCAGCGACACCGCGTCTCCGAGCCAACCCGCGGCACGGACCGCCGCCCGCGGGGCATGGCCGAGCGGCAGCATGCGGCCGCTGGTCCGGGCGAAGATCCGCCAGGCATCGAGATAGGAAAGTGGATGGCCGCCGAGGATGTAGCGACGGCCGGTGCGGCCGCGATCGATGGCGGCGATGATCCCGGCCGCCACGTCGCGGACATCGACGAAATCGTTCTTCCCCGGCGGCGCGAACAGGCCGCGGCCGGCGGCGACTTCCAGAAGCATCCGGCCACTGGAGGGCTTCCAGTCCCAGGGACCGAGCATGTAGACGGGATTGACGATCACTGCGTCGAGGCCTCGGTCGACCTCGGCGAGCACGACCCGCACCGCGTCCCGCTTCGTGACCACGTAGGGGCACTCCGGCATGCCCCCCGGCGGGGTTTCCTCGTCCGCTGGCACGCCATCCGCCCGCAGTCCGACGGCATCGACGCTGGAGACGTGGATCAATCGGGCACCTGCCAGTCGCGCGGCGCGGGCGACCAGTCTTGTGCCCTCGACGTTGACCCGCTGCATCTCCTCGAGCCTCCGCCAGCCGCAGTGGACGACGGCGGCGGCATGGACGACGACGCCGGCCCTGGCAATCGCCGCGGCCAGGGCGGCTTCGTCATGGAGGGTGCCCTCGTGACGCGCGACGGGAAGGCCGGCGAACGCCCGGTCCACGACGGGACCAGTCCCGCGCACCAGCACGCGAACCGGACGGCCGCGATCGACGAGCTGGCGAACGACGTTGTTGCCGACGAGTCCGGTGGCACCGGTCACGAGGCAGGCGGAGGAACGAGCGGTCCGCGACGAAGCGATCATCGATGCACGGCGATGGAGCCTGGGTATTCCGGGGCCAACGCTCCGTCGCCGACCGGCCGGACGAATTGTAGATCGGTGAATCGCCCCCGCCGAATTTGGCGGCCTGCCGATGCCGATGACGTTGACGGCAATGCCGCCGCGTTCCGAAGATGATGAGACGACCGGATGCACCCGGCCGACCGAGGCTCCTGAAAGGATGTCCCCTTCGTAGGGGGGGTGTGGCATGTGCGGCCTGGGAAAGACAGGGAGATTTGCGTGGCTGCACTGACGATTCGTCCGGTCGATTCGCGGGCCGATCAGCGGCGGTTCATCCGCCTGCCCTGGGGGATTTACCGTGACGACCCCTGCTGGATGCCGCCGGTGATTTCGTCGCAGAAGGAGTTGCTGAACTTCCGGCCTCATCCTTTCTACGAGCGGTCGCGGTGCCGGTCGTTCCTTGCCAGCCGTGGCGGCCGAGACGTCGGCCGGATCACCGCCATCGTCAACGCCGGCCACATCGAGCGGTATCGGGAGCAACGCGGATTCTTCGGGTTTTTCGAGTGCGAGGACGACGCCGAGGCGGCGGCCGGCCTGTTTACGGCCGCGCGAGGCTGGCTCCGCGACCAGGGCATGACCTGCGTCCGTGGTCCGGTCAATCCTTCGCTCAACTACGAGTGCGGCCTGCTGATCGAGGGCTTTGACACGCCGCCGTTCTTCATGATGACCCACAATCGTCCCTATTACGCCCGGCTCATCGAGGCGAACGGGTTCGGCAAGATCGAGGACCTGTACGCCTTCTGGGGACGGACCTCGATGCTGTCGTCCCTCGACACGAAGCTCGGCAGCATGGTCGAAGGGGTGAAGGAGCGGTTCGGGGTCACCGTCCGGCCGCTCGACCGGAGCCGGTTCGACGACGAGGTGAGGATGTTCCTCGACATCTACAACTCCAGCCTCGGCGGCACCTGGGGCTTCGTGCCGCTGTCGGCGGCCGAGGTAAAACACATGGCGGCGAGCCTTCGGCACCTCATCGTCCCGGAGTTGGCCCTCGTCGCCGAGGTGAACGGCAAGCCGATCGGGAGCGTCTTCTGTCTGCTCGACTACAATCCACGGATCAAGGCGATCAACGGACGCCTCTTTCCCTTTGGCTTTCTCCGCCTGCTCTGGAACAAACGCGGCATCAAGCGGATGCGGGTGATCAGCACGAACGTCGTGCCGGAATACCAGGCGTGGGGCGTGGGGCTCGTGCTCACCGCCGCGCTCGTCAAGCCCGTGCTCGACTGGGGGATGGAGGAGGCGGAGTTCTCCTGGGTGCTGGAGAGCAACTACCTCTCGAAGCGGACGCTGGAGCGGGGGGGCGCGATCGTCACCAAGAAGTATCGGATCTACCAGGACGACCCGCCGCCGCAGCCGGCCTGACGACGGACGCTGCGGCCGAAGACTGCGGCGGGCGTGGAGCCGGCTATACTCTGCCCCCTATGCCAGCCGTCGTGGTGTGCGGGTTGGGACGTTTTGGCCTGCAGGTCGTGGAGTCGCTGCGCGGCTGCGGCTGCGCGGTGACGGTGATCGCCGACGACCGCACCACCGAGGAACGCCTCGAGCGAGCCACGGCGGCCGGTGCCCGGATCGTCCGCGGTGACTTCCGCACCCGGCTGGCTCGCGAGGCGGCCGATCTCGCCGTTGCCCGTGCTGCCGTGCTCACGACGTCAAGTGACGTCGACAACCTCGAGGCGGCGCTCGAGATCCGCGGCGAGGCGCCGGGCATCCGGGTCGTGATGCGGCACTCGCAGCCCCAGCTCTGCCGCCGGTTCGAGACGGATTTTGGAATCGCCGCCGCGCTGACTCCGGCCGACCTCGCGGCCGACGCCTTCGTCGAGGCCGCCCTCGCCGTGCCCAGTGCCGCCACGCCGTCGGTCCGGCGTGCTGCGGCGCTGCCCCGCCGCCCGGTGCGCACGGAGTTCGTGGCCGTGCCGCTCCTGCTCGCGGGCATCTACGGTGCGGCGATCGTCGTCTTTCGGTTCAGCCTCGGTCTGAGCTGGATCGACGCGGTCTATGTCACGACGACGGTGGTGACGACGGTCGGCTTCGGAGACATCAACCTCCAGCAGGCGCCGATCGGGGTGAAGCTGTTCGGCGTGGCGCTGATGTTCGCGGGCGTGCTCCTGATCGCGATCACTGCCTCGCTCCTCGCCGTGTTCGTGCTCACCGGGACGGCGGAAAAACTCCGCAATGAGTTCCGCGCCCGCCGGCTGCGGAATCATGTCGTCGTCTGCGGGCTCGGGTCGGTGGGCACGGCCGTGGCCCGCGATCTTTCCGGCCGCGGCATCCCCGTCGTGGTCATCGATCCTATCGCCGATGACGAAAGGCACCGCGAGACGAACCCGCGCTGTCCGGTGATCGTCGGGGATGCGACGCGGCCGGTGATTCTCCACCGGGCGGGGATCGAGCGGGCCCGGGCCCTCGTCGCCTGCACGAGCAACGACGCGCTGAACCTGGAGATCGGCCTCACCGCCCAGACCGTGGCCGAGGCCAGCCGCAGCGGCCGGCCACTGCGGCTGGTGCTGCGCTGCTTCGACGCCGACCTCGCTCGGCGCATCCACGCCGTGTCGGACAACTACACGCTCGTCTCCGAGGCCAAGATCGCCGCCGACGTCTTCGTACGTCGCGCGTTGGCATAAAAGGTGCCAGCCACCAAATCTGGGCAACCTGCGGAATTGCCCAGATTTGGTGGCTGGCACCTTTGTCAACTTTTCCGCTGCCGCGTCACCATGACTCGGACACCCTGCGGGCAGACCATGGACCACTCCTTCGCCATCCTTGCGGCCGAGCACCGCCCGATGCTCCTCGTCTACGCCAAGGCGCTGTGCTACGGCGACGCGCATGCGGCGGAGGACGTCGTCCAGGAGACACTGCTCGTGGCCTACCGGTGTCTTGCTCCCGTCGAACCTGGAATCTCCGCGGGCAGGGGTTAGCCTACCCTTTCCCCCGGAGGATTCCATCCCATGACCCAGAAGCGTAAGCGGCTGTCCGGCCCCGAGAAGATCGCCATCGTCAAGCGATACCTCGT
>JBKDUV010000317.1:0-10934 GCA_046339335.1 Planctomycetia bacterium | reverse complement strand
GAGACCGGATTCACCCGCTCGGCCGCTGGCCGCCGAGCAACGCCGAGAATGCCGCCTCGTCGATCACGGCCACGCCCAATTTCCGGGCCGTCGCCAGCTTGCTGCCCGCCTCGGCACCGGCCACCAGATAGTCGGTCTTTTGCGACACGCTCGACGCCACCCGGCCGCCGGCGCGGCGGATCGCCTCCTCCGCCGCCTGCCGGGAAAGTTCCTGCAGCGGCCCGGGGACGACGAGCGTTTGTCCGGCCAGCGGACCGGCCGCGTGGCGTTCGGCGGCCGGCACGTCGAGCCGCACCCCCGCCCGCCGCAGCCCGGCACTCGTGCGCCGGCCGAAGTCGCTCGCCAGCCAGTCGTGGACGCTGGCCGCGATCGCCGGACCGATCTCGGGCACCGCGGCGATCTCCTCGACCGGAGCCCGTTGCAGGGCGTCGATCGTGGGAAAGCGTTCGCAGAGCAGCGCGGCCACCCGCGGACCGACGTGCCGGATGCCGACCGCGTTCAAGACCCGCACCAGGCCGCGGTCGCGGCTGGCCGCGATCTGGTCGACGAGCGAGCGGGCGGATTTTTCCCCCATCCGCTCCAGCGGCGCCAGCTGCTCGACCGCGAGGCCGTAGAGGTCGGCGTAGTCCCCGACCAGGCCCGTGACGACGAGTTGCTCGACGAGCTTGTCGCCGAGCCCCTCGATGTCCATCGCGCCGCGGGATGCGAAGAACCGGAGCCGCTCCCGGCAGCGGGCCGGACAGTCGACGTTGGGGCAGCGGATGTAGACGCCGTCCTCGTCCTTGACGAGACCGGTGTCGCACTCCGGGCAGCGCCGGGGAAACTCCCATTCCGGAAGCGGCTTCTTCCGCAGGTGCTTCTCCACGCGGACGACGTGCGGGATCACCTTGCCCGCCTTCTCCACCACGAGGACGTCTCCGACGCGGATGTCCTTGCGGACGATCTCGTCGGCGTTGTGGAGGCTCGCCCGGCGGACGGTCGTTCCCGCGAGTTCCACCGGCTCGAGGTCGGCGACCGGCGTCACCGTGCCGCCGCGGCCGACCTGGACGCGGATCCCGGCGAGCGTCGTCGTGGCCTCGAACTTCTCGAACTTCCAGGCGATCGCCCAGCGCGGGCTCTTGGCCGTGGCCCCGAGGCTGCGCTGCTGGTCGAAGCGATCGACCTTGACCACGAACCCGTCCACCTCGAAGTCCAGGGCGTGCAATTCCTCGATCAGCTCCGTGCCCCGCTCGACGAGCGCCGGAAGCGAGGAAAACGCACGCGTGCCCGGGGCCACCGGCAGGCCGGCCTGGACCGCCCAGGCGAGCAGTTCGGTCTGCGACTCCGCGCCCAGGCCGGTGGCGTCACCGACGCCGTGACAGAAGAACCGCAGCGGGCGGGCGGCGCATTCCCGGGGGTCGAGGAGACGGATGCTCCCGGCGGCCACGTTCCGGGTGTTGGCGAACGGGGGCAACGCTCGCGCGGCCTGGGCCTCGTTGAGGGCGACGAGGTCGGAGTTGGTCATGTAGACCTCGCCGCGAATCTCGATCGCGTCCGGGGGCCGGGGAAGGTCGAGCCGCAACGGCACCCCGTGGATCGTGCGCACGTTGTGGGTGATGTCGTCCCCGGTGACGCCGTTGCCCCGGGTGGCGGCCAGGGCGAGCAGGCCGGCCTCGTAGGTGAGCGAGACGGCGACGCCTTCGATCTTCAGTTCCAGGACCCAGTCGATCGACGGTGCCTCCGGCCGGTCGCCACGGAGCAGCCGCTCGACCCGCTCACCCCAGGCGGCGAGGTCGGCGGCGCTGTAGGTGTTGTCGATGGAAAGCATCGGCAGCCGATGGCGAACCGGCTGCAGCTCGGGCACCGGCTCGTCGCCGACCCGCTGCGTGGGTCTGTCGGGCGTGACCAGTTCCGGGTGCCGCTCCTCCAGCCGTCGCAGGTCTGCCAGCAGCCGGTCGTAGTCGCGGTCGCTGATCTCCGGCGCCGCCTCGACGTAGTACTTGCGGTCGTGGTGCCGGATCTCGGCGCGGAGTCTGGCGATCGTGGCGGCGGCCGCTGCGGTCACGGGTCACCGTTTGCCGCTGCGGCTGTCGTGGGCGACGGAGCCGACGGTGGCGATGGCCAGCACGACGAGTTCGCCGACGAGCAGCGTCGTGCCGTGGCGGTCGATGAACGTGTCGAACGCCGTGCGGCCCTGCCGCGCCGTCTCCGGCCGCACGCCGCGGAGCACGGAAAGGCAAGAGCTCATGGCGGTGATCGTGAAGGCGATGCCCGCGATGCCGAGGAGGATGGAAAACGGATTGCGAGGGGGGCGGGGCATGGCGGGCCGCGTTGGGTCGGTGTCGGAGTATAAACCGTCCGCGACCGCGGCGGCCGGCTGTCAGGCCGCCCGCTGGGCCCGGGCCAGCAGCGACTCGGCGGCGCCGAGGACGTCGGCCACCTCGATGCCGGCCATCGAGCGGAGGTCGGTCTTGCGGTCCTCCCAGCGCGGCCGTAGCGCGGCCGGGGGCTCGAGGCAGACGTGGCCGGCGCCGTAGGGCCCGTTCCGCGCCGCGGGCACCGGCCCGAACAGGCCGACGCAGGGCGTGCCGATCGCGGCGGCGAGGTGCAGCGGCCCGGTGTCAGACGAGATGAACAGGCCCGCCAGCCGACAGAGTTCGCCGAGATCCTGGAGCGTCGTCGCCGGTGCCATGATGGCGGCGCCGGGAGCGTCGGCCGCGATGCGTTCGGCCGCCTCGCGTTCCGCATCACCCCCCCAGACCACGATCGCCGGCTGTCCGTGGATCCGGCGGATGCCCCGGGCCGTGGCGGCGAACCGGTCGAGCGGCCAGAGCTTCGATCGCCATCCGGCCCCGGGGTTGAGAATCACCGGCCGCTGCGGCAGCCGTTGCACGGCCAGCCACTGCTGCATCCGCAGGCGGCTCACGGGCCAGTGCGGCATGGCGAACTCTGGCGCCGGTGCGGCGAGGCCGAGCGGCGCGAGCAGTTCGCACGCGCGATCCACGACGTGCGTCGCGCGCAGGGGGACGCGGTGCGTGGCGGCCAGCCACGATCCCTCGCGGGCGTCGGGGCCCGCCGGACCGATGCGCACCGCCGCACCTGAGAGCCACGCGGCGACGCCGCTCTTGAACAGCCCCTGAAGGTCGAGTGTCACGTCGGGACGAAAAGCCCGCAGCTGCCGCCGTAGCTCGAGCACCGCCCGCGGCGACTTGAGCCAGCCGCGCGGCAGGCGAAAGACGTGGTCGATGGCCGAATGGCCGGCGAGCACGTCGGCGGCCCGCCCCTCGACGGCCCATCCGATCCGGGTGTCGGGCAAGGCCCGCTTGATCGCCACGGCGGCCGGCACGCCAGGCAGCACGTCGCCGATGGCGGAGAGTTTGACGACGACGATGGAGCGGGGAGTGGACATCGGCGCGCGACGCGGGGGAACCGAAAGGATCGTGGAGACCCGGTCCGGCGAACAAGGCCAATTTTTGCCCATTTGGGCGTTGACGATGTCAGGCGATCCCGGCCAGTTCGCAGATCATCGCCGCCGACACCGCCTCGGGGCAGCTCCAGACGAGGAAGAAGTGGGCCTCGCGCACGAGCCTCTCGGCCGGGTGCCCGGCGACGAATCCCGCCCCTTTGCAGGCGGTGAGGGATGCCTGGGCCGCGCGGATCGCGAGGCTCGTGGCCGTGGCCCGGAGCCGGTCACGGAGCGGCTGGTCGGCCCCGACCGACGCGGCGGCGAGCAGGTCGTGCTGCACACCGCGGGCCTCCGTCTCGAGCCCGACGCTGACCGGCATCAGCGCCGGACGAGCGCTCGCCTCGCGTTTCAGAAGCCCGAGCGCCGCTCGGGCGGCGCCGACGGCCAGCGCCGTCGTCGCCAGTCCCCCCGTCCGCGGCGCGTCGCCGGACAGGGAGAGAACGCCGGCGGGACGAACGCCCGCGAAGCGGACCGCCGCCGTGCGGCTGCCGGACAGGGCGAGCATGTCCAGCGGCGGGCCGATCGCCACGCCGACGGCGCCGGCCTCGACGAGAAAGAATCCGCGGCCGCCGTCGGGCAGGGCGGCGCCGACGACGATCGTGTCGCAGGCGCCGGCACCGGTCACCCATGGGCAGATCCCGTCGAGCCGCCAGGTGTTTCCGTCGCTGGCGGCGCCGAGTGCGGGCCGGCCCTCGTGCTGACGGCTGGTGGTGAGCTGGGCGATGCCGACCGTCGTCCATTCCGCGCCCGCAGCCAGCCGGGACAGGAGCCGACCGCGATCCTCGGTCTGCGCACCGGCGATGACCCGCACCGCGGCGGCCCATTGCGTCACCGCCAGGGCCGTCGTCAGGCAGTGCTCGGCAATTGCGACGAGCGCCGCAGTGACCGCCCGCTCGGAGGCCGCGGTGCCCCCGCAGTCGGCGGGGACGAAGCCGGCGAGCAAGCCGCTCCGGGCGACCGCCGCCACCGCGCCGCTTTGCCACGGTCCGAGGGCACGTGTCCGCTCCCCGGCCGCGTCGAGTTCGGCGCCGAGCGCGGCAACCACGTCGGCGGCAGGGCGATCGGCGTGTGGTGAAAACATGTCGGTGCCCGTCACGGAGGGTCCCAGTATGCCTCGAGACGCGAATGGCGGCGGCCGCGTTCGCAGCGGGGCTCGCGGGCGTCACCTGCCAAGGTATACTCCTGGACCTTCTGGCGGGCGTCGCTCGATCTCCACCCACGTTTTGGAGCCTCATCATGAGCCAGGCAGAAGAAGTTTCGGCACGGCCCGCCCCCGCCAACGGCACCGCCGCACGCACGAACGGCGCCGTGCTGCAGACGATCCTGCCCCCGCCCCGGCTCGACGAACTGTCGCCGCAGAACCTCTACGACAAGTGCATGGCCCTGGCCAGGAACCTGTGGTGGAGTTGGCACCCCGAGGTGACCAACATGTTCCGCGAGCTCGACCCGATCCGCTGGCGGCAGCTCGACCACAATCCGATCGCCCTGCTCGCCGAGTTCACGCCGGAGCGGCTCGAGGCCCGGGCGGCGGAACTCGTGCTCTACAGTCGAATCAACCAGGCCTACCGACGGCTCAAGGAATACCTGGCCGCGGAATCGACCTGGAGCACGGTCAACGCCGGCGTGCTCGGCTCGAAGCCGGTCGTCTATTTTTCCGCTGAGTTCGGCATCCACGAATCGGTGCCGATCTATTCGGGTGGCCTCGGAGTCCTCGCCGGCGACCACATCAAAAGCGCCAGCGGACTCGGCGTGCCGCTGATCGCCGTCGGACTGTTCTACGATCAGGGCTACTTCCGCCAGCAGCTCGATATCGACGGCTACCAGCACGAGGAATATCTGCAGTCCCGCGTCGAGGCGCTGCCGATCGAGCCGGCGGTCGGGCTCGACGGCACGCCGATCACCGTGCAGATCGACACCCGCGGCGGGCCGCTGTTCGCCAAGGTCTGGAAGATGGCGGTCGGCCGCGTGAGCCTGTACCTGCTCGACTCCGACGTCGAAGGCAACTCTCCCGAAGACCGCGAACTGACGAGCCGGCTCTACGGCGGCGACACGCGGGTCCGCATCCGCCAGGAGCTGATTCTCGGCGTGGGGGGTGTAAAGGCGATCCGGGCGCTGGGGATCGTGCCCGGCGTCTACCACCTCAACGAGGGCCACTCGGCGTTCGCGACGTTGGAGGCGGTTCGCGGCCGGATGGACCGGGACGGCTATCCCTTCGACGACGCCGCCCGCCGGGTCGCGCGGCAGACGGTGTTCACCACGCACACTCCCGTGCCGGCCGGCCACGACCGCTTCGACAACCACCTCATCGAGGAGCACCTCGGGCCGATGCGGGACGCACTGGGCATCTCGCACGACCACCTCATGGGCCTCGGCCGCGTCGAGCCCCACAACCACTCCGAGCCCTTCTGCATGACCGTGCTCGGCCTGAAGATGTCGCGCCGGGCCAACGCGGTCAGCGCGCTGCACGGCCACGTCAGCCGGCGGATGTGGTCGAGCCTCTGGCCCTACCGTGTCGAGGAAGAGGTGCCGATCGGCCACATCACCAACGGCGTGCACGTGCCGAGCTGGCTGTCGTGGCAGATGCTGCAGCTCTACGACCGGCTCTTTCCCGCCAACTGGTTCCGGCGCATGGGGGAGCCAGACATCTGGCAGAAGATCCACGAGTGCGACCCGGGCGAGCTCTGGGAAACGCACTACGCTCTCAAGAACCTGCTCCTGCAGTTCGTCCGGCGTCGGCTCGCCCGGCAGTGCCGGCGGCGCGGAGAGTGCGACGAGGCGGTGGAGCAGGCCCGTACGCTCCTCGACCCGAACATCCTCACGATCGGCTTCGCCCGCCGCTTCGCCACCTACAAGCGTGCCGACCTCCTGCTTGCCGAACTCGACCGGCTGCACGGCCTGGTCACCGACCGTGACCGGCCGATCCAGGTGATCGACGCGGGCAAGGCCCATCCTGCCGACGAGCCGGGCAAGTCGCTGATCCGCAAGATTGCCAATCTCCGGCACGACGCCCGGTTCGCCGGCCGCGTGGTCTTCGTGGAGGACTACGACATCAACGTCGCCCGGCATCTGGTCCAAGGCGTCGACGTCTGGCTCAACAACCCGCGTCGGCCCCTCGAGGCCTCGGGCACGAGCGGCCAAAAGGTCGTCCTCAACGGCGGCCTCAACTGCTCGATCCTCGACGGCTGGTGGGCCGAGGCCTTCGACGGCCGCAACGGCTTCGCCATCGGCCGCGGCGAAACGCACTTCCGCGACGAGATCACCGACAGCCGCGACGGCGAGGCGCTGTTCAAGGTGCTGGAGCGGGAAGTGATCCCCCTGTTCTACGACCGCGACGCCGACGGCCTGCCGCGGGCCTGGATTCGGATGATGATGAACTCCATCAGTTCGCTGGCCTGGCGGTTCAGCGCCCACCGCATGGTGATGGACTACGCCCGTTCCTGCTACGTGCCGGCCGCCGGTGGCGTGTCGTGCGACATGACGAACCGCTGACGCACGCGCCGGTGTCGAACGTTTCGTGGCAGCGAGCCACGCCGCTCCAGCCGGCGATGGCGATGCTCACGCCGCCGCGACGAGACCCCTGGGAAAGACGAGCCATGCGTTGCTGCCGGTGATGAGCTTCTGGGTGACGACCGCAGCCCTGTAACCAAAGAACAGCGGCTGCACTTGTGCGCCGAGAGATTCCTGCAGGATTGCCGGACGCACGCGGTCGACGATCCGCAGAAACCCGCGCACCTCCGACTCGGAGATGTTGGTCTTCACCTCGCAGAGCACGACCACAGACCGGCCGGCGATCGTGCCCCGTAGGACGGCGTCGAACTCGTAGGCCTTGCCGTCCACCTCGATCGACTCCATCCCGCACGATTCCAGCACGAATCCGAACCGCTCGGCCAACACCTCCGGAACCCGCTCGGTGGCATACGCCTCAAGGTTGCCGCCCGCCGTGGCCGCGAGCCCGCCTACCTGCTTTGCGAGATCCTTCATCGAATACTCGAGTTTGCTCACGCTGGTGGCCAGTTCCGCGACCACGTGCTCCGTGCGTTGCAGGGCGTGGGCGAGTTCACCGACCCGTTGCTCGGTCCGTTGCTGGGCGACCGTAAGCTCCTCCACCCGTTGCTCGGTCCGTTGCTGGGCGACCGTAAGCTCCTCCACCCGCTGCTCGGTCCGTTGCTGGGCCGCGGTAAGCCCTTGCTGCGATTCCGCAAGCCGCTCCATTGCGGACCGAAGTTCGGCGAAGTCGTGCGGCGTGACGAGTTGGTCGTGCATTTCCACGTGGAGACTCGCGATCAAATCCGCCTGGGCGGGCGTGAAAGCCGGCAACAGCCGGGTTCGAATTTCCGTGAGACTGACCATGATTCTCCACTCCTTCGCCTTTCAGAGCAACAGCCGAACGTGGTCCTGCCGCCCACCGTGAACTTTTTTGTATACGCCTGTATATATACCCTCAGCAGCGAGGTGTCAAGCGAACGGGGGTGAGCCTCACCCTATTCCTCCAGCGACCGCTTGCCGCGGAGCAAGTGATGGTAGTGCTGGGCAAAGCGATGGGCCTCGTCGCGGACGTACTCCAGGAGCCGCAGGGCGTAGGAGTCTCGCGACAGCCGCAGGGGATCGCTCCTGCCCGGCAGGAAAATCTCCTCCTCGCGTTTGGCGAGCGAGATGATGCAGGGCGGGGTGACGCCCAGGCTTTCCAGGGCGTCGAGGGCCGCCGACAACTGCCCCTTGCCGCCGTCCACCAGGAAGATGTCGGGCAGCGACGCCCCTTCGCGGACGAGCCGTGAAAACCGCCTGGCGACCACCTCGTGGATGCTCTTGAAGTCGTCGATCCCCGCCACCGTCCTGATCCGATATCGCTTGTACCCCGGCTTGAACGGAAGCCCGTCGATGAACTGCACGAGGCTGGCCACCGTCTCGTTGCCGGCAAGGTGGGCGATGTCGACTCCCTCGATGACCCGTGGCACCGCAGCCAGCCCGAGCACCTTCGCCAGCCCGGCGAGCCCCTTCTTGGGATCGACGAGAAACACCTCCGGCTGGACGTGCTCCTCGAGGTCACCGCGCTGGTCGAGCGTCTGGAGGAGCCGGATTTCGTCGCGGAGCCGGGCCGCCCGCTCGAACTCCAGCCGCGACGAGGCCTCGAGCATCTCGGCCTGCATCTCGGCGAGCAGTTGCTTCTTGCCGCCGTCCAGGAACGTCTTCAGCCGATTGATGTCGCGCCGGTAGTCCTCGCGGGAGATCCTCAGGTTGCAGGGGGCGGTGCACTGGTCGATCGAGGCCAGCAGGCAGGGGCGGAACCAGCGCCACTGCGGGTCGTCGGCTTCGATGTCGAGCGTGCAGGTGCGAAACTTGAAGATCCGCTGCAGGACAACGATCGCCCCGCGCAGGCTCCCCGCGCTCGTGAACGGCCCGTAGAGCCTGACCCCCTTCCGCCGCGGCGTCCGCGTGAACTCGACCCGCGGATAGTCCTCGTGGGTGGTGATCTGCAGGTAGGGAAACGTCTTGTCGTCCTTGAGGTCGGAGTTGAACCGCGGCTGGACGTCCTTGACGAGCCGGCTCTCGAGCAGAAGCGCATCGACCTCGCTCTCCGCCTCCAGGTAGTCGATGTCGCGGATCTCGCGGACGAGGTCGGCGGTCCGCCGGTCCTCGGCGGCGGCCTTGAGAAAGTAGCTGGAGGCCCGGGCCCGGAGGTTCTTCGCCTTGCCGACGTAGATCACCCGGCCGGCGGCGTCTTTCATCAGGTAGACGCCGGGCGTCTGCGGGAACGTCCGCACCTTCTCGGCAGCCAGCGACCGGTCACGGGAGGCCGCGGCGGCGTCGGTGTCGGCGGGCGTGGTCTCGGCGGCGGAAGCCTCGGAATCCAGTTCGGACATGCCCCGATTGTAGGCCGGCCGCGACGGGAAGGGTGCCTGCCATCGCCCGCACTCCCGACCGAAGAAAAACCCGCGTGGACCTGTTTTTCTGAACCCACAACGCCCCACCCGGCAGTTGCGGCAGGTCGGCAACTGGGTTATCGTCGCGGAGGGGGCGCATCTCTTCTTCTTCGTTTCGTTCTCTTCCTGGTCGCTCGAGGAACCCGTCATGTCGCCAGTGTTTCTCAAGTCCACGGTACGCCGCCACGCTCGCACGAGCAAACACGGCCGGCGGCACGACCGATTGCTGGCCGAGGTTCTCGAGCGGCGATTCGCACTGGCCACGTTCGCCGGCACGACCGGGACGACCGCGGAACAGGCGATCGACGCCAATGCGTTGCTCGTTTCGAGCGTGGCGGAGTTCACGGCCACCCCCGCCTACGTGCTCGTCGGCCCGTCCACGTCCGGTGCCCTGGTTCAGGCGGCAAAGACGCAATCCTCCCCACCGGCGCTCACGAACATGAGTCTGTGGTTCGGGAATGGCGACTTCTCGATGACCAACGGGTCGACGACGGTGACGCCTGCGGTGACCGCGACATCGAAGGCCGGCGTGCCGAGCGTGCCCTTCGGACCGCAGGGTTCGTTCGCGATCAGTTCGACCTCGGCGCAGTTCCCGGCGTCGAACGGCACGATCGCCGTGCAGGGCAACAACGGCGGCTGGGGCGTCTGGCAGTACGACAGTTACGCGAGCGGCACGTTCACCACGCTCGCGCCGATCGGCACCACCATGTCGGGCGCCACCAGTGCGGCCGCGAGCATGGAGATCCTTCCGGGCAGCACCGTTGTCCAGGCCGTCGCGGCATCATCGGGAACGACGCTGTCGACGGTGACCCACCAGGTCGAGTCCGAAACGCTGTTCGACATCACGATCGTGAGCGGTGCGGGCTTTTCCGCCAGCGGAGGGACGGCCGAGTGGTACTCGTACGGCTCGCAGCCCCGCCATCGCTTCACCTACACCGACATGGTCTCCAGCGGCGGCACCGTGACGTTGCAAAACTGCCTGTCGCCAGACGACTTCACGATCGGCCTCTACGACTCCATCAAGTTCATCCCGACCGTCAGCCTGCCGGTCACGACGCTCACCGCCCCGACCCTCGCCACGCCGTCGAAAACCATCGCTTCCCTGCTCGACACGCCCGATGTGCCGTTGGCCGTGGCGAGCACGACGGGATTTCCGATGGCCGCCGGCGCGCCGGAGTATCTGCTGCTGGAAACGCAGGCGGTGGACGGTTCCCGGACGCCGCAGGCCCTGCTCTCGTATTTCAGCGTCTCCAAAAACCAACTCCTGCCCGCTTCCGGCAACGGGTTCGCCCTCATCAGCGGCTCGCAGGACCTCGTGCTCGACGAGAACATCCGCGTCGTGCCCGCCCCGACCGCGAACACCACGCACACACCCCAGACGCCCTACACGTTCAAGACGATCATGGGCAAGGGCCCATCATTGGAAACGGGCTTCATCGACGTCGCCGGCGAGAACGCCTTCGCTGACACCGGCTACATCGCCGTCTTTGGAAACGGCGGCTACGGAATTTTCTCCTACGATTCCTCATCGACGCTTCCCTCGTCGACGCGCGCGGGGAGGTTCACCG
>JBKDUV010000316.1:0-16062 GCA_046339335.1 Planctomycetia bacterium | reverse complement strand
GACGCCTTCCGCGTCTACGATCGCGACATCCCCGAAGTGCCGCTCGTGATCGACTGGTATGCCGGCTGGCTGCACGTCGCCGAGTTCGACCGGCCGCACGATCGCACCGAGATCGAGCACGAGGTCTGGCTCGACCGGATGCTGGAGGCCGCGGCGGCGGAACTGGGCGTGCCTCCCGAGCGGGCGTTTCTCAAGACGCGCCGCCGGCAGCGGGACGGCGGGCAGTATGGGAAGGTCGACGACCGTCGGGCCCTGGTCGAGGTCCACGAGGGGGACCTGGCGTTCGAGTGCAACCTCTCCGACTACGTCGACACGGGGCTGTTTCTCGACCACCGCATCACCCGCGGGCTGGTGCGGGCCGAGGCCGCAGGAAAGCGGTTCTTGAATCTGTTCTGCTACACGGGAAGCTTTTCGGTGCATGCTGCCGTCGGCGGCGCCGTGGCGACCACGAGCCTCGACCTGTCCAACACGTACCTCGACTGGACGCGGACGAACCTGGCGCGAAACGGCATCCGGGACGCGGGCCGGCACCGCACCGTCCGCGACGAGGCCCGGGCGTTCCTCGAACACCGTGCGCAACGCGGCGAGCCTCCCTTCGACCTCGTCGTCTGCGACCCGCCCACCTACTCGAGGTCGGCGCGGAGCGCGGTGCCGTGGGACGTGGAGCGGGATCATGCCGAACTGCTCGAACTCGTGGCCCGCAATCTCGCGCCGGGCGGCGTCGTCTACTTCTCGACGAACTTCCGCCGCTTCCATTTCGCCGCCGAGCGGCTGGCGGCCGCGTATACGGTCCGTGAGATCACCCGCCGGACGCTGCCGGAGGATTTTCGTGACGGGCGGCCGCACCGTGCCTGGCGGCTGGTGGCCCGCGAGGTGGTTTGACGCCCGCGCGCGCGCGGCCCTACATTCTGTCGCATGGTGTCACGAGTGGTGCTCGTCTGTGCGATCATCGGCTGCCTGCAGGCCGGCGGCGGATGCCGGCCTGCCGATCCAACCCTGGTGAAGATCGTCTCTAGCCTGCCGCGGACCGGCTCCGCCAAGCAGCAGTCGGACACGATCGTCCGCGGCATCCGCATGGCACTGGAGGAGGCGGGACATCGGGCCGGTCCGTTCACCGTCGAGTATCTCGACCTCGACGACTCGACCGCCGCGGCGGGGCAATGGACGAGCGAGGCCGAGGCGGCCAATGCCCGCCGGGCGATGCAGGATCCGGACGTGGTGGCGTACATCGGCACCTTCAACTCCGGGGCGGCGAAGGTCTCGATGCCGATCCTCAACCTCGGCGACCTGCTGATGATCTCGCCGGCGAACACTGCCGTCGGGCTGACGAAACCGGGGCTCGGCGTCCCGGGCGAACCCGCGGTCTACCGGCCGACCGGCCGGCTCAACTACGTGCGTGTCGTTCCTGCCGACGACCTCCAGGGCCCCCTGTCGGCCGACTGGGCCAAGAAACGGGGCGTGAAGACCGCGTACATCCTCGACGACAACGAAGTCTATGGGAAGGGCATCGCCGACCTGTTCGATGAGCGCTGCCGCGAGATCGGCATCGAGGTGCTCGGGCACGACTCGATCGACGCCAAGGCGCAGGAATTCAAGTCGTTGATGGCGAGCATCAAGGCCGTCAAGCCCGACCTCGTCTATTTCGGCGGCACCACGCAAAGCAAAGGGGGGCAGTTGGCCAAGGACATGGCCAGCGCCGGCATCCAGGCCATCTTCATGGTGCCCGACGGCTGCCGCGAGCAGGTGTTCATCGACGCCGCCGGCGCGGTCAACCTCGAGGGGCGGTGCTTCGTGACCTTCGGCGGCATGCCACCGGAGAAGCTGACGGGCAAGGGAAGCGAGTTCGTCGCCCGCTACCGGGCGGTGCACGGCGAACTTCCCGAGGCCTACGCCGTCTATGGCTACGAGGCGGCGTGCGTGGCGTTGCGGGCGATCCGCGACGCCGGCGTCAAGGACCGGCGGGCGATCGCCTCCGCGGCCCTGGCGATCCGCGACTTCGACGGGGCGCTCGGACGCTGGAGCTTCGACGCGAACGGTGACACCAGCATGCGGATCCTGACCGTCAGCGGCGTCAAGGACGGCCGGTTCGTCTTCGAGGAACTTCTCGACGCCGATGCCGCCGCCTCCCCAGAGATCCCCTGAAAGGGCAGCCGTGTCGGTCGAATTCCTCCTCCAGCAATGCCTGATCGGGTTGACCAACGGGTCGCTGATCGCACTCGTGGCGCTCGGCTACACGATGGTCTACGGGATCATCAGCCTGATCAATTTCGCCCACGGCGACCTGATCACGCTCGGCGCCTGCCTCGCCCTGTCGCTCGTCACCGGGCTGGCACTGACGGCGGCCGGGCCGACGACGACATGGCTGTGGATCGCCCTGCTCGTCCTCGTCTGCGGGCTGTTTTGCGGCAGTCTCAACGTGGCCGTCGATCGGCTCGTCTACAAGCCGCTGCGAAACGCGCCGAAGCTTGCGCCCCTCGTCTCGGCGATCGGGGTGTCGTTCATCTTCATGAACGTCGGGCTGTTCTGGATCGGGCCTGCCGATCGCTCGTTTCCCGAACTGCTGCCGGCCGCAAACCTCCTCGGTAGCGAGGGCCTGCAGTTCAGCGCCAAAGACCTGCTCGTGCTCGTGATCGTGGTGCCGCTGATGATCGCCCTGTCGGCGGTCGTGAAGTCGACACGGCTGGGGAAGGCGATGCGGGCCGTCGCCCAGGATCCGACCGCCGCGGCCCTCGTCGGCATCGACGTCGACCGGGTGATCGCGGCGACGTTTTTCATCGGCGGCTTCCTCGGCGGTGCCGCCAGCGTCATTTACGGACTGTACATCAACACGATCGGTTTCCAGATGGGCTTCCAGAACGGCCTCTTCGCCTTTACGGCGGCGGTGCTCGGCGGCATCGGCAGCATCCCGGGCGCCGTCGTCGGCGGGCTCGTCATCGGCCTCGTCCGCGCGCTGTCGAGCGCGTATGTCGGCGAGCGCTGGACGGGGGCGATCGTGTTCGCGATCCTGATCGTGATCCTCGTGTTCCGTCCCGAGGGGTTGCTCGGGCAGCGGACGCGTGAGAAGGTCTGAACGCCAGTCGGGGTGCCTGCCGGGAACGAGGTGCTGATGGGCGAGCAGGGAACGGACGGCATCGATGCGGTCGGAGCCGTGCCCGCGGGGGGGCGGCTCGGGGTCCTGCTGCGCGAGCGCTGGGACCTCGTGGCCTTGGCCGCGCTGGCGGCCGCACCGCTCGTCGTGCCCGCCCTCGGCGGCGCCCTCGGCGGCCAGGTGACGACCCTCTTCATCTACTGCATCCTCGCCCTCGGGCTGAACGTGATGGTGGGGTACACGGGGCTCGTCCATCTGGGGATCGCCGCGTTCTTCGGGATCGGTGCCTACTGCCACGCGATCCTCACCGTGCCGATGTACCCCTTCCAGTTGCCGTTCGCGGCCGCCGCGGCTGCGAGCGTCCTCGCTGCCGCGCTCGTCGGGCTGGCCCTCGGCGCGCCGACGCTGCGGCTGCGCGGCGATTCCCTGGCGATCGTGACGCTCGGCTTCGGCGAGGTGGTCAAAGTCACGCTCCGCAACCTGGAGCAGATCAGCGGTGGCATGAAGGGTCTCAATCCGGTGCCACCCCCCGGAGCGGGCGTGCAGATCGCCGGCCAGGACCTGGGCCTCGCCTTCGCCGTCGATCCGCGCTGGTTCTACTACCTCAGCCTGCTCGCCCTTGCCGCCGTGGTGATCGCCATGCGTCGGTTGGAGCACTCGCGGCTGGGGCGGGCCTGGGTGGCCGTGCGCGAGAACGAGCTCGCCGCCGCCGCCATGGGGATCTCACCGACGCGGGTCAAGCTCTCGGCCTTCGCCATGTCGGCCGCCGTGGCGGGCCTGGCGGGCTGTCTGTATGCGGCCAGCCTGTCCACCACCGCCGATCCGAATGCCTACGACTTCAACCGGTCCATCATGGTCCTGTGCGCCGTGATCCTCGGCGGGCTGGGAAGCATCCCCGGCACGCTGATCGGCGTCGCCCTGCTCGTCGGCTTCGATACCGTCGTGGCGCCCTGGGCCGACTCGCTGATCCAGCAGAGTGGCATCAATCCCTCCGGCTCCAGCCTCCTGTCGTTCAGCGGCTGGCGGCTGGCCGTGTTCGGCGTGGCGCTCGTGCTCGTGATGCGGTTTCGGCCCGAGGGTCTCGTTCCGTCGCGGCGGCTGGCTGCCGAACTGCACGGAGACCACCCGGCATGAGTCGACCGCCCCGCGAACAACCGCCAGCCGGTGCCGCTGCCCAGCCGCTTCTCGACGTCGATCGGGTCACGGTTCGCTTCGGCGGTCTGGTCGCCGTTTCCGACCTCGATCTCGACGTTCCGGCCGGGAGCATCGTCTCGCTGATCGGTCCCAACGGCGCCGGCAAGACCACGGCCTTCAACTGCATCAGCGGCATCTATCCGCCATCGAGCGGAACGGTCCGGTTCCAGGGGCGGCGGCTGGAGCGGCCGCTGACGGCGGGGACGCTGGCCTCCGCCCTGGGGATCGGCCTGCTCACGGGGGTGTTGTTCGCCGCGGCCGCCGTCGACGTCGATCGGCTCTGGCTGGCGGTCGTGAAGCGGGGCATGATCACCGGCGAACCGTTCACGCTGGCCGGCGCCGCCTCCCGGTTCCGCGGGTACTTCCGCGCGGAATTGGCGATCGACCAGATGGCGGGCAAATGGCGGGTGGTGAGTGCCGACGGTGCGGACGTGCTGGCGATCCGGCGCGACTTCGCCGCGGCCCAGGCTGTCCGCAATGAACTGCAGGCTGCCGTGACGGCTCGGCGGGCGGGACCGGGAACCGTGCCCGACCCGACCGACATCCAGCGGCCGCCGGGGGGGCCATCGGGGGGCGTGATGGCCGTTCGTGACGAGGTGCTCGACCGGCTTGCGGCCGGGAAGCAGCGGGTACGGCTTCGTGGCCTGCTCGCGCTGTTGAGCGGTGGACTGCTCGGCGTGGCGGGCACGCTCGCCGTCTGGCGCCGCGGCCGACGTGCTCCGGACGTCGTCGCCCGCGGTGGCATCTCGCGGACGTTCCAAAACATCAGGCTGTTCGGCAACATGACCGTGCTCGAGAACGTGCTCGTCGGCCTCGACCGGTCGATCGCGGGCGGCATTCTCGGGATGCTGTTCCGCACCCCGGCACAACGACGGGCCGAGGACTCGGCCCGTGGGCGGGCGTTCGATGCCCTGGCGTTCGTCGGCCTCGAGCCGGCGGCCAACCGCATCGCCGGCCAGCTTCCCTATGGCGACCAACGTCGGCTGGAGATCGCCCGGGCGCTCGCCACGGGCGCCGAGATGCTCCTGCTCGACGAGCCCGCGGCGGGGATGAACCCGGCCGAGACCGCCGAACTGGCCCGGCTCGTGGAGCGGATCCGCGACCGGGGCGTGACAGTCCTGCTCATCGAGCATCACATGAACGTCGTGATGCGGATCAGCGACCGGGTGGCCGTCCTCGACCATGGCGTGAAGATCGCCGAGGGCACGCCCGCCGAAGTCCGCCGCGATGAGAAGGTGATCGAGGCGTACCTGGGCGGAGAGGGGTGAACGGGCCATGCCGCTGCTCCGTGTGACCGATCTCGAGGCGGGGTACGGGCCGATCCGGGCGGTCGACGGCGTCTCGCTCGACGTGGAGCCGGGGGAGCTCGTGTCGATCATCGGCGCCAACGGTGCCGGCAAGACGACGCTGCTGATGGCGATCTCGGGCGTGGTGCAGGCGCGGCGCGGCGCGATCGAGTTCGCGGGTCGGCCGCTCGTCGGTCTTCCGCCGCACGAGATCGTTCGCCTCGGCGTCAGCCAGGTGCCCGAAGGCCGCCGGATCTTCCCCCGGCTCACGGTTCGCGAGAACCTGGAACTCGGTGGATTCACCCGGGACGATCGTGGCCAGTTGGCCCGTGATCTGGAGGAGGCCTGCGGGCTGTTTCCCCTGCTCGGCGAACGCATGGGGCAGCTCGGAGGCACGCTTTCCGGCGGCGAGCAGCAGATGCTGGCTATCGGCCGGGCGCTCGTCGGTCGGCCGCGGCTGCTGCTTCTCGACGAGCCATCGCTCGGCCTGGCACCGCTGATCGTGGCCAAGGTCTTCGAGGTCATCGCGGCGCTCGCCGCCCGTGGCATCGCCGTGGTGCTCGTCGAGCAGAACGCGCGGGCCGCGCTCAAGATCGCCTCCCGGGGCTGGGTGCTGGAGACCGGCCGCGTGACGCTGACGGGCGGCGGCGCCGAACTGGCCGCCGACCGGCGGGTCCGCGATGCCTACCTGGGCGAGTCGTGACCCGGGAGCACCGCGCCGCGGTCACTCCCGGGGCTCGGTCCCGGCCACGAGGTCGAGGATCGCGGCGCCGAAGTCGGCGAGCCGTTTTTCGCCGATTCCCTTGCAGCGGAGCAGTGCGGCAGGGGAGGTCGGCTGATCGCGGGCGATTGCCCGCAGCGCCTTGTCGTCGAGGATCGTCCACGCCGGCTTGCCCCGGGCCTCGGCCACGCGACGGCGCCAGCGCCGCAGCCGCTCGAATACGCCGCGGTCCACGCCCTCCCAGTCGTCGGCCTCGACCTTCGTCGTCCGCGCCTTGCCGGCACGCGGCTCGATGAGCACGACCTCTCGAGTGCCGCGAAGCACCTCCCACGACTTCGCGTTGAGCATGACCACGGGGCGGTCGCCGGCGGTCCGTGCGAGCAGTTCCTGGTCGAGCAGTTGGTGGACGAGATTCTCCGCCGTCCGCTGTTCGATCGTGGCGAGCAGGCCGAACGTCGAGAGCCGGTCATGACTATGACGGACGACGCCCTCGGTCTTCGCCCCGCGCAGCACCTCGCAGACGTGCCGGACCCCGAAGCGTTCGCCGACACGAGCCACGCAGGAAAGGATCTTCTGCGCCGTCACCGTCGCGTCGGCGAGGCTTTCCGTCTCGCCGAGGCAGACGTCGCAGGCGCCGCAGGCGTCGGCCGGGTAGGCCTGGCCGAAATACTCCGAGAGCGCGGCATGCCGGCAGCGGGCAGCCTGGGCGTACCGACGCATGGCATGCAGGTGCTCGAGCTGCGCGGCCACATGCCTCTCCTGCCCGGCGGCGTCGAGATCCGACTCCGCTGCGCTCTTGCGGACGAGCGACTCCCAGCTGAACACGTCGGCCGACGAGTAGAGCAGGACGCACTCGGCCGCGAGCCCGTCGCGGCCTGCCCGGCCGGTCTCCTGCTGGTAGGCCTCGAGGCTTTTCGGCAGCGAAGTGTGGAGCACGAGGCGGACGTCGGAGCGGTCGATGCCCATGCCGAAGGCCACGGTCGCCACCACCACGTCGATCGTCTCCGCCGAGAAGGCCTCCTGGGTCGCATGCCGTTCGCGGGCATCGAGCCCGGCATGGTAGGGGCGGGCGAGGATGCCCTCGGCGGCGAGGCGGGCCGCGATCCGTTCAGTCTCCTTCCGCGATATGCAGTACACGATCGAGGCTTCCCCCCGGTGGCGGCCGAGAATCCGCAGCACCTGGGTGATGCGGTCGGCCCGGGGCACGACCCGGTAGACGAGGTTCGGGCGATCGAACGTGCCGACGAGGACCGCGGGATCGCGCAGGCTCAATTGTCGGGCGATGTCATCGCGGACGCGGGGCGTGGCCGTGGCGGTGAAGGCATGGATGCTCGCCGCCGGGAAGCGTTCGCGAAGCAGGGCGAGCTGCCGGTACTCGGGGCGAAAGTCGTGTCCCCACTGGCTGATGCAGTGGGCCTCGTCGACGGCGAACCGCCGGACGCCGACCCGGGCGAGCAGGTCGAGGAGGCCGGTGTTGACGAGCCGCTCCGGGGCGGTGAACAGGAGTCGCAGGTCGCCGCCAGCGAGCCGGTCGCGGACGGCAGCCCGCTCCTCCTGCGACATGCCGCCGTGGATCGCGGCGGCGGGATAGCCGATCGCCTCCAGGGCGTCGACCTGATCCTTCATCAGTGCGACGAGCGGCGAGACGACCACGTCGGTCATCTCGCCCACCAGGGGCGGCAGTTGGTAGCAGAGGCTCTTGCCACCCCCGGTCGGCATGACGACCAGCGAGTCGCGGCCGGCGAGTGCCGCCCGGATCGCCGCGGCCTGCAGCGGCCGCAGCCGGGCGAAGCCCCACCAGCGCGAGAGACCCGCGGCGATTCTGTCATCGACGCGGCCGTCGGCGGCGGTGTCGATCTGCTCCTGCACGGCTGGGTTCCCGGGGAAAGGGACCCAGGATACCAGAGGCCGCTGCCACGCCAGTCTTCCGGCGCGCATGCCGATGGAATCGAATGACGGGCGGGGCTGCTCGTGACCCAGGAGCCGGCGTAAGCTGCCCAGGGCAGGCAAGATGCCGGAGCGCAGGCAGGTCCGAATGAGCGCGGGCCGGAAGCCCGCAGCGAGCGTCGGGCGATGGGGCATGGGCGGCCCCACCAGCGAACCGCGCGAGGCTCAAGTGTGACCCGTATAAAACCAGCCTTGCCACCGGTCCGCCAGGTTGCGAAGGTCCGGCATGCGCGCCATCGTTCCGGAAACCCTGAATCGATTCTCGTGCCGCCGTCGGCGGTGGCCGGCCGGAGTGACACTGGCGCTGCTGGCCTGCTGCGGCCCGTCCGAACCGGCCGCCGGGGCCGGACCGGGCGCAGCGACAGCATCGGCGCCCGGCCAGCCGCGTCGCGACTTTCTGGCGGGCACCGACGGCACCGCACTCTGGCGGGCTACGGTCGCCGGTGTGGCCGCCGACCTTCCGATCGCACGGGCGGTGCCTCCCGATTTCCTCAGTTCACCGCCGGGGGCGGGCCTGATCGAATCGGCTTGGATCGACCCGCTGCCGTCTCACCCGCCCGTGTGGCCGCCGACGCGGCAACGGCTCGTGGTCCGGTTCATTCCGGCGACCGCCGGGGCCTGGGTCGAGACCGTCGAGGAGCTGCAGACGTTCGCCGACGGCGTCGGCGGCGGCGGTGAAACAGCCGTGACGGCGGCCTGGCAGCCGGAGCCCGCAGGCATCTGGTCGACGTCGACCGCCGTCGAACCCCTGCCGCCGATCGACCGGGAACTCGTCATGACGCCGACCGCCGGCGATGCGCCCCCCTGGGCCGGCAGTCGATTTCCACGGCTTGCCAGGGCGGGCTACAAGGTGGCCGCGGACTACCGGTCGTTTTACTCGTGCGAGAGCCTCGTCTGCCTGACGGCGGCGTTCGGGGCGGGCGCACTGATGGCGAACACCGGGTTCGACACGACCATGCAAAATGCCTGGCAGCGGGGCGTGGAACCGACGGGCTTGGGAACGTTCTTTTCCGGCTGCAAGGACATCGGCGAGGGTCGGTACGCGTTACCCGTGTTCGGCCTGGCCGCTGCGACCGGGCTGCTCTTCGAGGGGAACCCCGCCGGGGACGCATTCGGCGAATGGGGATCACGATCGCTGCGGATCTTCGTGGTCGGTGCGCCGCCGCTGTACGCGATGCAGTGGGCGACGGGCGGTTCGCGGCCCAACGAGAGTTCGGCCGGAAGCCAATGGGACCCCTTCAACGACAACAATGGTGTCAGCGGCCATGCCTTCGTCGGCGCGATCCCGTTCCTGGCCGCGGCGGACATGGTGGAGCACCCGCTGGCCAAGGGAACGCTCTACGTCTGCTCCACGTTCGTCGGTTTTTCGCGGATGACCGACGATGCCCACTATCCGTCGCAGGTGTTTCTCGGCTGGTATCTTGCCTGGGCCAGTGCTCGGGCAGTCAACGCGACCGAGATGCGGTTCGCAGGCGTCGACGTCCGAATCGTACCCCTGCCGATGGCCGACCTCGGCGGAGCGGCCTTGGACGCCCGGTGGTGACGGGACTCATCCGGCCTGCAGGGCGATGATGATGATCGACGTGGCGAGGCCGATGCCCGCCGCCGGCAGGGCGAGAAACTTCGCCAGCGAGTGACCGCTGCCACTCGGCGTCACGGCGGTGCTATCGATCAGGGCCTCGACTTCATCGCATGTCACCGGAGCCGGCAGCAGCCGCAGCTCGCCGATGGTGGACCGCATTTCCGCAGTCGGGTTGCTCGAGCACACGGGAGCAGCGGCCCCGATCCTGCAGCGAAGGGCCTCGATGAAGTCGATCTCCGACATGTCGTCCAAGTCGGCTGCGACGATCCAGGCATCGGCCTCGACGTGATCCGCCAGCCGCAGGGCGTCGAGTCCGCTCGCCCGCATGTGAAGCTCGATCCTGCCCTCCCGCGAAGCCGCGGCGAGTTCACGGTAGGAGTCGAAGGACGGATCGACCACGATCACGTTGCGAATCGCAGAGTCGGACGTATTTCGTGGAGCCATGGAAACCTCTGGTGTGAGTGCGATGCGACGAATGACTGGCGAACAGCCGACCCCGGACTTTCGATGGGCGGTGTCCGGATGGACGTCATGCCCGAACGGTGTCGGATAGATCGTCGACGGCATGCGGCGCGTGCATTCGGGCGTTGCGGATCAGGTCCACCGTGACAGGGCGAACGAGATATCCGGCAACTCCGGTAGCAAGTGCCCGTTGTTCCTCTTCAACGGAATAGGAATCGGAGACCACGAAAATCCCCGACCGCATGGTGTCTCCGAGCCGATCGAGCGAGATCGCAGATCCTCCCAGCAGCGGATCGACACTGCCCTGCATGACATGCGGTGCCAGCATCGACAACAAGTCGAAGCCCGACATGTCGGGGAGCTCTGTGTTCACGAGCCACACATCGGCACGGAATCGTCGGGAGAGACGGATGGCGGATCGCCCATCGACGCAAAAATGGACGCCAACCTCGCCGGCCTGGGCCGCAAGCACGAAGTCCTCGTAACGGTCGAGCGAGGCATCGACGATCCCGATGTCGTCGATGCCGGCTGCGCGAAGCGATGCCACGTCGGGCTGATTCGAACCGTGATTTTCAGGAGTGTTGATCATGAGAACGATCTCGGTAGGGAGAAGCGAGGGAAAAAGATGACACGCTGCTGCAAAAACCCCGGCTAATCACCCGGGAAACGGTCCATTCATCCCCAGAACGGGACGAACGAGAGCCGATTCAAACGAGCGAAATGATCGAGAGAAACAAAACGACCGGGAGCGCACACAGCAGCATGTCCATCCGTGTCAGCGATGCCGCTGAAGCGGAAGACCGGCTGGAAATATTCATGGAGTGAGAGGCTCCGAATGGGTGAAAAACGACTTGGAAAAAAGTTTCTTCCGACATCACTCCGCCACACGCATGTCTGCATGCGGGGGAGTCAGGCTCGGACACAGAAACTCTATGCAATGCCCATGCCAAAGCTCGTTGGGGCACGGAAAAACATCAGAAGCCGACAAAACGTCTCATTGAAGCAGCATTTCCGGAGCGATTCGCTCCACGTGGCGCGCGGGGCGGGGCGAATCGCCCCACCACCGCCGCTGTCGTTGGGGCGCTCCTGGGGCAAATTGCCCCAGGCCGGTGGTCGCCAAAAGCCAATGGTGGTGCGATTCGCACCAGGCAAGGTCGCTGCTCGCCTCAGTTCGCGAGCGACTGGCGGACGAGGTCCGCGGGAATCCCTTCCACCAGTTCGACGTGCCCCAGGCGGTCTGGCAACACGAATCGCAGGCTTCCCGCGACGGATTTCTTGTCGCGGCGCATGATGTCGAGCAGTGTGTCGGCGGTCGCGATCCCACCAGCCGGCACCGCCGTGGGAAGTGAAAACTCGGTCAGCAGACTATCTTGGCGATCGATCAGGCTCCGCGGCACGCGTCGGAGCAGGACGGCGAGCCGGGCCGCCCGGGCCATGCCGATCGCTACCGCTTCGCCATGGAGCAGGGAGCCGTATCCAGCAGCCGTCTCCAGGGCGTGGGCGAACGTGTGGCCGTAGTTGAGCACCGCCCGCAGGCCCGTCGTCTCCAGTTCATCCCTCTCGACGACGAAGGCCTTGAGGGCCGCAGAACGTTCCACCGCCCTGGCCAGCAGGGCCGGTTCCCGCGCCATGATCCGGGAGGCATGGGCCTCCAGCCACTCGAAGAATTCGGCGTCGAGGATCATGCCATATTTCACGACTTCGGCGAACCCGCTGGCAAACTCCCGGTCCGGGAGCGTTGCCAGGGTGTCGATGTCGGCAAACACGCCGCGTGGCTGCCAGAAGGCGCCGACCAGGTTTTTGCCCGAAGGCAGATTAACCCCCGTTTTTCCGCCGATTCCGCTGTCGACCTGGGCAATGACCGTGGTGGGCACCTGCCAGCAGGCGAGCCCGCGGGCGAAGGTCGCCGCGACGAAGCCAGCCAGGTCGCCGACCACGCCCCCGCCGACCGCCACCACGTGCGTCCGTCTGTCGACCGCCAGCCTGGCGAACGCATCCCAGAGCAGGCCCGCCTGCGACAGGCATTTGGACGCCTCGCCGGACGGTACGGGGATCGTCTCGACCGCGATGCCTGCGGACTTCAGCGACTCGACGGCCCGCGCGGCGTGGGTTTCGAGCACGGCCGCATCGGCGATCAGAACGGCGCGGGACGCCGCAGCCGACCGGATTGCGGGACCTATTCCGGCCAGAACCCCATGACCCACGACGATGTCGTACGAACGGTCGGGGGGAGATACATCGCCGCTTTTTTCCGGGCCGGAGCCGTCCTGGAGCGGCAGATGGAGGCGGATGGTCGCCACGGTCAGCCGGCGCCCACCCTGTCGAGGTCGGCCGTGGTGACCGTGATCACGCGGGCGAAGCCGGTGTGCTGTCGCACGTAGTCGAGATCGGCAGCTTCCTGCGGGTGGGCGTGAAGGAACGCCTCCACGCGACTCTTGTCGGCCGCCGACCAGTCTTCACAGGACAGCGGCCAGAGCGTGTGGTTTTCCACGACGAGGGCTTCGCGATAGGGGTCGAATGCGTTTGCCATGGGGGATTCGAGGACTGGGGATCGACGGCCCGCCGCCGACGTGGGCGTGCGGAACCGAACCGATTATACATACCGATCCCGGGGCGGCGACCGGCATGCCGCGCCGTCCGGGACCGGAGTTTTGCCCGTGAGTTTTTCCCCGCCCGCAGCGGACGGTTCGGCCCGTGGCCGGCTCGTCGTCGCCCTGATCGTCGTGCTGGGGATCTGCCTGGCGATGTTCGCCTTCTGGTACCAGTGGCGGCAGACCCGGCGTTGCCTCGACTTTCTCGGGGCCGCGGTGGCGGGCGATGTCAGCCGCGCCGACCGGGTGGAACTCTGGCGGCTGGGGCCGGGAAGCGGTCCGCGGCGGCTGGCGGTGACCGCTCGGTATGACGTGTCGCGGGCGCCGGGGCTGGTGCATCTCCGGCATGCACTCGTCGAGGATGCATCGTTCATCTGGGAGGCCGTCCCGCCGGCCGGCGACTCGGGGCCACGGCCGGTGCCGGAGTGGGCGACCGCGATCGCTTTCTCGCGCCATGGCGACGCGAAGTCCCCGCCGGCGACCGTGCTCGCCTTCGACAGGCAGTTCGGGACGATGACGGTCGTCGGTCGGCCGGGCCGGGTTGCGTTGGGCCGGCTCGGATCGGGCCTCGACCGCTGGGTGCGGCTGGTCGTGCAGCCCGCAGGCCCGGCGATGGTTCCCGGCACCGGCCCCAGCACCGTCTCACCGGCTGGAACGGTGCGTTGACCCTTGTTTGCCGGGGCAAATCGGGCTTTGGCCGGCAGCCGATGCTCCCTATCCTCCTCCCGAAAGTGCGTCTGCCCGTACGACGGAAACAGTGCCGGTCCGCCCGCGGCCGCCGGCAGCGGCCGGGTTCGGAGAGTCAATCCAATGCGTTCGATCGCCGTTGCAAATCAAAAGGGCGGGGTGGGCAAGACCACCACGTCGGTGAATCTCGCCGTGGCTTTGTCGCGGCTCGGGAAACGGGTCTGCCTGATCGACCTCGATCCGCAGGCACACGCCACGCTCCACCTCGGGGTGCAGCCGTCTGCCGGAGGATTCTCCGCCTTCGATCTGCTGGCTGGTGGCCGGCCGCTCGAGGCCGTGACGATGCAGGTCGGCGAGCGGCTCTCCATCGTGCCATCGCACATCGATCTGTCGGCAGCCGAACTGGCGTTGGCGGGCGTTCCCGGCCGGGAATCGATTCTCCGAGAGCGGCTTGCGGCCGACCCGCGTTGCCGAGGGGGCGCTCCCCATCCGGAGTCATTCGACGCCCTGGTCATCGACTGCCCGCCGTCACTCGGACTGTAGTCGCTCAACGCCATGGCCGCGGTCGGCGAAGTGTTGCTTCCCCTGCAGCCGCACTTCCTCGCCCTCCACGGGCTGAGCAAACTCCTGGAGACGATCGAATTGGTGGCCGATCGGGTCAATCCCGACCTGCGTCTGCTCGGCGTCGTGCTCTGCATGTACGAGGGAAGCACCAAACTGGCCACGGAGGTGGCCCGCGACGTGGGGGAATTTCTCGCTGCCGCTCCAGGCGGGCATCGCGCCTGGGCCGCAGGGCGGCTGTTCGCCGCCCGCATTCGCCGCAACATCCGGCTCGCCGAGGCGCCCAGCTTCGGCCAGTCGATCTTCGACTACGCCCCCGAATCCCACGGAGCCGAGGACTACGCCGCCCTCGCGTTGGAAGTCGATCAGGCGGTCCGCACCGCCACTGTGCCGGCGCAACGCGCTGCCTGATGCGGCGCCACGGTCAGCCGAAATCTGACCGAATGCCGCGGGGGGTCGACTGTCTTGGTTCAGCCTGACCCGAGCCGCCTGACCCGAGCCGCCGAGCGGGACGCGGATCGGTCAGGAGGGGTGAGAGAGTCTTCCGCCCCGGACCGCGTCCACCAGCGTTTCAGCCGGCGGACCGTAGAGCTCCGGCATCCACCAGTAGCGGGACTCGCTGGGATCGACCCCAGCGAGAATGCCGGTCGTATCGAAATCCTCGGCCGAAAGAACGCGATCCGAGCCGGCGGTTGATGCCCGGACATGCGCCTGCTGCGGCGTCGGAGCGACCGGTCGGGGCGGCTGAAGCGGGTTTTGCCGAAGCATCGAGGGTGAAACCGACGAAAAGGCGATGTAGATCGGGGACGGACCGCGGGTGCAGGAGTGTCCTTCGGACGGAAGGCCGGCAGAAGGCCACTTTTCGGTACTTTGACCGGCTCCAACAGGATTGTGACCTGGGGAAGATGGGCAAGCAAGGAAATATGTATGGCCCATTTCCGGACCGTTTCCGCCGAAAACCGCCCCTCGATTGCCCTAAACTGAGGAAGACTGGCCAAAACACGGCGTTGATGCCACTGGGTCCCGGATGCTGAACTTGCCATGTCAGACCTGAGACAATCCTTTCCGGGCCGGCACATCGCCGGCCGGCCGGGAGGCGTTCCGTCCGTGCCGCTGCTCCGCCTCCTGGTGACGGTCGTGGGCCTGCTTGCAACGCACGTCCCGGCCCCGGCACAGCAGGGCTTCATGCCGCTCGCTCCCGGCGTGCTCACCGTCATCAAGCCCGACGCCTCGGCGGATGACCTCATCCTCCGCGGGGATCTGCTCGAAGTCACGGAAGCACGGCGCGACACGGCCTGGAAGCCGAAGCGGGCCGCAGCCAACTCCACCTTCGTCGAGCGGTCACGGGACCGGACGTATCTGCCCGACGTCTGGTGCCTCGAGTTCGCATTCAAGTCGCCGCGGCTGCTGGAGGTCGACGTGCCGGCCGCGGAACTCAAGATGCGTCGCAAGCGGATCTGGTACCTGCTCTACCGGGTGCGGAACGTGGGCGGCAGGCGGGCCGTGGAAGGGGACGAGGTGAACCCGGAAAAGCCCTTCGAGAAACTCGAGCAACCGGTCCGCTTCATCCCGCACTTCGTGCTCGAGAGCCTGGAGCCGGTGATCGACGCCGATGGCATCGCCCGGTATCGCGCCTATCTCGATCGCCTCGTCCCCACGGCGATGCCGGCCATTCGTCGCGAGGAGAAGGTGCCGGCCGATCAGCCGCTGTTCGACAGCGCGAGCATGACGACAGCCGACATCGAGCCGGGCGAATCCCGCTGGGGCGTCGCGATCTGGGAGGACGTCGATCCGCGGCTCCACTTTTTCTCGATCTACGTTCGCGGCCTCACCAACGCGATGCAATGGCGGCGGCGGCCCGCTGCCGCCGCCATCCGCGCCACCGACCCGCCGGCCGCCCACATGGAGCAGGCTCTCGAGAGCCTGCGGCTCGACTTCTGGCG
>JBKDUV010000315.1:0-5224 GCA_046339335.1 Planctomycetia bacterium | reverse complement strand
CCGAAGAGGATCCGTCCCCCCGCCACGGAGAAGTCGGCGATCGAGGCATTGACGTCGGGCGGCGCCACCTCGATGCCCATTCGGCGGCAGTCCTCGACGTGCTCGACGAGGGCGTCCTTCTTCTTGAAGTTGCGGCCCGTGATGTCGCCCGAGAGCAGGGCCGCCATGAACTCGACCGGATGGTGGGTCTTGAGGTAGGCCGTCTGCCAGGCGAGCAGGGCATAGGCGGTGGAGTGGCTCTTGTTGAATCCATACCCGGCGAACTTCTCGATCAGGGCGAACACCTCCTCGGCCTGCTGCCGGGAGAGCCCCTTGGCCTGAGAACCCGCCACGAACTGCTCGCGAAAGGCGGCGATCGTCTCGAGTTTCTTCTTGCTGATCGCCTTGATGCAGGTGTAGGCGGAGGAGAGCTCGATGCCGCCGAGCCGCTCCAGGATCCGCATCACCTGTTCCTGGTAGACCATCACGCCGTGCGTTTCGGCGAGCACCTCGCGCATCACGGGATGGAGAAACTCGGCCCGCTTGCGACCGTGCTTTACGGCCACGTATTCGTCGACCATGCCCCCTTCGAGCGGGCCCGGCCGGTAGAGGGCGTTGACCGCCACGATATCGAGGAACTGGTCGGGCTTCATCCGCTGCAGGAGGTCGCGAATGCCGCCGCTCTCGAGCTGAAAGATGCCCTTCGTCTCCCCGCGGCAGAGCGTGGCGAAGGTCGCCGCGTCGTCGAGCGGGAAGGCGAGCGGATCGGGCCGGACGCCCCCCGTCGCCGCGATGATGTCGAGTGTCTTGGCGACCACGGTGAGGTACCGGAGGCCGAGGAAGTCCATCTTCATCAGGCCGGCGCGTTCCACGTCGCCCATGGCCCATTGCGTGATCACTTCCTCGCGACCCGTCACCCGCTGCAGGGGGACGTACTCGACGAGCGGCCTGTCGGCGATCACCACGGCGGCGGCATGGGTGCCCACGTTCCGCGCCAGACCCTCGATCTGCCTGGCGAAATGAACCACCTCGCGGATCTCGGCGTCGGCCTCGCAGGCGGCGGCCAGTTGCGTGCCGGGGGCAGAGGCGTCCTCGAGCGAGATGTTGAGCTGGTCGGGAACGAGGGCCACGATCTGGTCCACCCGGGGGACGGCCAGGCCGAGGGCCCGGCCGACGTCGCGGATCGCCGCCTTCGCCGCCAGCGTGCCGAAGGTGCCGATCTGGGCGACGTTGGCCTCGCCGTAGCGACGCTTGACGTAGTCGATGACCTCGCCACGACGCTCCTTGCAGAAGTCGATGTCGATATCGGGCGCCTCGCGGCGGTTGACGTCGAGGAACCGCTCGAAGAGCAGGTCGTATTCCAACGGGCAGACGTGCGACAAATGGAGCGCGAAGGCGACGAGCGCCCCGACGCCCGAGCCACGGGCGGCCGCCGGAATCTCCCGCTCCCGGGCGTAGCGGACGAAGTCCCAGACGATGAGGAAGTAACTGGCGAAGCCGAGCGTGTCGATCACGCCGAGTTCACGGTCGAGCCGTTCGAGCACCGTAGGATGCAGCCCGCGGCCGCCGTCTGCCTGCGGATCGTCGATCCAGCGCTTCGGCACGCCGGCATAGCGGTCGGCGAGGCCGGCGAGACAGAGCCGGCGCAGCTCCTCGCTCGCGGTGCGGCCTGCGGGGACGTCGAAGCCGGGGAAATGCCGCTTGCCGAGTTCCAGATCGATCGACACCGAGTCGGCGATCTGCTGGCTGCGGCCCACCGCGTCGGCCACGAGCTCCCGGTCGAAGCCGGCGAAGGCGTCGTACATCTCCGCCGGGCTCTTCAAGTAGAATTCGCTGGAATCCATCCGCATCCGCGAGGCGTCGTTGCGGAACCGGCCGGTGTTGACGCAGAGCAGGATGTCCTGGGCCTCGGCGTCCTCCCGGTTGACGTAGTGGCAGTCGCAGGTGGCCACCGGCGGGATGCCCAGCTCGCGGGAGATTTCCAGGGCGACCTCGGTGACCTGCCGCTGCACCGCGAGGCCGTTGTCCTGGATCTCGATGAAGTAGCGGTCGGGGAACCGCGACTGGAACCAGGCCGCGATCTCGCGCGCCTGGGCGAGGGACTCGCGTTGCTCGGGGGCGGCCCCGACGAGGGCACGGCTGAACTCTCCCGACAGGCAGCCCGAGAGGCAGACCAGCCCTGCGCCGTACTGCTCGAGGAGTTCGCGGTCGATCCGCGGCTTGAAATAAAACCCCTCCAGACAGGCCTGCGTGGCGAGCTTGAGGAGGTTCGCGAAGCCGGTGCGGTCGCGGGCCAGGAGCGTGAGATGGTAGCTGGAGTCGCGCTGGCTGCCGGCGTCCTGCTGGAACCGGCTGCCCGGTGCGATGTAGGCCTCGTAGCCGATGATCGGGTTGAGCCCGGCCGCGCGGGCGGCCTGATAGAATTCCAGTGCCCCGTGCAGGTTGCCGTGGTCGGTGAGCGCCAGGGCATTCATGCCCAGTTCCGCGGTGCGCGACACCAGCCGGTCGATCGGGCTCGCGCCGTCGAGCAGGCTGTAGTGGCTGTGGCAGTGGAGATGCGCGAACGGCTGCGTGCTCATCCGTGGGCCTCGCGGGTGTGACGCGGATTGTAGCCGCCGGCCGGGTCAGTCCGAAGCGGGCGTGCCGATCTGTCGCAACAGGTCGGCCAGTCGGGCCTGCAGGTCGAGGAGGGCCTGCCACTCGGCGAATCCGAGGTCGACCCGATCGGTGTTCGGTCGGAGGGTGGCGGATTCGCTGGCGCCGCGGAGAACACCCTGGATCCATTCGAGGAGTTCGCAGGTCTCGGCCGCCTGCGCCGGGCTGAGCCGTGCCGGCAGCGGCGGCTGTGCGGCCCGCAGCAAGGGGGACCGGACCTCGGCCAGGTCGTCCACGACGTCGGAGTCGTGGGAGGCGATGTTCCGCAGACGCTCGCGCATGTCGCTGCCCCGCACCGGAGAGCCGGCCGCCGACTCGTCGGCCACGGCGGCGATGCGGCGCTCGATGTCGGCGGGGGAGCCGACGAGCAGCAGCGACCTTCCGAGGGCGATCATGTCGCCGTCACGGATGATCCGGACCTGGATGTCCTCGCCGTTGACCTTCGTCCCGTTGGTGCTTTCCAGGTCGGTGGCGACAATCCGGTCGTTGTCGGCCTGGAGCTTGAGGTGGAACCGGCTGATGCGATCGTCGTTGAGCTGGATCGAGTTGCCCTCCTCGCGGCCGATTGTGACGGGAGTGGGCAGGTCGTCGAATACCCTGCCGCGATCGGCACCGTGGAGAACTCGAAGCGTGATGCGGGGCATGACGTGGGTATACGACGGCGGTGCAGGCCGGGTCAAAGGCCCGGCATCGCTGTGGCCGCGGGGCGGCTTTTTCGACTCCGTTCCGGTAGGATACGATTTGTCACGCGCGTCCGTAGCTCAATTGGATAGAGCATCGGTCTTCGGAACCGAGGGTTGCAGGTTCGAGTCCTGCCGGGCGTATTGCAAACCGCTTGTTTTTCAGTGCTTTTCGCACGTGGGGAATTTGGCACTTTCGTCGCGCCTTCAGGAATCCTCAAAAATCCTCAAATCTCAGCCGGGTTGATCGGCCTGGCTGCGAGTGCTGAAAGACCTGCCAGCGCTTGGTGCCACCGTGTTGGCCCGGGCGGGGTGTCGGGCGCTTGGCCAGTCTGTCCCCACCCGCCGGCAGTGAACCCTGAGGTGGACTCACCCCGCCTGACGATCCTGCTTGGCCAGCTTCTTCGCGATCTCGCCTACCAGCTGCCAGTTCCGAGAGCCGACAGCCTCCCTCAATCGCTGCTCCAGCATTTCGGTGGGGGAGTGCTCATGGCCGAACGCCCGTGATCGACATCCAAAGCCTCTGACCGGCGTCAGACGCGAGGCGTCGAAGCCCTGGTAACGGCCGACTGGGCCGCGGTCTGCGCAGACGCTAGGAAAACCCCACCGAAGCGGATGCGGGGCGTTTCGAGAAACCCGTTCCCGACGCCCGGGCCGCTCCTCCCGAGGCTCACGAGTCGCTCATCAGCCGGAAGACCAGTGCGGAGGTGCCATTGACCGGGCTATCCTTTGCAGAACGCCGCCTGATCCAGGACCTCTAAACACAACTCTTGACAATAGCTCGTCGGCCTCCGCAAGGAAATGTTTTCGGAGTTCAATACACAGCCCGGTTGTACCTCTGCGAACGCTTCGCCCAGCCGGTTGCCCGGTTGTACGCATCACTCGAGGCCAAGGCGGCTGGCTAGGCCTTACCTTGTGCGACTCTTTCATTCGCGACCTTCCTCCGGCTTTGGCCGACGCACCCTGTCCTTTTGCGCTCTCCTCCCCAAGCCGCTCTCCCCGAGGCTCACGAGTCGCTCGTCAGCCCGGAAACCGTTGCGGATGTGCCTTTGGCCGGACTATATCCTTCGCGGTGAAAGCGAGGGCTTGCTACTGCTTGCCCGTCTTCTGACGGATCAAATCAATCCAGTGCTGCCGCGGAGTCTGCTTCCAACTCTCGTTGAGGGTGTCGTACGTCTCAGCCTTAAACACTTCGACCATCACCACCGCGACCTGCGGGCTATCGACCAAGGACAGCGCAAATGCCGCGGCCGTGATCGAGTCCGTCGGACGGGCACCGTCGGCGACTCGCAGCAGCACCTCGACCACGACCTTCGGGTTCTTCTTGTACAACTCTTGGAGTACCGCCGGCACCACGACGCGGTCCGGTGGCACTCGAACGCGCTTGCCGTCGACCTCCCGCACTTCGGGCTCGATCCGCGGGGCGACGCTCTTGTACAGAGCGCCCCGGACTTTCGCCTCGACTTCGGCAGCCGGCGCGTCGTTCACCACCACGGCCCATAACCCCGCGAGCGGAATCAGAATCGACAGAATCAGAATCGTCATGGTATCGCACCTCACATTGAGTTGTCGAACGGGTGTCCGTCACTTCTTCGGGCGTAGCCCTTCGTACCGGTCCAGGAAGAGTTGATAGTGCGGCCTCGTGGTCGGGTACATCTTTTCGTGTTCCAAGAACTTTTCGAAGGTCTCCCAACTCCCGCCCTTCCCGAACGTGTGGCCGAAGAGGTCAGACCCCGCGGCCCAGTTGCCGTTCTTGACGGCGGCAGCGGCCAGGGCAATCGCATCTTCTGAGAGCGGCACAAGTATTGCGGTGAGTCGTCGAAAGGCAAGCGGGCGGCGGTGGCCGCACGCCACCTGGCCTTTGTCATGGAGGACGACTTGTGATTGTTTCAACGACGCCTGTAATTCTT
>JBKDUV010000314.1:0-2623 GCA_046339335.1 Planctomycetia bacterium | reverse complement strand
GCTGCCGTGTGTCGAGGAGTTCACTCGTGTCCGCAGCGGCACGGATCCGCCCCGCCGCGTCCCGGGCGCCGACTTTCCTCGCTGCCGGACGGGTGGCCGGGGGGCCGCTGTCGCGGGGCAAAAGGGGGGGCGCGGTATCAGCCGCGGCACCGCCCGTGACGGCGTCGACGCAGGCAGGCGCGGCCTCGACGGTGGCGGCGCGGCCGCGGCGTTTTTTCTTCGTCTCGGCCCTGGCACCCTGGTTGGTCGCGACCATCATTGCTCCATCGGGGATCGTGTGCGGAGAAATTTTCCCAGGCCGGCGGGGAATTTTTCAGGTCCGATCTTCGGCTGCGGGGACGTATGATACCGACTCCGAGAGGTCCGCTCCACGCTTCCGAAAAGGAGCCCCGCGATGTCCGCGATGTCCGCCATGACGCCGTTTTTGGTCGCTGCCTCCTTGTCGCCGTCATGCCATGGGCCGGGAAGGATCGTCCCATGGCTGTTCGTCCTCGGCATGCTCGTCATGGTTCCCATCGGGGCCCGGGTCGCGTCGGCCGACGGCCCCGTGGCCTCACCTGCCGAAAAGGCCGCCGCAGCGGACAAAGTCGACCGGCATCCGGAACTGAAGCGGCTTTCCAAGACCGAGGAGGTCTGGGTGGACAAGGATCGCAAGGAGGTGGTCGTCGGCGCCAAGGTGGTGCTCGACGACGGTCCGATCGAGGTCTTCGCCTGCCTGGAAAACACGAAGGAGCACGAGGCGGTGATCGCCGCCCGTTCGACCGCGCGGCTCGTCCACGCGGCACTCCTCGCCGTGGGGCTCGACCCGGGCAAGCCCGTGTCCTTCGATCCGGAGTATCGTCCCGCCCGCGGGCCGGTGGTCCGCGTCATGCTGCGTTGGCGGGACGCCGACGGCAAGCAGCATGAGGTCAGGGCCCAGGAGTGGATCCGAAATTCGCAGACCGGCAAGCCGCTCGACAGCGATTGGGTGTTTGCGGGGAGCGTTTTCTGGAAAGATCCGCAGGGGGGAGACGAGTACTACCAGGCCGATGGCGGCGACCTGATCTGCGTCTCGAATTTCCCCACGGCGACGCTCGACCTGCCGATCCAGAGTTCGCAGTCGAACGAGTTGCTGCTGTTCGAGGTCTTCAACGGGCGTGTGCCGCCGAAGGGGACCGTCGTCGATATCGTCCTCTCCGCTGCGCCGGCCAAGCCGGCCTCCAACTGACTCGGACGGGCCGTCAGCTCTGAGCCGGGCGACCCCGTCGGCGTGCCCGGGAAGATGCACGCGGCACGTGGTCCTGGCGTACAGCGCCGCCGGCTACCGCCGAACGGGAGCGAATCTCTGTCCCGTTCGGTTTGTGGGACCTTGTGGGAGCGTGACATCGACGCGGGGCTGTCGCCTTGATCGGGGATGCCGGCCGGAGCACCGGCCCGCGTACCCCCTCCAGGAGCCGCAATGGTCACGATTCCAAGCCTGTCCCGTTCGCCCGAGTCCCATTTGCCCGCGACCGCTGCGGGACAGGCGACCGCTGCGGGACAGGCATCAGCGGCCGATCCGATGATCGTCCTCGAGGGCGTCACCAAGCGCTGGGGCGGCCGCCCCGTGCTCGACCCCATCAGCCTCGCCGTGCCCCGCGGTCGGACCACCGTGCTCATCGGCCCCAGCGGCTGCGGCAAGAGCACGCTCGTCCGCATGATCGTCGGGCTCGTCGCGCCCGATGAGGGCAGCATCTCGATCGACGGCCGGCGGCTGACGGCCGACTCGCTTCCCGCCCTGCGCCGCCGCATCGGCTACGTCATCCAGGACGGCGGCCTGTTTCCGCACCTCAGCGGTCGCGACAACGTCGGCCTGCTCGCCCGACACCTCGGCTGGGATCCCCCGCGGATCGCCGCCCGCATCGCCGACCTCGCCGCCCTCACCCGGCTCCCCGCGTCGGCCCTCGACCGGTTTCCGGCGCACCTCTCCGGCGGTCAGCGGCAGCGGCTCGGCATCATGCGGGCCCTGATGCTCGAACCGGCGGCTGTCCTCCTCGACGAGCCGCTGGCCGCGGTCGATCCGCTCGTCCGCTACGAACTCCAGGAGGATCTGCGGCACATTTTCCGCGCGGCGGGCACGACCGTGCTCATGGTGACGCACGACATGGGGGAGGCCGGGTTCTTCGGCGACGAACTCGTGCTGCTCGGCGGCGGCCGCATCGTGCAGCGTGGCACGCTCCGCGATCTGATCCGGACGCCGGCCGACGACTTCGTCCGTCGGTTCGTCGGCGCCCAGCGGTTTCCCGCCATGGCAGACGACGGCAGGGAGCGAAGATGACGCACATCAAGAGCACCGGGACCGGCGGCCGGACCGGGACAATCGCGCGGGAGCATGCGGGGCGGCCGCTGGCCGTCGCCCTCGCGGCGGCGCTGCTCATCGCCCACGGCGCGGCGCGGGCCGAAACCGCTCAGATCCGCGTCGGCTCCAAGCCGTTTACCGAGGGCATCGTGCTCGGCGAGGTGCTCGTGGAAATCGCCCGCCAGGCCGGTTTCGCGGTCGAGCACCGGGGTGCACTCGGCGGCACGCAGATCGTCTTCGCCGCCCTCGAACGCGGCGAGATCGACTGCTACGTGGAGTACAGCGGAACGCTGGAAGGAGAAATCC
>JBKDUV010000313.1:0-7565 GCA_046339335.1 Planctomycetia bacterium | reverse complement strand
CGTCTCCACCGCGTCGGCGTCGATGCCTTCCGCCGTCAGTCGGTCGCGGATCACCCGGCCCCACAGGTCGTCGCCGATGAGGCTCGCCGCGGCGACGTCCACCCCGAGCCGGCGCAGGCCGGTGCCCGTGTTGCAGACGATGCCCCCGGTCGTGACCTCGATCGGCTCGACGTGGAACAGCCGGCCGCCGCCGATCGGACCGCTCAGATCGACCGGCCGCACGAGGATGTCTGCCACGCAGGTCCCGCAGACGATACACTTTCCGGCTTCGTCCATCGCGGACATGCGTTTCTCCTCGTCAGGCGGACCTGACCTCGCTTCGCGAACTACCGTACCCGACTCGCCGATGACCGTCACGCCCCCGCAGAAATCGCTCGACAGAAAACTGGTCCGGCTCCTCGCCGATCCCGGCTGCGGGGACTTCATCCTCGCCGATGCCAAGGACGCGGACATGGCCTTCGGACTCGCCGCCCCGGGCCTGCACCGCGGAGGAGATCCGGCCCGGGGCCCCTACCGGACGATGGCCGACTATCTGGCCGCGATTCGCGAACTGGTGGCCCAAGGGCTCGTCGACATCATGCTGATGAGCGCCGGCACCTGCGAGCGGCTGGCGATCGAAGAGGGGTTGTTCGCCGACTCGGCCGTCACGCCTGCCGTGCGGATGAACGACACCACCGACATCTGGCTGGCCGCCGGCACGGGCAATTACGGCCGCCAGCCGGCGTTGCCCTTCTCCACGACCACGATCGGCCAGGCCCGCACCGGCCGGGTGGACGGGACGGGGCCGGCGCGGGGCGCGGACCTGGGCCTGTTCTCCCTGACGCTCAACGACGACGCTCTCCTCGACCGCGACATGCTGACGGCGTACCGTGAGTTCCGCATCGACGCGGAGCGGCAGGGCTTTCGCCACTTCCTGGAGGTGTTCTTCCCCAACGCGATCGGCCGCATCCCTGGCCGGTCCGACGCCGACCGGCCGCGGGACGTGGCCCGGTTCCTCGCCGTACACGTCGTGCGCGGCCTGGCCGGGGTGCCCCGGGCCGGCAGGCCGGTGTTCCTCAAGATTCCCTATCTCGGCCCCGAGGTCACCGAACAGCTCGCCGCCTACGACCGCTCGCTCATCGTGGGCATCCTCGGCGGCGGCGCCGGCACGACCCACGACGCCTTCGGCCTGCTGGAAGACGCCCGGCGGCACGGCGCCCGCGTCGCCCTCTTCGGCCGCAAGATCAACGCGGCCGAGCATCAGCCGTCGTTCGTGCGAATTCTGCGGCACGTCGCTGATGGCGACCTGGCCGCCGCGGAGGGGGTGCGGGCCTACCACGCCGATCTTGGTAGACTCGGCATCCAACCGGAGCGGTCGCTGGACGCCGACCTCGTTCGAGCGCCGACGGCCACGGCTTACGGCGGTTGATGCGGTCCGCCGCGGCGCGGCCCGCCCGGCCTGGCGTTGGTGCCCCGTTCACGTGCAGGAGATGTTCGCATGCAGGTCCACGACACGGTTCCTTCGTCTGGCGACGGTTTCTCGTCGCGACGCGGCTTTCTCGGTGACGTGGCGAGAGTGACCGGCGTCGGTGCCGCGGCGGCTGCCGTGCGGGCCCGCGGCCTGGCGAACGCACACGCGGCGGGCAGCGAGGAGATCCGGCTTGCAGTCGTCGGCTGCGGCGGCCGGGGCTCGGGCGCGGTGCGGGACGCGATCCAGGGTGCGACCGCGGCTCCTGTGCGGCTCGTGGCCGCCGCCGACATCTTCAAGCCGCGGATCGACGGCATGAAGCGGACCCTCGGCGAGCAGTTCGGCGACCGGATCGACGTTCCCGAGGACCGGGCGTTCGTCGGAGTCGAGGCCTTCCGGCAGGCGATCGACGTGCTCCGGCCCGGCGACATCCTCATCCTGACGACGCCCCCCGCCTTCCGGGCCGTCCATTTCGCGGCGGCGATCGACAAGGGGCTGCACGTGTTCATGGAGAAGCCCGTGTCGATCGACGGCCCGAGCACAAACCGGATGATCGCCCTGGCGCAGCGGGCCAACGAGAAGAATCTCAAGGTCGGCGTGGGGCTCATGTGCCGGCATTGCGAAGCCCGCAAGGAGCTCCACAGCCGGCTCCGTGACGGCGCGGCGGGCGATCTGCTCATGTTTCGCGGCTATCGCATGCATCCGGCCTATTCCAGCATGGACCTGGCCCCGGGCCCGCCCGACCTGCAGCGTGACGCCGACGGCCGGGTGACGGCGAGCGAGCTGCTCTGGCAGGCGAAGCGGTTCCACAGTTTCCTCTGGGCCAGCGGCGGTCTGTTCAGCGACTACTACATCCACCAGATCGACGAGGCCTGCTGGATGAAGGGGGCCTGGCCGCAGAAGGCCGAGGCGGTCGGCGGCCGACATTTTCATGGAAAGATCGACGACCAGAACTTCGACAGTTATGCGGTCGAATACACCTTCCCCGACGGCACGAAGTTCCTCTACACGGGGCGGCACATGCTGAACACGTCCCAACGTTTCGAGCTCCATGGCATGGGATCGAAGGGGGCGTTCACGATCTCCATCGGCCACCACCCCGCCAAGCCGGCGATCTACAAGAGCCAGCGGATGGACAAGGACAACATCCTCTGGTCCGGAGAAGATCCCGAGCCGCCGCACCCGTACAGGATGGAGTGGCGGCACCTCGTCGACGCGATCGTGAATGACAAGCCGCACAACGAGGTGTTCCGCGGTGCCGAGGCGAGCCTGGTGACGGCGATGGGGCGGGTGGCGGCCCACACCGGCCAGTCGATCACCTACGACGAGATGCTCGCCTCGCCCGACGACCTCACCGCGGGCGTGGACGCGCTCAAGGACGACTCGCCGGCGCCGCTGCAGCGAGACGAGGACGGCGTTTACCCAGTGCCGATGCCGGGCCGGTTCAAGTTCGAGTACCGGAACTGACCCTGGTCGACAGACGCCTGTCGGTGGCCGCATCGTGCCGCGATACGCTACGCTGCCTTTCCTCCGGCCCTGACGCCGGCCTTACCCCGTCGCGAAGAGTCAGTCTCCCATGCCCGACACGCCCCAGATGCCCGACACTCCCCGGGCACGATTCGCCACCCTCGGACTTTCCCTGCCGCCGACGCCGCCCCCCGCGGGCCTCTACAAACCCTGCCTCATCGTCGGCTCTCAGGCCTTCGTTTCGGGCCATCTGCCGCTCCAGTCCGACGGCACGCTCGTCCGCGGCCGGGTCGGTGCCGACCTCGACGCCGACGCCGGCAAGGAGGCGGCCCGCCGGGCCGGCCTGGCGATCCTGGCGACGCTCGTCACCTCCCTCGGCAGCCTCGACCGCATCGCCCGCGTGGTGAAGCTCGTCGGCTTCGTAAACTGCACGTCGGACTTCGACCGGCATCCGCACGTGATCAACGGGTCGAGCGAACTGTTCGCCGCGGTCTGGGGTCCGGACCGCGGTGTCGGTGTCCGCAGCGCCCTCGGCGTCGCCGCGCTGCCGCTCGGCGTGCCGGTCGAGATCGAGGCGGTATTCGAACTGGCGTGACCGCATGAGCCTCGGCGTCGTCCTCGTCGCGATCGTCGTCCTCGTCCTCCTCGTGGCCGGGGCGAAACTCCATCCGTTCCTTGCCTTCCTCGTCGTCTCGATCGGCATGGCACTCGCGCTCGGGGTGCCTCCGAACGCGGTGCCCGCGGTCGTGCAGAAGGGGCTGGGTGGAATCCTCGGTTCGCTCACGACCGTGATCGTGGTCGGCGCGATGCTCGGCAAGCTGGTGGTCGAGTCGGGGGCGGCACAGCGCATCGCGACCGCGCTCGTCGCCCGCACCGGGGTCGCGCGGATCGGCTGGGCGATGGCGGCCACCGGGTTCATCGTCGGCGTGCCGTTGTTTTACAGCGTCGGCTTCGTGCTCGTCGTGCCGCTGATCTTCGCCGTCAGCGGCCGCTACGGGCTGCCGGCGGTGGGCGTCGGTCTCCCGGCATTGGCCGCGCTGAGCGTGGCCCACGGCCTGCTGCCGCCACACCCCAGCCCCACGGGCCTGGTCGCACAATTCGGGGCCGATCTCGGACTCACGCTCCTCTACGGCACGGTCATCGCGATTCCGGCCCTCGTGCTCGCCGGGCCCGTGTATGCGCGGTTCGTGAAGTCCGTTCCGGCGCGGCCGCTGCCCGGCCTGGAGGCCACGCTCCTCCCGGAAGACCGGCTGCCGGGACTGTGGACGAGCCTGCTTACCGCCCTGCTCCCGGCGGTGCTGCTCATCGCCGCGACTGTCGTGCAGATCATGTCTCCGCAGACGATGAACGAGAAGATGGTGGCGTGGCCGGAAAACCGCGTCGGGCCGCTGCTCGTCTTCTTCTCGCATCCCGACGTCGTCATGCTCGTGACGCTCGCCGTGGCCACGGTCACACTCGGTCTGGCCCGCGGCCGGTCATTGGCGAACGTCATGGCGATCTACACCGCCGCACTCGTGGACGTGGGCCCGATCCTCCTCGTCATCGGCGGCTCAGGACCGTTCAAGGAGGTGCTCACCGCCACGGGCGTCGACAAGGAGATCGCGAAGCAATTGCAGGGATTCGCCCTCGACCCGCTGGTCCTCGCCTGGGTGGTGACGGTGTCGATTCGCGTCTGCGTCGGGTCGGCGACGGTCGCCGGCTTGACGGCTGCCGGAATCCTGGCCCCGATGGTGGCGGCCCCCGACTCGGGCATCGATCCCAACCTGATGGTGCTGGCCGTTGGCTCGGGCAGCCTCGCGGCGTCGCACGTCAACGACGCCGGCTTCTGGCTGTTCAAGGAGTATTTCAACGCCAGCATTCGCGACACGCTCAAGTGCTGGACGGTGATGGAGACGATCGTGGCGGTGGTCGGCCTCGCCGGGACGCTCGTCCGCTCGCGGCTGCTGGGATGAGGCGGCCACGCGGCTGCCCGGGCGGGTCCGCTATCCGCTCTGCCGACTCGAAGGCGGTCCACAGCCTCGTCAAACCGGTGTTCGCGCCGGCCGTGTCGCGGTCTACGATCCGTGCCATGAACGAGCGTTTTTCCTGGCATGGGATGCAGCGCTGGTTCCACGAGCCGCACGGCCCCGACAGGGGCTGTCTGCAGCCCCGGCTCTGCCGCGGCATCCTCGTCGCCGCCCAGATGCTGACGGTGCTCGTCACGTGGCCGAGTTGGCACCGGCACGAGATGCCGCCGATGCTGCCGCTGCTGCCCGTGCCGCAGTTCGACTTCGGCATGCCGCTGCTGGCCACGCTGACGCTCGTCTTCTTCAGGCCGCGGCTCGGCCTGCCGCTGCACGCGTTGCTGCTCGCCTACGCATTCGTGGCCGACCAGTCGCGGCTGCTGCCGCATACCATCTCGCTGTTTCTGCTCACCTGTGCGACGACCGGACGGCCGGAGGGGGCGTTGATCACGCGCGGATCCCTCGTGTCGCTCTGGTTCTTCGCCGGCATCCACAAGCTGACGAGCCGCGACTTCTTCATCGAGACCGCGCCCTGGCTGCTGTGGAACCTGGCACCACACGCCAGCGGCCGGTGGGCCACGCCCCTCGGCATCGCGATCGGTGCCACGGAGGTCACGCTCGCCGTCGGCTGCCTGCTGCCCGCCTTGCGTCGAGCCACCGCGATCGCCGCCTGCCTGTTCCATGCCGGCACCGTTGCCGTGCTCGCCCTGGTGATGAACTGGGATCCCGGCGTCTGGCCCTGGAACGCCGCCCTCTCCGCCGCGAGCCCGCTGCTCCTGCTTCCCTGGCGCGGCCGGTGGCTCGGTGACTGTTGGCGAACAGCGGGCCATTGGACGCGGTGCTTCGCCGTCGCGGTCCTCCTGCTCCCGGTCGGCTACTGGTTCGGCGTCGTCGACGCGCATTTCGCGCACTGCCTGTATTCAACGAACGTGCCGCGGGCCTTCGTCTGCACGCCTTTTTCCCGGACCGACATCCGGGTGATCTGCGAGCAGCTCGGCGTGCAGGTGCCGCCGGCGCACCGGCACTTCGACCGGCTGTTCCTCGGCGTCGGCCGGGCGGGCGAATGGATGGAAGTCGAGGATCCGCGCTGGATCGCCCGGCTGCGCGGCTTCGACCGGCGCAAGGTTTTTTGGAAGGACCTCGTGCCTCGGGACTTCGAGATCGTCGCGCCGCCGGATACGGAAACGGTGCCACCCACCACGTCCGGTGAGGCGGGCAGATAGCCTTTCGGTGCGGGCCGACGGGTTTTCAGGATGCGCGGCCGGTGACCACGTCGAGGATCCGCTGCTCGCGGTCCTGGAGCAGACGCCCCTCCAGTTCCAGGCAGCGGATGTAGACGGGCGCGACGAGCCCGCTCTGGAGCAATGCCAGCGGCAGGAAGAGCGGCACGCCCGGCAGCCAGCCGCACCAGCGGGCCAGCGCCTCGATCCAGAGCGGACCGAGGGCCAGCAGCTGGACGAGCGGAAACAGGATCAGGATCACCGTCATGTTCGCGATCATCGAGAGCACGGGGAGTCCCGGCCGAACCCCGCGGGGGTCCACCCGAAGCGGCACGAGAATCGAGAGCATGTTCAACAGCAGGCAGGTGAGGAGATACATCACCAGCGCCTGCGGCAGGAGGCCGAGCAGATGATCCCAGCGCAGCGGCGCACATACCTGGACGACGGTGAGGAGAATCACGAACTCGCCGAGCGGCAGGGGGGCGGTGGCGAGATTCTTGCCGAGCAGGATGTCGCGCCGCGAGAGGGCGGAGAGGACGAACGTGCGGAAGCCATCTCGATCGTAGCCGAATTGATTGCCGACGAGACCCCCGACACCGAACAGGCTGACGACGATCGCCATCACGCCGAGCAAGAGCCTGTCCGCTTCGACCGTTCGGCTCCCGACCCGCGTGGCCCACGCCACGGAGAGCACACACAGGGCTACCGGCGCCACGAGCATCATCTTCACCTCCGGGGCGCGGACGAGCGAACGAAGTCCGGCCAGCGCGACCGCAGCGGCCGCGTCGGGCACACCGGGAATCCGCCTTTCGAGGAGAGACGGCCGGCCGCGACCGCCAGCTGCGGCCGGGACGAGCGAGCCGGCACCGCCGTGGGCCGTCGCCTGCCCTTGACAGAGGGCGATCGTCGTCCGGTAGGCCCGCCGCAGGCTCGCGATCCCGATCACCGCCATGCCCGCGGCGGCGAGGCACAGCCGGCCCGGATCGCGGTCAACGGCTGCCTTGATGCCCAGCGGCAGCCAGCCGACCGGCAGCAGGGCGTTGCCCCACAGGACCGCCTCTTCCAGTCGCCGCGGGTCGCCGCGCGCGCCCGCCACCTGGGAACGCAGTCCCGCCAGGTTCAGCAGTGCCGGTGCCTGCACCCCGATGACGACGGCGGCCGTCAGCATGGCGACCATCGCACGCCGCCGCCGCGGCGACCGCATCAGAAGTTCCATCCAGCCCTGGAACTGGGCCGTGACGGCGGTTACGAGCAAGAGGAACGCGGCCGTCAGCGGCAGGGCCGCAGCCAGGGCCGACGCACACTTTATGCCGGGATTTGCAGGACTTTGAAGAGGTAGGCGGGATTCCAGCCGGCCATTCTCCGCCGCATGGCGACGCTTTCCTTGTCGTTTACCTGCTTCAGCAGGCTGATCGCGAAGCGTTTGAG
>JBKDUV010000312.1:0-15709 GCA_046339335.1 Planctomycetia bacterium | reverse complement strand
GGGCGGGAATTCGTCCACGGATTCGCCCCTCCTGCATGCCGTCGACGGCGAGCGTGACCCGCGTTCCATTCGCGGCGACGCCCTGGGCTCGCGTGCCGGCTCCGCGGGCACCGGTGGCCGGTTTCGCATCTCCCGTCAGTTCCTCCGGATGCAGCCAGATGACCCGCGCCACCCTGGCCCGCGGAATCCGCTTTTCCTGCCCCAGCGGCACCGTGATCACGAGGTGTTTCTCGTCCAGGCTCACGATCTGACCGCGGAGATAATCCCCGTCGTAGAGCCGCACGATGTGCGTCGGCGGATCGAACCGCTGCGACCGCGGCAGGGTCAGGAGCCGGTCCCGCCGCGCCGCCTCGATCTTGCGGCGGGCAGCCCGGGGCATGAGTTCGACGGCCGTCACGTTCGCCGCCGGCACGAGCAGCGGCCCGGCGTCGGCGGCCGCCGCGGTGCGAATGCGAATCCCCTCGGGAACGATGCCCGCTACCGAGCAGGGAATCACGTCGCCGGAACGCAGAAAGAGCCGCGCCGGAAACCCGGCGATCTCGGCGGAAACGTCGCCGTCTGCGGGCGCCAGTCGGGCATGCGTGTCGAGCGCTTGCTTGAGAAACTCCGCGTTGCGGATGCCGAGCCGGCCGCGGACGAGATCCACTTCACGCGGGTTCATGCCCTCGCCATCGATCACCCTGACGCGCAGCTGCGTTCCGACCTGTCCGCGCAGCAAGTTCATCACGTCCTCGTGCTCCAAACCCTCCACCGTGACGAACTCCGAACCCTGCTCCGGAGCGACGGCCACGACCCGGTCGCCGACCTCGATCCGGCCATCACGGGCCGCGGCCCCATCGGGGGCGAGCCGGCTCACGATCCAGTGCCCATCACCGTCGGTATTGACGAAACCTCCCATGCCCCCAACGTCGTCCTCGTTCTGTTCATCGTCCCCCTCCGCCGCAAGTCCGCGCGGCACGTATTCCACGACCCCGTCGGGTCCGCCCCCCCGCCGGCCGACGAACGAACTCGCAGTGCGGCTGCCGAGCGGCTGCCAGGCCAGGCCACCGGGTCCGGCCACCAGTCCGCCGCGCATTTCCAGCCCGTCCTGGCGAAGCATGCCCACGCGGGTCGGCAGCGGGCGGGGCTTTTCGGCGCGGTGCGCTCCAGCGATCGCGATCAGCGACGCGTGCGGCATCGCCAACGGCTCGCCGCACGCGTCGTGCTTCAGCCAGACGGCTTCCTCGTCGATCTTGAGGAGCCGGCCGTGGACGAGCTGCTCGTGCAGGCCGCTCACGCGGACGACCGGAGGACCATCCGGCACGGTCCGGGCCAGCGGACGTGCGGCGAGCGGAAAGAGGATCTGCGTCGCATCCGCGATCGGCACCCGGCGCGGGCCGTCCTGGCCGCGGATCACGAACTCACCGGCCGCAGCATCGAGTGACTCGAGTTCTCCAACCGCGAGCGGCCCGGCCGCACCGTCGATCGTAGTGCCCCGGCGGCGCGGGGCCGCGGCGTCTTCGTCCGTCCAGCGGCTCACCCGCAGGCTTTCGAGCCGCACGTCGCCGCCACTGACGAGCTGAAACCGACGCGCTACACCACGACCGGCGTCTGGTGGCAGGCTGAGGTCGATCACGGCCGCGTCGTCCCCCGTCTCCGGCAACGACACCGCCAACCGGCCGCGGGCCTGGTCGACGAACAGCAGCAGTCTGAGGCGGCCGGCCGGCATGCCCGCGCGGACCGCTTCCGGCAAGACGTCGAAGGCGGTCTTGATCGCAGCCCGCCGCCCCTCCTCGCGGACCACGAGCAGGCTGTCGATCGGGGCCTCGGCCGCCGGCGCGAAGAGTTCCACCCGGTAGGGTTCGGCGTCGCTTCTCCCAATGGCCACCGGCGCGATGCGAAACGCGGGGCTCTTCTGCCACGTTAGCACGATGTCGTAGAGCAGCCGGCCGGCGTCGTCCACGTAGAGCAGCAGCGATGCCCCGCGTCGGTTCGGTGACCAGCCCCCGGCATCCTCGCGCCACGCCCCGGGCGGGTCTTGCTTCCAGCCAAGCCGCGACACCGCGCCACGCGCCGGCCTGCCTGTCCTGCCCAGCTGCTCGATGAACGCCCGCTTCACGCGGACCTGACGGCCGGCGACGCCGAACGTGACGGTCTCGGCATCAACGGCCTCGAGCGTCCCGACAAGCGCGTCTCCATCCTGGAACACCAGCCGCCAGGGCCCGGCCGCGACCGCTTCCGGCGCCGGCCCGAAGCGGACGCCGACGACCTCGTCGAGAAAAAACTCGAAAGGCGACGCGAAGGCGGGCGATTGCCAGGCGATGGTGTCGCGGCCACCGGAGACCAACGGCACGGGGACGAAACGGCCGGGGAGAAAGCCGGCGGCATCGGCATCGAGCACGCCGCGCGGCAGCCTGTCGACCGGAGCCGGTGCGGCGTCGGCCGGAGCCGCCCCCGCCCACGCCGCGATGCATGCCAAGAGAACCGCGATCGCGGATGCCTGCCCGTGGCCGCGATGCGCCCCATCGACGCAAGCCCGCGGAAAATCAGAGGCCGGCTGCACCGGTGGTCTCCTTTCGACGCTGTTCCTTCTTCGCCGGAAACTCCATCACCACCAGCTTTTTCATCTCCGGATCGTAGGCGTACTCCTGGTAGTAGGGGAGCATGGGCAAGTGCAGGCCATCGGGCTGTCCGGCCGCGATGATCGCTTGCATGAACTCCTCGTACGTCGCCGGCACGTGGCCGTGCTCGGCTTCGTGCAGCTTCATTTTTTGCTCGACGGCCAGCACGGCGATCCGCCCAACCGACTCCCGGTATGCCTGGGAATAGACCTCGAGGCCGGCTGCCGGTTCGCGGACGTCCTCCGCGTACACCCCCCCTTGGCGTCGAGCCGCGGTGATGTCGAGGACGTTCTGCGTGGTCTTGCGCAGCGTCTTGCGCGGCTGGATGGGGGGCGGTTGCACCGCCGCCGGCGGCACGTCCTGCCTCGTTCCGGACGGGGCGGTGACGGCGAGCATTACGAGCACGACGGCCAGCAGGCCGAGGATCACCTTCAAGCCGTGCGCGAACAGTGCTTCCACGTGACGTTTCCTCTCCAACGCCGACCGTACCGCCCGGACCGACGCCCGTGCTATTGTACCGTCTCCCGGATCTCCCGTGTCCGACTCGATTTCCAGGCACGTGTCTCTTTCGTCCCCCGATCCCGCCGCCCTGTTCGGTCGCCGCTTCACCGGCCGGCCGAGGTTCGTCGCCGTCGCGCCGGGACGCGTCAACCTGATCGGCGAGCATGTCGATTACTGCGGCGGCTTCGTGCTGCCGATGGCGATCGAACGATTCACGACGATCGTCGCCGCCCCGAGAACGGACGCCGGTCCGGCCGTCGCCCGCCTCCACAGCGTCGTCAAGGGAGAGACGGTGGAGATCCCGCTCGCCGCCGGCCCCATCCTGCCGCTTCCCGGCTGGGCCGCATACGTCACCGGCGTGCTCGCCGGCTTTCAGGCCCGCGGCCTCGTGCCCCCGCCGTTCGATGCCGTCATCGATTCGTCGGTCCCGCTCGGAGGCGGCCTGTCGAGCAGCGCGTCTCTCGAGGTGGCCGTGGCGCTGCTGGTGGCCCGGATGGCGAACGCTGCGATCGCGCCGCTCGATCTCGCGGTCCTCTGCCAGCAGGCGGAGCACGACCATGCCGGCGTCCCCTGCGGCGTGATGGACCAGTGCGCCGCGGCGGCTTCGCGGGCGGGGCACCTGCTGCTGCTCGATTGCCGCTCGCTGGCGGTCGAGCACGTTCCCTTCGCGCGGAACGACGTGCTCGTGGTCGTCGCCGACACCAACGTGCGGCATGCGCTCGTCGCTGGCGGCTATGCCCAACGCCGGGCCGACTGCGAGGCGGCGGCACGAACCCTCGGCCTGCCGCTGCTGCGCGACGCGACCGGCGCCGACGTGGACGCAAACCGGGTCTTGCTCGGCGACACGGTCCACCGGCGGGCCCGGCACGTCGTCGGCGAGATCGCCCGCACCCGCGCGGCGGCAGCCGCCCTGACGGCCGGACGCTGGCCCGAGGTCGGGGCGTTGATGGCGGCCAGCCATGCCTCGCTGCGGGACGACTTCGAGGTCAGCTGTCCGGAACTCGACGCGCTCGTCGAACTTGCCGTCGCCCAGCCCGGCGTCATCGGCAGCCGCATGACGGGGGGCGGCTTCGGCGGCTGCACGGTGACGCTCGTGGAGGAACCGCGGGCCGCCGCGGCGATGGCGGCGATCGCGGCCGGCTACCGGTCCCGCACCGGCCGCGACTGCACGCTCTTCACGACGCGGCCGGCGGCGGGCGGCTCGTGCCGCGACCTCGACGGCACCGGCTGAATCCCCCGACCGCCGGCGATCTGACGCCCGCGTTCGGGGTGCGGAGTCCGGCCGGTCCCGACGCGTCATCGGCCGCGTCGTGGCATCAGCCGCCGTAGACCAGCACGCCGTCGCGAAACACCCGCAGTCCGCCCGGCCTGCAATCGTGCCAGTCCTCGCCATCGGTGAGCCGGCGCGAGGCGATCACGTAGCCCTGCTGCGTGAGCCGCTTGTCGGCGCCGAGGTCGGCCTCCCAATCCTCGTCCCGGAGGCTGATCCGACCGAAGGGGGGCCGGCGGTGCGTCCAGCAGAGCCCGTTGTACGCATGTCGGTCGTGGTAGCAGAACAGCTGCCGGCCGTCGGAGAAGAGGAGGTTCAGGTCGCCGGCGAGGTTCATGGCACGCAGAAACTCCTCGATCAGCGCGTGGTCGTCGAACGAGACGCCGTCGTGCCCCATCCAGTTGAGCAGGGCGCACATCGCCGCCTCGGAGTCGGTGTCTCCCTCGACGCCGAACGGTCCCGGCGTGCGGGTGCGGAAGCGGCGGGTGTCGAGCGTGCCGTTGTGGGCGAAGACGAAGTCGCGGCCGTCGATCCGGCGGGTGAAGGGATGTGTGTTCTCGAGGGCGATGCCGCCGCAGCTGGCGTCGCGGACGTGGCCGATGAATACCGGAGCCACGAGCCCGAGGCCGGTCGCGAGCGCGGCCGAGGCGGCGCTTCGCTCCGCGTTGAGAGGCTCCTTCGTGATCCGCGCCAGCCGCGGGCCGATCGCGGCCAGTCCCCAGCCGTGTGGGTTGCGGGCGGCCCGCCGGCGGAAGCCGCGGAAAGAAAGCCCGGGCGAGACGGCTTCGTTGAAGGCCAGCCCGAGCAGTTCGCACATCCCGCACCTCGCTTTCGGCGGCCGTCGTGCCGCCGCCGGGCCGAGCATATCAGCGGACCGCGGCCGTGGCAGCGGTGGCTCTGGCGACGTCCCTGGCAGGGGGCACAATGGGAGGCTCTGGCCGCGGCGGCCTAGCCCGAGGAACTTCCATGGCGACGCTCCAGACGACCACCGGCAGGCTGCGGATCGGCGACCAGTGGAACGCGATCAGCATCATCGCCCACTCGCAGACCCATCCGCTCAAGGCGATCTGCGAGCTCACCGAAAATGCCATCGACGCCGGCGCCACGCAGATCCGCATCATGCGCCGCCGGCTCAAGGGGGCGATCCACCTGGAAGTCCACGACGACGGCCGTGGCGTCGCCCCCGATGCCGCGGGCCGGCCGGACTTCGAGAGGATCGCGACCCATCTCTGCGACTCGATGAAGCGGCATCTCGACGCCCGCAGCCGCAAAGGGATCCACGGCGAGTTCGGCATCGGGCTGCTCAGCTTCTGGAGCCTCGGCGAGGAACTGCGGATGACGTCCGGGGCCGGTGGCGGAACGCTCCATGAGCTGCACCTCACCCGCGGCCGTCAGGAATACACGATCCGGCCGGCCCGTGGCCGGCTGGCGATGGGGGGCACCCGGGTGGCGATCGGACCGCTGCTGGAGTCGACGAAGAACCTCGTCACCGGCGAGAAGATCGCCCGTTATCTGTCGGCCGAACTGCGGGACCGGATCCGCAACACGGGCGTGACGATCGAGGTCGCCGACGGCGTCGCCCGGCGGTCGGTCGTCGTCAAGCCGCGTGAGTTCGACGGCGAACGGCTCGACGTGCCGCCGCGCTACCCGACGCCGCTGGGCGACGTGCAGGTCGAGATCTACCTGCGGACCGAGCGGTCGGCGGCCGACGGCGGCATCGCGCTGTGCAAGGACGGCACGCGCGTCCTCAAGGACGTGGCGGAGCTGCTCGCCTTCCAGGGTCCGCCATGGACCGACTCGCGACTCGAGGGGCTGATCGACTTCGAGCCGCTGACGCTCGCCCCGGGAACTCGGTCGGGCATCGTTGCCGACGCGGCGCTCGAGGCCCTGGCCGGCTTCGCGGAGCGGATCGGCGCCGACATCCTCGCGGCGGTCGGATCGTGGGACGAGGCGGAGACGGAGCGGGCCAGCCGGCAGATCCTCAAGCAGGTGCAGAAGGCGTTCACGACCGCGCTTGCCGAACTCCCCTCGGAGGAATATTTGTTCTTCGACATCCCGAAGAACGAGCCCGCCCTCGAGGCCCGGGGCGAACTCGGCGCGGCGATCGACGCCGACGCGGCGGAGCCAGCCGGCAGGGCGGCGCCGCGGGCCGGACAGCAGCCGCTCTTCGCCGCGGAGCCAGGGCCGCTGCACGCGGTCCGGATCACGCCGCGCCGGGCCCGCCGCGAGCCGGGGGGCGAATGCCGACTGACGGCGACGCCGTGCGACGCCGCGGGCACGCCGCTGCCCGGCGGCGTGACCTGCTTCTGGCGGCTCGTCGGCGGAAACGGCACGATCGTCGCCGACGCCGCCACCTGCCGCGTCGCGGCGGCGGAGACCGGCATCGTCGCGGTCGAGGTCGCGGCGACGCAGGGAGCCGTCGAGGTCACCGACCGGGTGGAGGTGAAGTTTCTCGAGGACGCCGCCGGCGACGGCCCCGGCAGCCGTGGACTCCCCTCCTATCGGCTCGAGGCCGAGCATGGCCAGCCGTGGCGGTCGCGGTACGACGCAAGGCGGAATGAAATCATCATCAACTCCGCCCACCGCGACTTTCTCGCCAGCCGCACGCCGGCCGCCCGCCACCGCCGCTACATCGGCAAGCTGTATGCCAAGGAGGTCGTGCTCTCGAACTTTCCCCACGAGACGCCGGCCCAGGTGATGGAACGGCTCATCGAGGTCACGCTGCGGACCGAGGAGGCGTTGTGACGGTGCCCGGCCGCGGATTCGCCCGGCGACGGCCGGGCTACCGCAAGTAGCCGTCGTAGCCGGCCTTGAGGATCAGGCAGCCGACGACGGCCACGAACACGCCGCGGATGAACGGCGAGCCATGCTTCATGGCCAGCCGCGCCCCCGCCGCGCTGCCCGCGACGTTCGCCAGCGCCATCGGCAGCATGAACTGCCACCAGACGTGGCCGCTCCAGCCGAACGTCGCCAGCGCGCCGAGGTTCGTGGCGGCATTGAGCAGCTTCGAACAGGCCACGGCATTGAGAAAATCGAAGCCCAGCACACGGACGAAGAAGAAGATGAAGAAGCTGCCCGTTCCCGGGCCGAAGAAGCCGTCGTACAGGCCGAGCACCGCCCCGGCCCCCGTCGCCAGGGCCGCCTCGCGTCGGCCCGGATGCCGCGGCGCATGGACGTTTCCCAGGTCGGGCTGCCGCACGATCACGACGAGCACCGCCCCCAACAGCGCCGGCAGCAGGCGGCGCAGCCAGTCGGGGGAAACGAGCGTCACGAGCCTGGCTCCGACCACGCCCCCGACGAGAGCCGCGACGAGGGCCGGGAGGAGCGTCGCCCAGGGCAGCCGGACGCGGCGGGCATAGACCGCACCGGCCCAGCTGGTGCCCCAGACCATCGCGGCCTTGTTCGTGCCGAAAAGCGTCGCCGGCGGCGCCGCTGGAAACAGGCCGAACAGGATCGGCAGCGACACGAGGCCGCCACCGCCGGCGATCGAGTTGACGAATCCCGCCACCAGCGAGACGAGCGTGACGGCGCCGACTTCGACCATGCGCGGAGGAGTTCCCGGAAACTGACCGGCCGCCAGGCTACCAGGTTTTTCCCACCGGCGCCCGGCCCATTGTTCCCCGTACCGACTGCCGTCTAGCATCGTCGGCGCGCATGGACTTCGCGGATAGGCACTTGGCAGGCAGCCCTGTTTCGCCCCGGAGTCCACCATGCACGCGCCCGCCCTCGACACGATCGCTTTCGTCGGCAGCTACATCCCGCGTCGCTGCGGCATCGCCACCTTCACGCACGACCTGCGGGCCGCCGTCGCCGCCCACCTCCCCCGGGCCGCCTGCCCGGTCGTCGCCCTGCATCCCCCGTCGCAGACCGGCGGCTACCCCGCCGAGGTCCGCTTCGAGTGCCCGGCCGACGACCGGGCCGCCTACGCGGCGGCGGCCGACTTCCTCGGCCTCGTCAATGTGGACGTCGTCTCGATCCAGCACGAGTACGGGATCTTCGGTGGTCCGTCCGGCGGGCACGTGCTGGCCCTGCTCGAGAACCTCCGCGCACCGGTGCACACCACCCTGCACACCGTGCTTGCAACGCCGTCGTCCGAGCAGCGGGCGGTGCTCCGCGAGGTCATCCGGCTCTCCGCCCGGATCGTGGTGATGAGCGACCGGGGACGCGACCTGCTCCGCGGCCTGTACGGCGTGGCAGCGGAACGGATCGACGTTATCCCGCACGGCATCCCCGACGTGCCCTGGTCCGATCCCGGCGTCCACAAGGAGGCCTGCGGGCTTGCCGGCGCCGACGTCCTCCTCACTTTCGGCCTGCTCTCGCCCAACAAGGGCATCGAGACTGCGATCACCGCGCTGCCGGAGATCGTGGCTCGTCATCCGCGGACTCGGTACGTCGTGCTCGGCGCGACGCATCCGGAACTCCTGCGGACGGAGGGAGAGCGGTACCGGGAGAGCCTCGTCCGGCTCGCCGCCGACCGCGGCGTCGCCGAGCACGTCGTGTTTCACGACCGCTACGTGGAGCTGCCCGAACTGCTCGCCTTTCTCCGCGCCGCCGACGTCTACGTCACGCCCTACCTCGGCGCCGACCAGATCACCTCGGGCACGCTCGCCTACGCCTTCGGCTCCGGCGCGGCGATCATCTCCACTCCCTACTGGCACGCGCGGGAACTGCTGGCCGATGGCCGCGGCGTGCTCGTCCCGTTCCGCGACCCGGCTGCCCTCGCCCACGCGGCCTGCCGGCTGCTCGCCGACACCACCGGCCGGCGACACCTGCGGCGACGCAACTGGCTGCTCGGCCGCGACATGCTCTGGAGCCGGGCCGCCGACCGGTATGCCGAGTCGTTCCGCCGGGCCCGGCTCGGGCTCGCCGTCCGACGGCGATCGACCGCCACACCGCCACGGGACGAACCGGCCGCGGCGGCCGTACCTGACTCCTCCCCCGGGCGACTGCCGCCGTTGCGGCTCAGCCACCTCTGGCGGCTCACCGACTCCTGTGGTGTCCTCCAGCACGCCGCCCACGACGTGCCCGATCGGGAGCACGGCTACTGCACCGACGACAATGCCCGGGCGTTGACGCTGATGGTGCAACTGGAATCGCTCGGCCTCGACACGCCGCAGACCCGTCGGGCTGCGGCCCGCTATGCGGCCTTTCTCGGCCACGCCTTCGTGCCGGCGACCGGCCGGTTCCGCAATTTTTTGTCCTTCGACCGCCGCTGGCTCGACGACCGGGGGACCGACGACTGCCTCGGCCGCGCGGTTCTCGCGCTCGGCACCTGCATCGGCCGCTCCAGACGCCCGGACACCGCCCGCGGGGCGATGCGGTCGTTCGCTGCCGCGGCCCAGGCCGTGACCAGCACCACGAGCCCGCGCGCTTGGGGCCATGCGATCCTCGCGATCGGCGAATACCTGCACCGCCTCGGCGGCGACCGGCACGTGACCGCGATCCGTGCCGCACTCGTCGCCCGGCTCGTCGAATTGCAGCGGTCCACGGCCGGGCCGGCCTGGCCGTGGTGCGAGGACGTCGTCACCTACGACAACGGCCGGCTCTGCCAGGCGCTGATCGCCGGCGGCCGGTCGCTGGGAGACGGACCGGCCCTCGAGACGGGCCTCGCCATGCTCGACTGGCTGGTGCGGATCCAGTGCTCCGACACGGGCCGGTTCTCCCCGATCGGATGCAACGGCTTCCTGCGCCGCGGCGCGGAGCCTGCGACGTTCGACCAGCAGCCGCTGGAGTCATGCGCCATGGTCGCCGCCTGTACCGCTGCGTTCCGGGCCACCGCCGAGTCCCGCTGGCTCGATCACGCCTGGCTCGCCTTCGACTGGTTCCTGGGCCGCAACGTCCTCGGCATCGCCGTCTGCGATCCGCGCACCGGCGCCTGCCGCGACGGCCTGCACGAAGACCGTACCAACGAGAACCGCGGCGCCGAATCGACCCTCGCCTATCTGGCCGCGGTCGTCGAACTGCAGGGCGTGGAAGCGGAGGTGGGAGCGCGGCCGCGGGCGGCGGAGGCACCTCACGGCCGGCCCGCCGGGAGCCCGCCATGAACGTCCACCGCACGGGGCGGATCCTCCGGCCTGACAATGCCCGCGTGCTCTACCGTCCCTTCGAGCCGCCCACGCCGGACCGGGCCCTGAAGATCGTGGCCCGGGTGCTCGCCCTTCCGGAGGAGGAGGTGACGGCGGTGCTCGCCGGCGTGCTCTGCGAGTTTCACGGCCGGCACCAGCGGCTGCGGACCTTCTTCGAGGAGCGGTTCGCCGCGGTCAGCCACCACGTCGTCAGCGACCGCCCCCTGTCGCCCCCGCGCCGGGCGCTGATCGGCGCCTACTTCACCCAGGAGTACGCGCTCGAGAGTGCCGCCCTGTTCAACCCCAGCATCGTCTGGCATCCCTGCCAGGTTGGCCTGCCCGCCGGCACGCACCGGTTCATCCTCAGCCTGCGTGCGATCGGCGAGGGGCACGTCTCATCGGTCGGCTTCCGCTCCGGAACGATCGACGCGTCCGGAACCGTGACGATCGACCCGCCCACGGGCTTCGTCACGCCGCCCCGGGTCGTCGCCAACAGCCGCTACGAGAAGCCGCTCTTCCTGCGCAAGCTCGCCGAACTCGGCATCGTGAACGGCTTCGTCGCTCCCGTGTTCGCGGCGATCGGCGACCCGTTCACGCTCGGCGAGTTGGAGACCGCACTGGCCGGCGTCGGACGACAGCAGCGGGCCCGGCGCCGTGAGTGGGAGCCCTGCGCCGCAGCGATCGTGGCTCTCGCCCGGGCGAACTACGAGATCGCGTGCGAGCCCGATTCCGACATCTCGGAGCGGGTGATCTTTCCCTATTCTCCGGCCGAGACCAACGGCATCGAGGACGCCCGCTTCGTGCGGTTCGTCGAGGACGACGGCTCGGTCCGCTACTACGCCACCTACACGGCCTTCGACGGCAGCGTGACGCTGCCGCAGTTCGTGGAGACCGACGACTTCCTGCGGTTCCGTGTCGCCACGCTCAACGGCCCGGAGATCGCCAACAAGGGGATGGCCCTGTTCCCGCGGCGGATCGCCGGGGCCTACGCCATGCTCTCCCGCCAGGACGGCGAAAACATCCACTTCATGGAGTCCGACAACCTGCACTTCTGGCATGCGAAGCGGCAGATCCTCCGCCCGGCGGAGCCCTGGGAATACGTCCAGATCGGCAACTGCGGACCGCCGCTGGAGACCCCGGCCGGCTGGCTCGTGCGCACCCATGGCGTGGGCCCGGTCCGCAAGTACGCGATCGGCGCCGTGCTCCTCGACCGCGACGATCCCGCCCAGGTGATCGGCCGGCTGCGCGAGCCGCTCCTCGCCCCCGACGAGAACGAGCGGGTCGGCTACGTGCCCAACGTCGTCTACAGTTGCGGCGCGGTCATCCACGACGGCCTGCTCGTGATTCCCTACTCGATGAGCGACTACGCCACGACCTTCGCCACGGTGCCGCTGGCCGAGGTGCTCGCCGCGTTGTCGTGAGCGGTACGGTGCCGGGCTCTGGGAGCAGCCGCAGGCACAAACTGTCCGCGGGGGGAAAAACCGGCGGATTTCGGCCGCGGCCCGCGTTGTCACTTTCCGGCACCATAGAGTTGTCCGCGGACGACAGATCTGCCGGCCTCGTTCACGGCCGGACGTTCAGGGCTTCGGCGCGGGGATTCTCGGCGCATGGATGCAGCCGCCTCACCACATCGCTTCCGACGTCTGCGGGCGATCCGCGGGGCCATCGCGGTTCTCTCCGTCTTCGCAGCGGCGCCGACAGACGCCGAAGAGGGGCTCCGGGAGCCGACCACCGCGGCCGATCCCGGGCGGATCGATCAGCCGGTCGCGGAGCGGCGGGTGTATGCGACCGGCATGATCGGATCGTCGCTGGGCCAGCCTGCGACAGCCGTCGCCGGCCCGCTCGTGGCTGGCCAGGGGGCCTGCGGGGTCGCGGTACCGAGGCCCATTGGCGACGTCAGGCTCGAAGTCGAGGCCCGACGCCGGCAGCCGCTCCCCGGCACGCCACGCCCCGGCGCCACGCCCGCCGCCGCTGCGGTGCCGGTTCCGGCGGTCGCCGAGGAATGGAAGACGATGGCCAACGTGTGGCACGACCTGCCGCTCACCGGCCAGCTGGGTGTCTATGCGGGAGGCGGCATCGGTGTCGGCATGCGCGGGCCCAATGCCATCGACCCGGCGATGCGTGCCGGCCTCGGCTGGCAGGCCGGCGCCGGCGTTACCTACGCGGCTACCGATCGGGCGACGTTCGACGTCGGCTACCGCTACTCCGGACTGGGGGCGGCCGGCCCGCATTTGGCAGCGGGTGAAAGCGAACTCCTGTTCGCGATCCGCATCTACGAGCCGCTTCGCGGTCTGTGGCAGGACGCCGGCCGCTCGTCCCGCTGAGCTCGCAGCGATGCCCATCGGCTATGCTTGCCGCCTCGCGCCCGTCGCGGGCGGTCACTCCGGAGACTCTGCCGTGCCGATCGACTTCGCCGAGGTCCAGCGCCTGTTTCGCGTCGCTCCCGGCGGCGGCTTCCGCCTCGCCGACCACGACCCAGCCTGGGACGGCGACGACGGGATCGCCAAGAAGACACGCAAGGAGACGGCGAACGAGATCCTCACCGCGAGCGTCGCGGAACTGGCGGCGATGCAGGAGCTTCTCTATGCATCCGACACGTGGAGCGTGCTCGTCGTCTTTCAGGCGATGGACGCGGCGGGCAAGGACGGGGCGATCAAGCACGTCATGTCCGGCGTCAATCCCCAGGGCGTCGAAGTGACGAGCTTCAAGCACCCGTCGGCCGAGGAGCTCGACCACACCTACCTCTGGCGGTGCATGCGCAGGCTCCCCGAGCGCGGCCGGATCGGCATCTTCAACCGTTCCTACTACGAGGAGGTGCTGATCGTCCGCGTCCACCCGCACCTCCTTCAGGCCCAGCGCATCCCGGGCATCGAAGCGAACGAAAAAACATGGCGGCACCGGTTCGACGACATCAACGCCTTCGAGCGGCACCTGTCCCGCAACGGCACGGCGATCGTCAAGTTCTTTCTCAACGTCTCCCGCAAGGAGCAGAAGCGCCGGTTTCTCGACCGCATCGAGGATCCGGCGAAGCACTGGAAGTTTTCCGCCTCCGACGTCGCCGAGCGCCGGCACTGGGACCGCTACATGCAGGCCTACGAGGAGGCGCTTGCCGCCACGAGCACCGAGCATGCTCCGTGGTACGTCGTGCCGGCGGACCACAAGTGGGTGAGTCGGGCGGTCGTGGCCGCGGTGCTCGCCGGCACGATCCGCGGACTCGGCCTGCGCTGGCCCGCCGTCGACGCCGAGCAACAACGGCGGATCGAGGAGGCCCGCCGTGAACTGCTCGCCGAGTGACGGGCAGGCGGGCTCAGGCGACGCTGCGGCCGCCGATCTCGGTGAGTTCCGGCACCGACAGGTCGGCGATCGACTCCACGACGCGGTCGGGCCGGTAGGCGAATGCCTCGAGATCGGCCCGCCGGGTCGCCCCGGAGAGGACGAGGATCGTGCGGTACCCGAGCTGGACGCCGCCGAGAATGTCGGTCTCCATCGTGTCGCCGATCATGGTCGTCTGCGACGATTCCGTCTTCAGCTCGGAGCGTGCCATGCGCATCATCACCGGGCTCGGCTTGCCGACGCTGAACGCCTTCCGACCCGTGGCCGTTTCCAGCATCGCCACCACCGCCCCGCAGCCTGGCCGCGGGCCGGCCTGCGTCGGGCAGTTCGGATCGAGGTTGGTGGCGATCAGGCGGGCGCCCTTGAGCACCATGCGGATGGCCGTCTCCACCATCTCGTACGTCACGGTCCGGCCCTCGCCGACGACGACGTAGTCGGGGTCATGGTCCACGATCGAATAGCCGTTGTGGTGGAGCGCCTGCAGCAGTCCGCCCTCGCCGATGACGAAGGCGGTTCCTTCCGGCTTCTGCCAGGCAAGGAATCGTGCCGTGGCCATGGCGCAGGTGAAGATATGGGACTCACCGACCTCGATGCCGAGGCGATGAAGCTTGGTCACCACATCCCGCCTGGTTCGCTGGCTGTTGTTGGTGAGGAACAAAAATGGCAGCCCGCGGTCGAGCAGGTGCCGGACGAACCGGTCGGCACCGGGAATCAGTTCGGTTCCCCGGTAGATGACGCCGTCCATGTCGATGAGGAATCCGTGCCGGGGCGATGCGGGCAAGGGCACGGAATCGGGGGCGAAGGCGGGCATGGCTGCAAACTCCTGATGCAGAGAACCGGGGAATCCGTCGGATGTCCCTCGGCACGGAGCCGCCTTCCGCGTGCGAGCGAGAGTATCGCAGACGGCTGACGCCGCCGCAACGACGCATCCAGACAGCGGCCGGGCAGGCGGCATGCCGGGATCACGGCCGATCGCCCGCCGGAACGGCGGACAGCGTGTCCACGTAGACCAGGTCGGCGACGGCGCCGCGATCGGTCCAGAAGCGGGCCCGGATTGCATACAGCTTGCCGCGTTCGACGATGCAGGCGAAGGGCTCGCGATATTTCACGCCCGGATTGAGCAGGTAGCGGCGGCGCAGGTAATCCTCGTTGGTGGCCAGCAGGTTGCGCTTCAGGAGCAGCGTACGCGGATTCCCGTCACCCAGCGTCCAGTCGAACCAGCGAACGGCAGGATCGGCGGCCTCCGACGGCTCGGCAGGCGGCGAGCCCGCCTCGGCGGCCGGCCGGGCCGCCCGCGCCAACGGCTCGATCTCGACGATGGAGATTTCCAGGCCGACATCCCGTTCATCCTTGTGGGAAAACCGTGGCTTGATCGCCACCTTGCCGATGTTCTCCATGAGGACGTCGACGTTGAGCAACACCTCCCCGCCGCGGAGCGGATGAACCCGCGGCGACAGGCTCACGACCATGGTCGGATCGTGGGTCCGCTCCACGGTGAAGTTCGCGTACGTCCACCAGGCCGCCACCAGGATGGCGACGGCGCCGAGCACCTTGCTGACGAGGTCTGCCCAGAGCTGGGCCACCTGAAGGCGGGAAAAGGGACGGGACTCCATGAACGCCTGGCTCCGGGGAACGCGGCGTGATCTTGACCGGTCGGGCCCGACGGAGCCAGGTCAGTTCGGCCATCCCGCGCCGTCAGCCCGGGGCCGGCAGCCGTTGGCTGGCGAGCGTTCCCGGCAGGGCGGCCCGCTCACGGGCGAAGAACTCGCGGAGCCGGCCGGCGTCGATCTCCAGCGTTCGGCGGGTCTCCCCGAGCGGCCGGTCGAGCATCTCGTCGACGCTCGCCCGGTGCAGATTCCGCACGCCCTGGCCGCCGCCCGCCTCCAGGCCGATGTCATAAGCCGCGAGCATCTTTCGCGGAATCCGGTACGGCTCCGGAT
>JBKDUV010000311.1:0-2929 GCA_046339335.1 Planctomycetia bacterium | reverse complement strand
CGATGCTCGGCTGCTGCCGGTTCAGCCTCACGAAGGCGCCGTCGCCCGCCGCGCCGCCGATCGACCACGGCGCGATCCTCGCCGCCAAGAAGCCGGCCGCGGAGCGGACCGACGCTGATCGCGGGGCGCTGTGGAGTGTGGCCGCCGAGCGCGACGGTCACGGGGGGCGGGCCGTCGAGTTCATGCAGAACGGCTGGATCAAGCAGCGGCTCCTGCGCACGATCGTGCCGAGCGCGACCTACCGGCAGTCGGCGCAGACCACGCCGGAGCTCCTCGCCCGCGACCCGGCCAATCGGCTCCTCGCCCGCGGACCGCGGTATCGGGTCGACGCCGAACTCGTCCGCGACGTGGCCCTCTCGGCCTCGGGGCTGATCCACCATGCCCTCGGCGGGCCGAGCGTGATCCCTCCGGTGCCGCCCAACGTGCTCGAATTCAACTACGCCCAGCCCTCGTTCTGGAAGCCGACCGGCGGACCGGAACGCTACCGGCGGAGCGTCTACCTGTTCCGCAAGCGGTCGATGCCCGATCCGTTGCTCAGCAGCTTCGACGCCCCCAACGGCGACGTCTCCTGCGCCCGACGCGTGCGTTCGAACACGCCCCTGGCCGCGCTCACCGGCCTCAACGAGCCGGTGTTCGTCGAGGCGGCGCGGGGGCTCGCGATGCGGACCCTGCGCGAAGCGGGGCCCGACGACGGCGGCCGCATCGACCATGCGTTCGTCCTCTGCACGTCGCGTCCCCCCACGCCCGCCGAGCGGCGGGAACTGCTCAACTTTCTCCAGACCCAGCGGCGCCGGCTCGCCGACGGCTGGCTGTCGGCCCGCACGATCGCCGCCGATCCGGCGGAGATGCCGCCGGGAACGACTCCCCAGGACGTCGCCGCATGGACGCTCGCGGCCCGGGTGCTCCTCAACCTCGACGAGACGCTCTCCAGGAACTGACGCCATGCTGCCCCGTGCCCACGCCTCTGACGCCTGCCTCTCCTCCACCACGAGCGGCACGCCCGACGCCCACGAACGGCTGCTGGCCCGCCGCTGGTTTCTGGGCGGCTGCGGGGTCGGCCTCGCCGGGATCGCCGCGCGGTCGCTTATGGCCGGCGAGTCGCCGACATCGCACCCGCTGCCGCCGCGGCAGCCGCACTTCACGCCGCGGGCGAAGCGGGTCGTCTATCTCTTCCAGGCGGGCGCGCCGAGCCAGTTCGAACTCTTCGTCCACAAGCCGGAACTCGCCCGGCGCAGCGGCACGCTGCCCCCGGCCGAACTCCTCGCCGGCTATCGGGCGGCCTTCATCAATCCCAATTCCGCCTTCCTCGGACCCAAGTACCCCTTCTCCCGCTGCGGCTCGACGGGCGTCGAACTGAGCCGGCTGCTCCCGCACACGAGCCGGATCGTGGACGACATCTGCCTGGTCCACTCGATGCAGACCGACGCCGTCAACCACGCCCCGGCCCAGATCCTCATGAACACGGGGGCGCAACAGTTCGGCCGGCCGAGTTTCGGATCGTGGACGCTCTACGGACTCGGCAGCGAGGCGACCGATCTGCCGGGCTTCGTCGTCCTCACGAGCGCCAAGGGCACCAGCGGCGGCGCGAGCAATTACGGCGCGGGCTTCCTGCCCACCGTCTATGGCGGCATTCCGCTGCGCACCAGCGGTGACCCGGTGCTCTACCTGTCCGACCCGGCGGGCATCGACCGGCAGGCCCAACGGGAGTCGCTCGACACGCTCGGCCGGCTCAACGGCCTGGCCTTCGACCGCTACGGCGATCCGGAGATCGGCGCCCGGATCGCGGCCTATGAGCTGGCTTTCCAGCTCCAGGCGAGCGCCCCGGAACTGATGGATCTCTCCAGCGAGCCCCGGGGGGTGCTCGACCGCTACGGCATCGCCGATCCCGCCGCCCCCGGCTTCGCCCGCAACTGTCTCCTGGCGCGTCGCCTCCTGGAACGCGGCGTGCGGTTCGTGCAGCTCTTCCACGAGGCCTGGGACCAGCACGACAAGCTGACCAAGGACGTCGCCAAGAACGCCCGCGACACCGATCAGGCCTCGGCGGCGCTCGTCACGGACCTCAAGGAACGCGGCCTGCTCGACGACACGATCGTCGTCTGGGGGGGCGAGTTCGGCCGGACGCCGATGGTGCAGGGAGGCGACGACGGCCGCGACCACCACAACCGGGCGTTCACGATCTGGCTGGCGGGCGGCGGCATCAAGGCCGGGCACGTGCATGGCGCCACCGACGACTTCGGCTTCAACGTGGTCGCCGACCCGGTGCACGTCCACGACCTCAATGCCACGCTGCTGCACCTGCTGGGCTTCGACCACACGCAGCTCACCTACCGCGTCCAGGGGCGGGATTACCGGCTCACCGACGTGCATGGCACGGTGGTGCGCGGCATCCTCGCCTGACACGCGCCGCCGGGCCCCGTGGCCGCGCCGGCGGCGACCCTTGTCTCCCCCCGGGCTTCCATGCTTGAATCCCCCGGCCTGACGGCAGGCCGCGATCCCCGCCCTCTTCGGAACCGGAGCCCCTTGCCATGAAGTACGGACTCAACCTTCTTCTCTGGACCGACCACATGCACGACGGCATGCTGCCGATCGTCGAGAAGATCAAGGCGCTCGGCTACCACGGGATCGAGATGCCGATCTTCGCGCCCGACGAGTCGCTCCACCGACAGTGGGGAAAGCGGCTCGACGACCTCGGCCTGGAGCGGACGGCCGTCACCATCCGCGATGCCGACGGCAACCCGATCAGCCCCTCTGCCTCCGTGCGGGCCGCCGCCGTCGATGCCATGAAGAAGACGCTCGACTGCTGCCACGCCGCCGGCGTGAAGATCCTCTGCGGGCCGACCCACTCGGCGATCGGCCAGTTTTCCGGCAACGGTCCGACCGAGGACGAGTTCAAATGGGGCGTGGACACGATGCGGCAGGTCGCCGCCCA
>JBKDUV010000310.1:0-5460 GCA_046339335.1 Planctomycetia bacterium | reverse complement strand
GAAGGCCCTGCTCGACGCACGCACGCCGGTCGTGACGATCGTCGGCAAGACCTCCGCATTCCACGTCGCCGAGGTCCTCGGCGTCTCGCGTGAGGAAAACCTGGCGCTGCTCGCCGACACCGTGGCCCACCTCCGGGCCGCCGGCCACCCCGTGCCGCTCGGCATCCACTGCCACAACGACTGCGATCTCGCCGTGGCCAACTCGCTGGCGGCCGTCGCGGCCGGGGCCGCACAGGTCCAGGGAACGATCAACGGCATCGGCGAGCGGTGCGGCAACGCCGACCTGATCTCCGTGATCGCCAACCTTGCCCTCAAGTGCCCGGGGCACTCGCTTCTCGGCGATTCCGGGACCCGGCAGCTCACGGAACTCTCCCGGTTCGTCTACGAAACGGCCAACATGACCTACCGGGCGAGCCAGCCGTTCGTCGGCTCGAGTGCCTTCGCGCACAAGGGGGGCATGCACGTCCATGCGGTGAGCAAGGCGGCGGCGTCGTACGAGCACATCGCCCCGGAGGCGGTGGGCAACTCGCGGCGCGTGCTCGTCAGCGAGCTCTCGGGCCGGTCGAACATCGCCGCCCTCGTCACCCGTGCCGACGTCCGCGACGATCGGGCCCTGCTGGACGCCGTGCTGGCGGAGGTCTGTCGGCTGGAGAACGAGGGCTGGCAGTTCGAGGCCGCGGATGCGTCGTTCGACCTGCTCGTCGACCGCTGCGCCGGCACGTTTCGGCCTGCGTTCACCACGCTCGCCTACAACGTGGCGGTCGAGAGCCGCTCCGGCGGCGACGTCCGCACCGAGGCCACGGTCAAGCTCGAGGTGCGGGGCGAGCAGCGGCACGAGGTGGCCGAGGGGGACGGTCCTGTCAACGCCCTCGACGCCGCCGTCCGCAAGGCCGTGGCGCCGGCCTTCCCGGCGGTCGCCCGCATGCACCTCCTCGACTACAAGGTGCGGGTGATCAACGCCCAGGAGGGGACGGCGGCCAAGGTCCGCGTGTCGATCGAGAGCACCGATGGCGACCGGGTCTGGGGGACGGTCGGCGTGCGCGAGAACGTCAGCGAGGCCTCGTGGCTGGCGCTCGCCGACTCGTTCCTGTTCTTCCTCGGCAGGTCGTGAGCAGGGTGACGTGGACGATCTCCCCCTCGCGGTTCACCTCCGACGCCTGGCAGGCTTTCCGCTCCGCCACGAGCGTGTGGCCATCCGGCAGGACCTAAAACTGGACCGTGATGCTCGGCGGCTCGTACTCCCGGACGATCCTGCCCAAGAAGTCAGGGCGGCCGAGGTCCATCGTGGTCGACGAGCCTTGGAAAAGGGCTGAATCCTAGCGGTCTCCTCCCGACGCGTTGTCGGCGGGCCAGCCCGCGCCGGCCGCGTCCGCACCGGTGTCTCGCCGCACCAGCAGCCAGCGGTTCACCTGGCGGTAGTTGGCCTCGATCCAGGCGAGAAAATCAGGGCCCGCGTCCGGCAGCGCCTCGAAAACGAACGCCGTGTCGAGCAGCCGCGGCCGGCTGCGGCGGATGTCGGTCGCATAGTCGAACGGGGGAAGCTGCCACCGGACGCGGGCCGCGCGCATCGCGTGCGTCGTGCGGCGGTCCGAATCGATCAGCGGCACAGGGTAGAAGGAGGCATCCTGCACCACGATGGGATGGAGCCTGCTGCGCATCAGGATCGTGTCGTCCGGGAGCAGCGCGGCAGCCAGGGATTCACGTGAAGACAGCGTGCGAAACACGGTGCTGCCCCGTGCCAGCGTCATGGCCGCCGACAGCACGACGACCGCGGCGGTCAGGTTGACGACCAGGCCCGCCGCCGGACGCGGTGCTCGACCGCACGATGCCTCTGCATGCGCCACCACGATCAGGCACGCGGCCACGAGCGGCACCAGCGACTGCCCGTAAAGGAAAGGCCATGCGGAGCAGACACCGACGGCGAGCGCCGCCCAGGCGGCCGCCTCCCAGGCCGGATACGCGCGGGCAGCCTTGAATTCCGCGGGCACGACGTGGCGGAAAAACAGGAACAGGCAGAGCAGCGTCGCGGCCATCGACGGCAGTTGGAACGAACTGCCCGCGCCGATCTTCTGCAGCAGTGCGGAAAAGTGGATGTTGAAGAGGATCTCGGACGGCGTCTGTCCGCTCACGACCGCCGCCGTGACGAAGCCCGCCACGAATCCCGCCATGACTGCCATCACACGCTTCCACTCGGGCTCCGCGCGGTCCGGTCGGGAGGGAATCACGAAGATCGGCAGAACGGCGAGGAATCGAGGCGCGGCCTCGCAGGCCAGGCCCGCGAGAAAACCTCCCGCCAGTGCGGCCCCGGGATGCCGCCCGCGGGCGAACGTCCATCCCCAGACGGTCAGCGGCAGGCCCAGGGTCTCCGGCCGGAGTGCGACCGCTTCGGGGTAGACGACGACCGTAAAGGCGGCAAGTACTGCGGCGCTGTTCAGCGGTGACAGCCAGCGTGCATGCCGCCCGCGGGCAATGCGGCCGACGCCCAGAAAGGTTGCCAGCAGCAGGATCGCGACCAGGCAGCGGCCTGCGAAAACGGCACCCGTCGGAGACACGGGCCCGAAGCGGAACACCGGACTGAGAATCGTCCACAGGAGTTTGGGATGGTGCTGGAAAAAATCCTCGTGCGGCCGTTCGCCCCAGCGGCCCATGAGGTAGGCGGCGTGCAGGTGCTCCCCCTCGTCGTCCGGTTGACCGGGCCCGAAGACCGCAAATGCCAGGGAGACGACCAGCGCCAGTGCAGCCAGGGCGGGAACGGGCCGGCACACCGTGCGCACCAGCGTCGCGAACCATCCGGCCGTCACGTCGTTCGGGCGTGTGGCCTGCGTTCCGGGTGTTGCGTCGGCCGCGAATACCGACGCCGTGGCAGTGGAATCGGGGTTCGGACCTGGCGCGGTGGGGCCGTTCATGAGACAGAGCATACCGGTGCCGGCACCGCGACGATACGCATGCTGCCGCATCTCATCGCATCTGAACGATCGGCACCTGCCGGAGCGTATGCCGCGGCCGCTGCAGGCGATCGTTGCCTGTTGCAGTCTGGCTGCCAGACCTCGCCTGGCTCGCCGTTGCGCCAACGCCGTGCGGCGCGCTAGCGGAACGGTGCCGCCGTTCGCTACATTTGCGGCTCTTTCAGGAGCCCCCATGCACGAACTGCCGAAGCACTACGACCATCGCGCGGCCCAGGGCCGCTGCCGGGCCCTCTGGGACGCCGCCCGCCACTGGCACGCCGACGTGCCCGCCCCGGACGATCGCCGGCCCGTGTTCTCGATGGTCATCCCGCCCCCGAATGTCACCGGTGCGCTGCATCTCGGGCATGCCCTCAACAACACGCTCCAGGACGTGCTCGCCCGCACCCGGCGGATGCAAGGCTGCGTGACCCTGTGGATGCCGGGCACCGACCATGCCGGGATCGCCACGCAGGCTGTGGTCGAGAAGCGGCTCCTCGAGGAAGAGCGGCTCTCCCGCCACGACGTCGGTCGGGAAAAGCTCGTGGCCCGGATCTGGGCCTGGAAGGAGCAGTACGAGAAGCGGATCCTCGGCCAGCTCCGCGACCTGGGAGCGAGCTGCGACTGGGACCGGACCCGGTTCACGCTCGACGAGCGGTGCGCCGCCGCCGTCCGCACCGCCTTTTTCCGGCTCTTCGAAAAGGGCGTCGTCAAGCGTGGGAAGCGGCTCGTCAACTGGGATACGTTCCTGCAGACCGCCGTCAGCGACGACGAGGTGTTTCACGAGCAGGTGAAGGGTCACTTCTGGCATATCCGCTACGACGTCGTCGACCCGCGGCCCGGTGAGCCGGCGAGCGTGACCGTGGCGACGACCCGGCCGGAGACGCTCCTCGGCGATACCGCCGTGGCGGTGCATCCGGCACCGGCCGCGGCTCTCGCCGCCGCCGAGGCGGTCCTGCGCGAGAAGCGGTCTGCGGCGCCCCTCAAGGAGCACGCAGACATCGATCGTGATCTGGAGGAACTCGCGTCCCGGCGCCGCGACGTTCTGGCCGGGCTCCAGACGCTGGCGGCAATTGCGGCCGACGGCCGCCAGGTGCGGCTTCCGCTGCTTGGCCGGGCGATCCCCCTCGTCGCCGACGAGTGGGCCAAGCCGGAGCTGGGGTCGGGCTGCGTGAAGATCACCCCGGCCCATGATCCGAACGACTACGACGTCGGGCTGCGACGGGGTCTGCCGCAGGTCAACATCCTCAACCCCGACGGCACGCTCAACGCCGCGGCCGGGCCGTACGCGGGCCTGACGATCCAGAAGGCGCGGACGCAGGTCGTGGCTGATCTCGAGGCCGCCGGGCAGCTCGAGCGTGTCGAGGACCGGCTCATCGAACTCGCCCACTCCGACCGCTCGAAGACGCCGATCGAGCCTTATCTCGCCGACCAGTGGTTCATCCGCATGGACGAACTCGCGCAGCCGGCCCTCGACGCCGTGACATCGGGTCGCGTTCGGATCGTGCCCGAGCGGTATGCCAAGAGCTACCTCGACTGGCTCTCGGAGAAGCGCGACTGGCCGGTGAGCCGCCAGCTCTGGTGGGGGCACCGGATCCCGATCTGGCACGTCGCCGGCGTGACGGAGGCCGACCTCGAACGCGCGTTCGCCGGCCGCGACACCGTCGCCTGGCGGCCCGACGACGCGGGCGGCTGGTTCGTCTGCTCGGCGGCCGAGTCGCTCGACGTCGATGCGGTGTCAGGCCAGCCGCTCGTCCGCGATCCCGACGTCCTCGACACCTGGTTCTCGTCCGCGCTCTGGCCGCACTCGACGCTCGGCTGGCCGGCGGCGACCCCGGACCTGGCCGCGTTTTATCCCACCTCCACGCTCGTCACCAGCCGCGACATCCTCACGCTCTGGGTGGCGCGGATGGTGATTCTCGGCCTGTTCGACATGGGTCAGATCCCGTTCCGCGAGGTCTACATCCACCCGAAAATTCTCGACCGGTACGGCGAGACGATGAGCAAGAGCAAGGGAAACGGCGTCGACCCGGTCGATGTCATCGACACGCTCGGGGCCGACGCGTTGCGGTTCGCCCTCGCCGGCATGGCGACGGAGACGCAGGACGTGCGGATGCCGGTCGACTTCCAGTGCCCGGCCTGCGGGCACCTCGTCGAACAGACTTCGCAGAACCGGGTGCGGCCGCGGATCGACTGCCCGAAGTGCGGCAAGCCGTTCCGCACGCAATGGGCTTCGGCCGAGGCCGACCTCACCCTCCCCCGCGGTCCGGCGGTGAGCGAGAAATTCGAGTCAGGGCGGAACTTCTCCAACAAGCTCTGGAACGCGACCCGGTTCGTGCTCATGAACCTCGAGGGCTTCGCCGGGGGGACGCTCGACGCGGCCGTGATGGCCGACGCACCGCTCGAGGATCGCTGACTCTCGCCGCCGGCGTCCAGACATCCGCCGCCACAATCGGCACGCGAGACCTCAACAGCCAGGCAGATCGCCGCCTCACCAAGCATCTTGGCGGTGGAGCCA